>JAGLDH010000122.1 GCA_023145835.1 Methylococcales bacterium
ATGATATGGGAACACTGATGATTTTTTCCTAAAAGCATAAAATATTATTTATTACTTTTGAAAAATACCATATCCATTAAACGAACGGATTAAACACCCGCCCCCTTGACCTTGCAGCATTACGTCAAATCAATCAAAACCATTGCGTTTATTCCAACTTCAACAGAAATGATTATTTTATTTCCCGATTTTTTATATGTTAGTAATTTTTCTTTATGCCATTGAGGTTCAGTTTGTATAATTTTTGTGGGTTGAGTATCAAAACCCCATGGAATAGTGAGCTCTACTTTCAATTTTTTTTGTTCATTTCTCAAAGCTCCAACCCAACTATAATTGAGTATATGAATAAGCATTTGTTGTTGATAGACATAAGGCTGAACAACAATAGGTAATTTCTTACTTACCCAGCTTTCAGCGCCACTTTTATTAACCAATTCCAGTATTATCTTTGCCTGTTTACTTCCATGCGTTTTAAGATAATCCTGCCCAACCGTTTCGTTCAAAAGATAAATAGTTCCTTGGCCATATTTTTTTGCATTCTTTCCATCTAAAATATCAGCCCATATACTTTGTTTTTGCCTAAAAGCATTTTCATCCCAAAAACCTGGTTCAGCACCTGTTATTATTAAAGTACTCCCCTTATTGATAGCAGCTAATAACTTATTTTTTTCTTCCTCACTTAACGAAGCCATAGAAGGAAGCACTAGAGTAGAGTAACGGCTTAATAAATCACTATCAACTCGACTAATAGGATAAATATCTGTTGGAATTTGATTTTGGAACAATAATAGACTGAGCCCACGATAGTCACCCAAATATTCCAATTCAGTCGCACTGGAACTTCTATCTCCTGACCAGCTTCGGTCACGTCTAGGTGCAGAACTCACATACATTCCACCTCTTTCGGTTATATCAAGAAAGTCTCTGTTTCGTTCGGAATAAAGAACAGCAACGGAAGCAAGCGAACGCGAACGAAAAATTTGTTTTGAGTAGCGTTTGATCCAATTAAATTGAGTCTTCCGAAACTCCGCGCCAACAGAAGACCCTCGCGTAGATGTGCGAAGTTCATAAGGATTGTTCTGTGCTGCTACTGCACTAGCAAGTACCAATTGAGCATCTGCTTCATTATAGCCATAACTAAATACCCAAGAAGGACGATCCATAGTTGCACCACGACAATATTTATAGACACTGTGCATCGCTATCCAATCATCATAACTTGCCTCAGCCATAGCTGTCGACTCACTGATCGCATTAACTTCCCATATAACCTGAATATTTTTAAGGTCACTTCCTTCAGAACCTAATTGAGTTGCTCCCGTATGGTCAAGTCCAGCAATATCTGCAATGGTAACGGTCTTTGGCGATATACTTTCAATACGTGTTTTACATTCATCAAGAAATTCAGTAATCGTTCTATGTCGCCAACGAATATATTGCCAAAAAGATTTATCAGAAAGGTCATATTTATCAGGAAATGATAGACCTGTCTGTAACGTGAATTTCTTTTGACAGTAGCGACATGAACAAGACATTGTCGTGGCTATTTGATTAAAAATAGGTACATCTAACCATATTCCATCGACACCGGTAGTTGCTAATAGCTCTAGTTTATTTTTAAACCATTCTCGATAAGGTGTATTTGGACAGAGCCATGCACTTTCATCCGTTTTTGCCATCCAAAATATTTTCCCCCCATAATAGACACCACGCTTTTTTCTATCAAAAGAGACTTGTAACCAATCTTCATGTAAACGAGCAAATGAATCTTGTCGGGTCACCCCATTTGCAGTAATCACTTCCAATGCAGGAATACACCAAATAATTTTCAGTCCTTGCTGATGAACTGTTTCCGTTATCTCCTTAATATGTTGCATTTCCTTGCTATATTCAGAGTTCGATAAATAATCAGACAATCGGCTTTGAGCCTCTATAACAGTAACACCTTGTTTGATAAATCGAGTGATTTCCTTTTTTAATTGATATTGACTCAATCGCCTGCTAATGGAAAGCCCACCTATTCTTGCCTCAGCAATCCAGTCAGTATTTTTTTCATCATTTAAGTTATATAAAGATACTCCATGCTGATCAATTGGTATTGCATACGCTTCCTGCAAAAAAATTGAAGGCAAAGTAGAAGCAACCCCAATTTTTCCTGACAAATTCAAAAAGTCACGACGTGTCATCGTACTCTTTTTATTATTTGTCCCGTTATGTCGAATCAATTTTTGCATTTTATAAAATCTCAATTATTAACTAAAAGTGCCAATTCAAATTCAAAGCTAGCTGATGCATATCTGTAAAACCACCAATTTGTCCGTTAGCAGATGTTGTATTAGCTGATTTTTCATCTTCATAGGTATAACCCAAGCTAATGGAGTTGGTACTATCAGGAAGAAAATAAACAAATTCTCCTTGTGCTCTTTTTCTATAATCCAATGTAGTTCCCCCACCATAGGAAAAATTTGCTCTAAATAAAACCTGATGGTTTGAATCAAAAGTGAAAAGCAGTGCCTGTCCACTTAAAATACCTTCATGACGAACTTCCGATTTAACAAAAGTTTCATATTTATCATTCGTCGCGTCTCGTTTATCATTAAAATAATCAACTTCATACCCTATTTTGATAAAGGATGAAGGATCACGCGTATAACTCTTGCGTCGACCGCGATAGTCATACATTCCATCACTTGCCCATAAATTGTAATATCCTGCACCCTTAATATGGAAACGATAATTACCATCAGAAACAAAGGTATTATCAATCATTAACTGTAGCTCAGTCATATTGTTTGATTCGTAATTAACGGACGCAGAAACTTTATTTTGTGTCAACAAACTCAATCGAGCATCAATTTCATCAACTAAATTATGCTCATAATCTAAACGATAAACTATTTCTTTCATCCAAGGTCGAGCTGCAAATGAAAAGCTTCCAATCGGTATCGTTCCTCCATAAGAATTAAAGCTAGGATCTTCGTTAAGAAAAGGAAATTCTTCTGTTGTAGCAGGATTATTACTTCGAAAAAATCGACCAGAAACATCATCATGGAGAGCCCCTACCTTACCTGTCAGCAAATAATCATCTCCTTTCCAACGATAACTCCCTTTAACCAATAAAGAGCCACTATTGATATTTACTTGCCCAGCTAATACACCTTTTCCTCGGTAATTTAAGTGACTGTAATTTGTTTCAACCCCAATATCAAAGGATGACCGAGTAAAAAGGTATGTATAGTCTGTAAACACATCATAGCGATCAAGATTCAATGTTGATTCAGAAAAGTTAGTGTAAACAGCCCCCGCTTTAAATGGATTAACAATATTAGAATTTTTACGTATACGATTGATTACCCTATCCTTTCCTGCCCCACTATCTCCGGATACACTATCAATATGATCATAAATCTCAGCCTCTCTAAAACGCTCATCCAGCTTGGCGTAAATTGAAGCTAATTGACGCATATCATCAACTTTTTTAGGATGATACTTTCGAATTTCTTCGTAAACCTTAGCCGACTCCCATAACTGTGAATCGGTATAAAGCACTTCCGCTAGTCGTTTAAGGTTATTATAATTATCTGGCTCTAATTTTTTGACCACTCGCCGTGTGTCAATTTCATCTTCATACATGGCCTGGTTTTGATAAAGTTCGGCCAAGCGAGAAGATGCAATGAGTTGATCAGGATCTAAAGCAATAATTTCCTTTGCAACAATAATTTCTTGAATTGGCATTTGATAAGCTTTGTAAACATCCATCAATATTAGCCTGACTTCAATATCTTTTGGTCTCATTAATGAAGCTTGGCGAAAAACCTGAATTGAATAAGCCCAGTTTTTTGCACCAACGGCTATTCGCCCTAGCTCAATAAGTACCTCGTAATTGTCAGGATCAGCTTTAGATAATTGCTGCAACATATAAATAGCGGCATCCGACTTTCCTCTCTTAAACAATAATTTTGCATCTTCCAATCGTCGTTTAGATTCTTCGGGTGAAATCGTTGATTTAGTTGATTCAGTTATCTCTTTTTTTAGATCATCAACTGATAGCATATTTTCTCCCCAACTGTTATTCACAAAGAGAAGATTCATGCAAATTAAGTAAACAACGTTTTTATTTTTCATTCTATCTATCCTTTTTTTATTATTCTGACAGAGTAATTTGTTTGAGGAGCTTTAAGCTGAGATCTCATGACTAAAACGCCTCGATTGTTAGTTTTCAATGTAGCATTTAACACGCTTTGTTTATTTTTAAAAAATGTAACAATATACTCAGAGCTAGCTTGTAGTCCACCTAGTTTTATTAATGTTTTACCAAAACCTCTATAATTAAAAATAACGCGTCCAACAGAGCTGGAAAACTGATCAATAAACTGAGTTGCTTGAATAATATAAGGTACCCCAGGTTCCTTGTCAGAAAAATACAATTTCTTCCGTTTACGACCATCCATATGGATATAAGTTTCATTACTATTAGTCTGATAATAACCAATTATGCCTTCTGAACGTTGCATATCTACTTTTTTATGACCTCTCAAGCGTAGAGTTCTTAAATAACCATTATTTTCAATCCAATATGCATTTTCATCATCTTCGTCACGCCCTATATGAGTACGGTAGTAGTCTTCAGTAATTTCAAGATACTGCGTTGCAAAAATATTAGCAGAGTCCTGAGTTCTTATGTAGTCATAAATAAGCCTTAAAGCATCCATACTTTCATTTTTAATTCCACTATAAAAATGATAATACAGATTCATTGGATAAATTCGATGAGGCTTTTCCGTTTTTTCAAAATGCTGAAGTAATTGCTTTTGCCCCCCCCAGTCTCCCGTCAAAAATAACGTATAATAATAATCGTTTTGTGCTGATGTTCTATACTGGCGGTAAGGAGGATATGCTAAAGCATAAGATGCCAGGTTGGCTAATGAAGGATGATCATCATCAAATCGTGGATCCCCTCCATTTAAGTTATGCATACCAGAACGCCAAACAATTTCTAATGCTTTCTCATCTGGATTAGTAGCCCCAGACCAATATAATGAAGTCGTCTTTTTATTCGGTGGTGTTAATGTTTGATCAGCAAATAATTTAGCCCCCCATATTTCTTCCAGTAAATTATGCTTCTTATAACCTATTTTATAAGGGTACGAATCCGGATTTATGACATAAGGATCTCCACCCACCCAATCAAAAGGATGTGTTGCTGAATGGACGGCTACATCTACATTATCTAATTGATAAATTTTTCGGGATAATACGATACCTGGGTGAAAGTATTTATTACCTAATTTTTCTACATTCTTTGTAATGACTGAAACTGAGGTTGGAATATCATTATACTTCTTCAAAATATCCTCATACACATAAGTCCCTGCAAAATGAGCTCCATCAATCAATGAAATCGAACCCAATGCATCACCATCAATATGTGCATAAAAAATACGAGAACCATTTAAAGTAGTGACATCAGGTGCAGGAAAATCTTTAACACCTAATGCTTCGGAAAAAAACCGATATGGGTTAATAATCCATGCCCCAGTTGTAGGCTGCTCAGCAATTTCAGGTTGCACGTCACCTTGTAAGGCTTGTTCAACTAAAGCGATGCGATCACTATCATGAGCGGGAAAGTAAAAAGGAGTTTCTTCTAGACTCACTCCACCTTGGCTCGTGATTATTCCTAAGTCGACATGCCCGTAATCTCTATCATTAAACGAAAAGAAAACTCTATTTCCAGGACTTATTGATCGATAAGTATCCTCGTATGATAATGAAGATAACGACAACTCATGCTCAAACCCCAGCATCGATTTATCATGTACTCTAACTTTAGGTATATCTTCGTCTCGCCTTTCAGACCTATCGACATATTCAATACTTAGTCTTTCAAAAACATCTTTTTGGTTTTCAACCTTTTCTTTTGTAATCAAGTCATAAGTTGCCCCATAATCACCGAGGATAGCAACTTTTTTTCCACGCTTAATCTGCGTAATCATCCAATCACCATAATCTTCAGCTTCATGCATATATGGAGTAGTATGCCAGGTAACAATTCCCTGAATCGCTTCCATTTCACTCTTACTTGGCAATCCATCTTCAACCGTTCTATAAACAGGAACTAACCCCAGGTATTCTAAAATTACAGCGACTCTATTGAAAAGTAGCGATTTACCCAGTGTTTTCGTCTCTGATTTTTTATATAGCATCAATACTTGACGAGGTATTTCTTCATCTTGCATTTCCTGTTCGCTAATAGTGACAGGAGGTTCCCTTTCAGGAAGAGGATGAGCCTTAACCAACTCTTCATGTGTCTTGTATTTAAAGGTAGGAACCTTAGGTGATTTTGCGTTAAAAACTTGTTTCATAAAAGCAGGATAATCAACTCGAAATACATTTTTCTCTCCATCCCAGAAAAAAGAATAACCTTCTAAAATCATACCTCCAAAAGGCGTAATAACATTAAACGCACTTTTTGAGTCGAACATATCCTTTCGCTCTACCTCGAAAAACACGTTATTTTCAGGATTAATGCTTTTATAAAGTTGAAAACTATTTAATTGATTTTCTTCGATAGGTGATTGATACTGCGCATATTGCTGATCTGCCTTATTAAGTTTTAATTTTTGATTATCTCCAGTAAAGGCAAAATAAAACTGTAATCCAAAGGGATAAAAAAAGGTATTAATAGTTTGGGTCGATTCATTCCATTCTGTAAAAGTACCATCTTGCTTAGAAATAAGACCTTGATAAGCACCGTAACTTCCTAGTATCAATATTCGCCGACCGGCTTCCATTTGCTCTACCAGCCATTCAGGATAAAGGTCACCACCTACCATTTGAGACGTTTGAAAAACTGACATAACACCATGATAAGAACTCATATCAGGTTTCTCTATTAACAGTTTTTCAACATCTTTAGTTTCGTATGAATAACCTGCTTGCTGCAAAAAACCTGTATAAATATCAATTAATCCTTGGTGATTAGGGTCTCGTGCTTTATATAACACCAATATTTTTGATCCTGGCTCTGCAACAGCTGAAGAAATAAAACCAAACCATAGCATTGGAAAAATAAGCAAAAGAACAGTTAATCGTTTCAAACACAGTAAATTTTTCATAAAGTAATTTTTTTAATTGAATTTCTAGCTGTTTAATACAAAAATCAATGAATTACAAACAATACGCGGTAAAAAAACAAGATAAACACAGAATTAGATCTCATTAAAACTATAACGGATCAAAACGAGAAAATAAAAACCAGCACAAAACAAGGAGGACACCCCCTCCCCCTATAATTGCCACACCTATTTCAGGATTACTACGTAATAGAACTTTTGCTGCGCCTAATACAGATAGTAATAATAAAATAACTATTATTGAAAAGATTGTTCTCAAGAGAAGTCCATATATTTACCAAGTATACACAAATTATAAAATATGCCCCTAATCATGTAAATTGATTTCAGTTATACTACAACGACTATTACAAATTTAAATTGAAAATAATATTATGACCCTAAAACCTGAATTAATTGAAGAATTAAAAATACTTTCACTCTACAATTTAGAGTCTCACCAAGAGGGAATTAAGGTTCATGACTCTGCTACACCCGATAGTATTTCTGCAGCGAAAAGGCTATTTGATAAGGGTTTATTATCCCAACATGATGGAGGTTATTTGACTGATTTAGGTATTGAAGCAGCGGAACATACTCAAGCAGCTCTAACAATTTTGACTTCACGCTAATCAACGCTAAATTATTATTACACTTTAATTTATATTCGTTCATATTACCTTTTCGAAATAATTTTACACTTTATCTGCAACGCCATCAAAATAAGTATTTTTATAAAACAACCGCTTGCCTTACCAAAATAAAATCATATGGATTTTTTTCTCATCATTTTTCTGTTATCAATTGGATATTATTGGTCTGACTCAATGAAAACAAGAGAACTTGCATTTTTTTACGTTAAAAATCATTGCCAACAAGTTGAGGTTCAATTATTAGATGAATATGTTGCTTTAAATGCTCTGTGGCTAAAAAAAGATGAATATGGAAAAACTAAAATATGGAGATCTTATCAGTTCGAATTTACTTCTACAGGTTATGAACGGTACAACGGCAAAGTCATTATGCTCGGTCAAAAAATAATAAGTATCCAATTGGATCCCTACAAAATAATAGACTAACTTTTTAACAGATGGCAAAACAAAAGAGATTTGAAAAGGTTTCACCTCAAACACAAGAGGAAGCGATGAAAGCAGCAATGGCAACGCAGCGCCCTGGACAAACGAAAGAACAAACCAAACTCATTGCTCAAGGGATTCAAAAAGGGATCAACCAATACAAAAAACAACAGAAATCAAAAGCGAGAGAACTAAATAAGAAACTTAACAAAGCCTCTCAATCACAAACACACTCCACACAAAACGAAGATAATTTCTCTCATACTCCAGACCAAAAAATCAAACAAAAAAGTCGTTTACCGTGGATACTATTAATTATAAGCTGGATTGGGTTTATCGTTTATTTTTTCCAAACAAATCTTCTTTAGATTTCATACCTATTTAATTACAGGCCAATTTCCAAGAGCAATTTGATACTAATATAAAAGATAAAAACCACCCCTCCGATGTAAATCATAAATCGAAATGGCTTTTGTAAAAAAACATCTTTTATCCCTTTATTTTTCCCTTCTTTTTTTAATTGATCATATATCTGTCGCTGTAAAACAGCACGCTTTTGATGATATTCATTCAGTAAACTTTGTGCCTTTCCATAATCATCATTATTCACCAGCCAAAGTGCTGGCATTGAAACGCCCCAGTTCCCAGCTGATGTTTCATAAAAATCAAGTTCATTGATATCTAATAACTCTTTTATTTCAGAAGCTTCATCATCGGGTACACCTCGTAAAGAAAAAAGTAATTTTGACATTAAGAAAATAAATAAAGAAAAAAGTAATATAATTTACCACAACAACCTAGCCCCAAATCATTAATAATAAAATTACGTCATATACCCACTAAAAACACGTCATTTAACATTGTTTTTTAAATAACAAATCCAGAAAATTTTTATTTACAACAAAATCAACGACTTATATTATGGCACTTTTTATGCTGTTATTTATCAAGACTTTATAATAACCAAGAGTTAAAAAGATGCCTGAAGAACTAGCTATACCCTCCTCCGAATCCATAACAAAAAAAATTGACAATCGTTCATTAGCACTGGGAGCAGGTCTTGCAGTTGCTTCTATGATTATAGTTCCCGCAATAGCAGTGCGCTTAGGATTAGGTGCAAGTTTAACGGGAGCGTTACGTATTGCCTTAATGAAAGCCTCCAGCCGAGCAACTTATGGAGAAACAGACGCCTCTGGAGCAGCTTCTTCAGGTTTCAGTTGTCATTAATATTGAGAGCCCCTCTTATATTTGATAGAATTGCCTATATCCCAAAATTATATATTAAGAATATTGATGAAAAGTAATGAGTGATAAAAAAGAAGTTTGTGACCTTTGTGGATTAGCAGTTGAAGTCAATGGGTTTACATTAAAAACTCAAAATGGCGACAAGAAATTCTGTTGCGAAGGTTGTAAAGGTATTTTTCAAATGTTACATGAAGATCAGGTTCTGTCTGAACCAACAGAAAATTCGTAATTAAATCAAAAGAGAAAAACAATGAAACATTCTCACGGAAGCCATGCAATGAAAGGCATGGGAAAAATGGGGCATAGTCACCAAGCTGGACATGCAATGGGAAAACAGATTGTAAAAGGATCAATGGCTTCAGCTACAGTTCAATCAGGAGGAAAAATAATGGCAAAACTGACAAAGCACCCAGTATTAATATTTGGTTTAGGTGTTGTAGCAGGCTATGCGGTTTACAAATATAGAAAAGATATTATTTCTAGCGTTGAAAAAGCAACTGATGCAAGCAAAGACTTTGTGTTACAGCAAAAAGAAAATCTGGAAGATATCGTTTCGGAAACAAAAGAGGAAGGTTAATTTCTCAAGCATAAAGATTTTTTTATGTTACTAAACAAAACGGGCAATAAGCTATATATTTCATATACCTTATTGCCCGTTTTGCTTTTAGATCAAATTAAAATCACGATATTCTGTCGCCAACAGAGTTCACAATCCGTATTTACATCAAATAGATAAAAATAGTTTTTTCACGGCGGCAATATTGATCTCAAATAAGCTTTTAACGTTTTTATATTTTTTGTAATGAGTATTCAGAAAAAATTTATTGTTAGACATCGGGATAAAGGCCATGTTCGCTTTGCAATACCCGATCAATTATGTGATGAACTCGTCGCAAAAACACTCACAACTAGGATTTTAGAATTAGAGGGTGTGTATAGAGTTAATCTTTTCAGAAAACAGAAAAAACTATCCATAAAATACAATGAGATAGTTTGTGACTTTAAACAATTGGCAAACCAGATTTTCCAACTTCTTTCTGAGTTAGATCAACAAGGACTACTCATTGCAACTGTTGTTAACCAGATTAGTTCTGAGACCAAACCCACTTGGAATATTAAATCAAAAATCAAGAACTGGAAAGCTTCTAGATGGGCAACAGAAAAATATGATGATGCAAAAGAAACTGTTCAAGCTGCAAAAACACTCACAAAAATAGGATTAAAAGCGCCAAAGTCTATTATAAAAGATCCAGAGAAAGCCATTATTGATTTTCTTAACGATATATTAGTCTTATTCTTAATAAAATTACACTGGACGAGAATCACTCAAGAATGGATACCACGGCCATGGAAATTTAGATATCAATGGATAGCCATTTTTTACCTTTTTTATTTACTAGTTCGCTCTCGAAAACCTAAAGAATAATTGTTTTACTCAATCATTTTATTAACAATGAAATTAGACTAATTTGATAACAACCATAGATTAACTATCAATCTTATAGCCCAATATGAATGAAATTAGAAGCATTTATTTCCCTATCTTTTCTTCTAAATTATCTTAATACCTCATATTGGACTCACTAACCTTTTCATAGTCGACCTTATTATCATTATCTTAAATCATGGATTCAGAAATAACGAGTTATAAAAACTTTGATCTTGCCCACCAACTGAAAAGACGTGTTCGCATTATTTCTCCTGTTCTAAAAAAAGATCAGGAACGCTGTTATATTCTAGAAATCCTGCTTAAAAAACGTTCCGAAATAAAACGTGTCCGCTCTGTATTCTCAATAGGATCAATAGTTATTGACTTTGATCCAGCTCGTTTACCCAAAAAAAACCTGCTAATCATGCTGGATACAGTGCTAGACAATATTGCACAAAAAAAGAGCTTACCTAACAAGAAAAAGAAAAAACAATTTTCAGGAAAAGCCCAAGAAGTTGATTTAGCAATTCAAGGCATGACATGTGCATCATGCGCCTTGCTTATTGAAATGGTACTTAATAAAGATCCCAACATTAAATCAGCTAATGTTAATTTTGCAACAGAGACAGTGACTGTTCATGGCAAACTTAACAAAGAACAAATTAGTGACAAAATGGAGTCTTTAGGATATAGCTCTATGTCTATGGACACCCTATCGCAACGGAAAAATGTTATTCTGAAAGAACAACAAAGAGTAGACAGCGCCAAACGTCTTTTTGTGTGGTCAGGATTACTTAGTACTCCTGTTCTTATCCTTGCCATGTCAATGAACAAAAGCAGATGGTCTCACGGGGTTCAATTTATTCTAGCCACACCTGTCGTCTTTGGTGCCGGTAAACAATTTTTCATAAAGGCTTGGCGGCTCGCAAAACAAAAAACAGCTAACATGGATACATTAATTGCTCTTGGTGTTGGTTCAGCTTATGGCTACAGTTTACCGGGGTTATTAAGACGACAAGGGCATTTATATTTTGAAGCTGCAGCTGCCATTATTACTTTTGTATTATTAGGCCGCTATCTTGAAGAAAGGGCTCGAGGAAAGGCAGGAGAAGCTATTCGTCAATTAGTTGATTTGCAACCGCAAACAGCAACATTACTTAAAGGCAAACAAGAAATAATAATTGATGTTGATGAAATCTCTCTAAGAGATATTTTACTTGTCCGGCCAGGAGAAAAGATCCCTACTGATGGCGATGTCGTTTTTGGTCTTTCAACTGTTGATGAAGCAATGGTGACAGGTGAAAGCATGCCCGTTGTCAAAGAAATAGGCCATAAAGTTATTGGTGGCTGTGTTAATGGAACAGGCGTTTTACATATCAAAGCAACTGCTATAGGCATGGATACGGTATTAGCGGGTATTGTTCATATGGTTGATCAAGCTCAGGCCACAAAATTACCTATTCAAAAACAAGTGGATAAAATATCAGCTGTTTTTGTTCCTGCGGTGATGGGAATTTCTGGATTAACTTTTGCTAGCTGGATGATTATCGGCGCTCCATTTTCCATCGCCTTTGGAAGTGCTGTCACTGTATTATTAATTGCCTGCCCTTGCGCTCTTGGTCTAGCAACACCTGCCGCTATCATGGTTGGCACAGGACAAGCCGCTAAAAAAGGTGTTTATATTCGTAATGGAGAAAGCTTGGAGGTCGCAACAAAATTAAATGCAATTGTATTTGATAAAACCGGCACTATTACTGAAGGAAAACCTAAAGTTACTGATTTTTTTAAACTATCCCGTCTTGGAAAAAATAAAATCATCACTTTAGCTGCATCAGCAGAAAACAACTCAGAGCACTTTCTAGCAAAAGCTATAGTTGACTATGCTAAAGAACAATCAGCAGACCTACTGGAATGCACACATTTTAACAGCAAAACAGGCTTTGGGATCGAAGCTGAAGTAGAGGGTAAAAAGCTATTACTCGGAAATAAGTCCTGGATGGACAATCAAAAAATAAATATTGATAAGCTAATAGATAAGGCAAGTTTTTTTTCAGAACAAGGCAAAACACCTGTTTTTATGGCTATTAATAACAAAGAAACCGCTGTTTTTGGCATTGCTGATAAACCAAGAAAAGAAGCTTCAGACGCTATTTCTCGATTACATAAATTAGGTATTCAAACGTTAATGGTTACGGGTGATACAGAAAAAACAGCCCATTATATTGCCTCTAAAGTTGGCATTAAACAAGTCGTTGCCAGTGCAAAACCAGAGAAAAAACTTGCTATTATCAGAGAATTACAAGAACAAGGAAAACAAGTGGGAATGATTGGTGATGGTATTAATGATGCCCCTGCCCTAGCAGCAGCAGATGTTGGCTTTGCAATAGGAAGTGGAACAGATGTGGCTATAGAATCAGCTGATTTAACCTTGGTACAAGGTGATATTTCAAAAGTCACAGAAACAATAGAATTAAGTACTGATACAATTAATATAATAAAGCAAAACCTATTTTGGGCATTCGGCTATAACACTGTTGCAATTCCAGTAGCAGCATTAGGTAAACTTAACCCAATGATAGCATCAGCAGCAATGGCACTCAGCTCAGTCTCTGTCATTGTTAACTCTTTAAGACTTAATAAAAAGTAAGGATTCCCAAATGGATCATTCAATGCATGGTATGCATGAAATGGCAGCTGCCACAGGATTTGACTACACACTCGCATTTATTGCTGGTTTTCTTGGGAGCGGGCATTGTTTAGGAATGTGTGGCGCCTTAGTTTCAGGTTATTTTATTAATTCAGGTAAAAACAAGTCCTATCTGCCTTACTTTGCTTACCAATTTGTACGAATTCTAGTTTATGTTGCCATAGGCCTGTTAGCGGCTTCTTTAGGTGTGGTAATGGTTTCTAGCGGCATGCTAGGGAAATTACAAAGCATCTTGCAAATGATAATTGGAAGTATAGTAATTATACTTGCCCTAGGTATTTTAGGCTTAGTTCCATGGCAAGGTTCAGTAAAACTTCTACCAATGAACCTGTTGCGTAAAGGCTATACTAGTGCTCGAACAAAAGGTCCAGTTGTTGGCGCAATGATTGCTGGCTTTATGAATGGCTTAATGCCCTGCCCTTTAACCTTTGCTATGTATGTTGAAGCAACTTCTGCAACAACCATACTGGAAGGCGGAACCTTATTATTAGCCTTTGGTGCAGGAACGTTACCAACTATGTTATTTATTAGTTTTGCTTTTGCTAAGATGGGAGCAAATATTCGCGGTCTTATGCTAAAATCAGCCGCAATCATAATGATCTTTATGGGATTAAACACTATCTACAAAGGATTGACTTTTTATGTAGAAGAAGATTTCAAACATCGCACATTTTTACACTTTCTAAAAGAAAAAATAGACGATGGCGCTTTATTGATGAATGAAATGATTGAATATATCAATATAATGATGAGTAATATTCAAGGTATGTAATGCAAAAGGCTGATTTAGCTGCACTAGCAAATGCAGTACAACAACTAGAGTCTTCTAATTTGGCAACATCTCTCAGCCACATGATAGGTATGCCAATTGAAAAAGCAATGGCTGCATTGCCTGGCCATTGGTCAAATATTGTTTCTCGAATGACTCGAATAGCATTAGAAAAAGCACTAGACACTGCTCTTTATTCACTAAATGAAAAACCACTAAAACCTAAAAACAAAATCCATACATTACTCGTAGGTGTTAGTGGTGCAGTTGGCGGCACATTTGGCATTACAGCACTTGCTATTGAACTACCCTTTTCAGCAACCATTATGCTCCGTTCTATTGCAGATATAGCACGAAATTTTGGAGAAGACTTAAATGAACTTGAGAGTAAAATGGCTTGTTTAACAGTTTTTGCATTGAGCGGAGGCAAAACTACTACACCTTCTAAATCATCTGAAGCAGCAGACACCAGCTATTATGCTGTACGTTCATTCTTAACTAAAGCATTAGGGGATACAACAAATCATATTGCAGTACATGGCCTATCTAAAGAGTCTGCACCTGTTATGATTAAATTTGTCAATGCAGTTTCAGCACGATTCTCAGTCCCAGTTTCTGAAAAAATAGCAGCTCAATCATTACCTATTGTTGGTGCTGTAAGTGGAGCCTCTGTTAATTATTTATTTATAAAACATTATCAAAAAATGGCAAAAGCTCATTTTTTGATTCGCTCGCTAGAAAGAAAATACGGAAGTAAAATCGTGAAAAAAAAGTATAAGAATATTATTAAATACAACCATAAACAAAAGAGTAATAAATGGAACTCTTTAGAACACAATAATACAACAGCCTAACTTGACCATGATTAAAACACTATCTTATTTACTAACTTTTAGATAATTGCTTTATCCCTTTGAACCAAACTAGAACAAGTTCCATAGATAAATATATGTCACAAAATCAATCTCTTAATAAATTTACGATAACCCAGCAATCTGATCAACAGTTACAAATTATTGCGCCTAATTTATTTAGTAATAAAGAACGAATCAATATTTTTCAGACTTTACTATTGATGCAAGAAGCCATTGAAGATGTAAAAATAGACCCGAAAACAAACGCTGTATCTATTGACTACAACTCAAGCCTACTTCCGAAAGAAAACTTAACAAATCTATTAAGTACCGTATTAAAAAACTTTGATCAAAAACCATTGCAAAGTAAAGAAAAAAAACAGACAAAATCAGGCAATACAGAACAGACAATTTCATTTAAAGTAAAAGGAATGAGTTGTAATTCATGCGCTTTGTTTTTAGAATTGGTTCTATCTAGAAACTCAGATGTTAAGCATGCAAACATCAACTACGAATCTACACTAGGAACTGTCAAAAGTTGCTTAAATAAAGAAGATATTTTTCATATTATTGAAAAAAATGGCTATCAGGTAGACTCTATTGACGTAATTTCTTAACAGCACAAATATCCCTAGAGAAAAGTAGAAGAGCCCTTAATGACTGATAACCGTATAACAGAGTTAGAAATTAAAATAGCCTATCAGGAAGATTTATTACAATCCCTAAACACCATTGTAAGTAATCAACAATTACAAATAGGTCGTTTAGAAGAAACATGTAAATTTCTTAATGAACGTATAAATAATGAAAGAACACAAGAGGGAATTAATCAGGGCATTGAAAAACCTCCACATTTTTAATTACCCAAATATTTTTAGTTTACAATTGACAAACACTAGTCTAGTGTTGCCTATATAGCACATAAAATCTACTTATAAAGTAAAGCGGTGAAAATAATGGAAACTATTCTAATATCAGGTAGAACTTACGATGAAGCTACCATAATTAAAGAAAACGAAGAATATGTTCGACTAGAAGCCGTAGATCTATGCTTTGCATTAAGTAAACTAGTCCACGATAACTCTTCGCTAGTCAGAACTGCCGTCGCAAGAAAAAAAGTAGGTCATGAAATATTAGTTAGTGATGAATGCTGGCGTGTACGTGCTACCGTAGCTAAATATACTGACGATATAGAAATTTTAGATAAACTAATAGATGATGAAAAAGATTTTATTAGGTTTATAATCGTCAAACGAGGATACAACTTAGAGTCTTACCTTAATGATGTAGACGAAGAAATTGCATCAACAGCAAGATACCTAATTCAACAAAAAGAAGTTGCTTAACGCATCTAAACCAAATCAATACCGCATTGCTTTTCTCTATTTAATTCAGTTAACTTGGTTTTTTTAGAAGAATGCTCGTAACTATCTTATTCAATTCTTTAAAATTGAAATCTAAAGGCAGCATTTTTTACTTGACTAAAACTCCATAATTTAGTCTAATAGTTGGCTTGGTGCCGTGCCCAGGTAGCTCAGTCGGTAGAGCAGAGGACTGAAAATCCTCGTGTCGACGGTTCGATTCCGCCCCTGGGCACCATTCCTTAATGCCTTCGCCGTTTCTACTTCTACTCAAAATTAATACTAAAAACTATAGCAACGATATCGTATACCTTAGTAATACGTCTATTCTAGTAATTATTTCTCACTAATTTCTACTTTTTTTAAGATTAAACCATTAATTTTCCCCTAATCCTGATTAGAACATGTAAAATCATTAGATTTACATTTTCTAAGTGGGTATAAAGTGAGTTTTCGAGGTACTACAATACTTTCAGTTCGCCGTAACGGTAAAGTTGTTATCGGTGGCGATGGTCAAGTTTCTTTAGGTAACACAGTAATGAAAGGCAATGCACGAAAAGTGCGCCGTTTATATCACGACAAGGTCATTGCGGGGTTTGCTGGTGCGACTGCCGATGCATTCACCCTATTTGAACATTTTGAAGGCAAACTAGAAAAACATCGAGGGAACTTAACTCGCGCTGCAGTAGAAATGGCAAAAGATTGGCGTACAGACCGAGCGTTAAGAAAGCTAGAAGCATTACTAACTATTGCAGATTCAAAAACTTCTTTGATTTTATCAGGAACGGGTGATGTGATTGAACCTGAGTATGATCTAATGGCTATAGGTTCAGGAGGTTCATTCGCACAATCTTCAGCTAGAGCATTACTGGAAAATACAAATTTAAGTGCACGTGAAATTGTTGAAAAATCTTTACATATTGCTGCAGACATTTGTATTTATACCAACCATAATCTTCGCATTGAAGAATTAGATGCTGAAGTAACCAGTAACAAAGAGTAAATAGAATGACCAAAATGACACCCAAAGAAATTGTTAGCGAACTAGACAAACACATTATCGGTCAATCTAGTGCCAAAAGATCTGTTGCTATTGCCCTACGTAATCGCTGGCGTCGAACACGTGTGGCTGAAGAATTACGCGAAGAAATCACCCCAAAAAATATATTGATGATAGGCCCAACCGGTGTGGGTAAAACAGAAATTGCTCGGCGTTTAGCTCGTTTAGCCAACGCCCCTTTTATCAAGATAGAAGCTACAAAATTTACTGAGGTTGGCTATGTAGGCCGAGATGTTGAATCTATCATCCGTGATCTAGTTGATACGGCTGTCAAAATGAACCGCATGTCAGAAATGGAAAAAGTACAAAACCGCGCAGCTGATGCTGCTGAAGAAAAGGTTTTAGACATCCTTTTACCTAGTGCAGAAGGCGGAATGATTTCAGAAAGTGAATCATCCACTCGACAAAAAATGCGTAAAAAATTACGTGAAGGTGATTTAAACGACAAAGAAATTGAAATAGATATAACAACTCCCTCTGTCGGTGTGGAAATTATGGCTCCCCCTGGTATGGAAGACATGACCAACCAACTTCAGGGCATGTTTCAAAACTTAAACAGCGGCAAAACAAAAACCCGTAAAATGAAGATTTCTGATGCATTAAAAGCATTACAGGAAGAAGAAGCATCTAAGTTAGTTAATGAAGACGACATAAAATTATCTGCTGTTGAGTCTGTTGAACAAAACGGAATTGTATTTCTTGATGAAATAGACAAAGTATGTAAACGTTCTGAACTTGGCGGTGGCGGTGGCGGCGGTGGAGAAGTCTCTCGAGAAGGAGTTCAGCGTGATTTATTACCCCTAGTTGAAGGCAGTACGGTTAGCACAAAATACGGCATGATTAAAACAGATCATATTTTATTTATTGCTTCTGGTGCTTTTCACTTAACCAAACCCTCAGATTTAATTCCTGAATTACAAGGCCGCTTTCCTATTCGGGTCGAGCTAGAAGCATTATCAGCCGATGATTTTGTACGCATCCTTACAGAACCCGACGCATCATTAACGGAGCAATATGAAGCATTATTAAAAACAGAGGGTGTTGAACTCAGTTTTTCTGAAGATGGTATTAAGCGAATTGCGGAGCTAGGTTGGCAGGTTAATGAAACAACCGAAAATATTGGTGCTAGAAGATTACATACCATACTGGAACGCTTACTTGAGGAAATATCCTACAATGCTCCAGACTTGACAGAAAAAACAATCACAATTGACGCTGCTTATGTTGATGCCCATTTAACTGAATACGCCGAAGATGAAGATCTAAGTCGTTACATTTTATAAAAAATGAGATTAACCGTAGAACCAGCAAACTGTACTCTTACGGATATTAAGTTACACCAAGTTTCCCGTATTCTTGAAGTTAGTTTCGATAATGGAGAGACATTTAAACTCCCTTGTGAATATTTACGTGTATACACCCCTTCTGCAGAGGCTTTAGGCCATGCTCCTGGTCAAGAGTCACTCCAAACAGGCAAGGAAGAGGTCAATATCACAGGAATAAAACCTATTGGCAATTACGGAATATCACCTATTTTTTCTGATGGCCACAGCAGTGGAATTTATTCTTGGGATATGCTTTATAAACTTGGGTCAGAATACTCCTCGCTTTGGAAAAACTATCTCGACAAACTAAAACAAGCCGGACATACACGAACAGAACCGTTAAAAAATTAAGGTACGATCAATCATGACAAATGAAAACACAACTCATTTTGGGTTTGAGCAAGTAGCAACAGAGGATAAAGTTAGAAAAGTTCGTGGTGTCTTTGATTCCGTTGCAAGTAGTTACGATGTAATGAATGACTTAATGTCTTTTGGCGTCCATCGCATTTGGAAAAGAATTGCCATTCAATTAGCAAATGTAAGAAATGGTGATCAAATTCTTGACTTAGCCGGCGGTACAGGTGATTTAACAACACTTTTTGAAAAACGTATCGGTAAAGAAGGGCAAGTTGTATTAGCTGATATTAACTCAGAAATGTTACGAACAGGCCGCGATCGCTTAATTGATCGCGGATTGATTGGTAACATTCACTATGCCCAAGTTAATGCAGAATGTCTTCCTTTCGAGGACAACACGTTTGATTGTGTCTGTATCGCTTTTGGTCTACGAAACGTAACTGATAAAGATGCAGCACTACGCTCTATGCATAGAGTTCTAAAACCAGGTGGACGCGTTATTATTTTAGAATTTTCCCATCCAATAGATAAAGTGACAGAAAAAGTTTACGACTTCTATTCATTTAAACTGTTACCAAAAATTGGCGCCATTGTAGCTAAAGATGAGGAAAGCTATCGTTACCTTGCTGAATCTATTCGTATGCACCCTAAGCAAGATGAACTCAAACAAATGATGGAAGATGCGGGGCTAGAACGTTGTGAATACTTCAACATGAACCAAGGTATTGTAGCTGTTCATAGAGGATATAAAATCTAACTTTTCTGCTCATTTGTTAAATAATACCCAGAAGAAACCCACCAAACTAACAAAGGCAGAAAAAGCAAATATAAAATGATCATTAAACCTTTACTAACCAGTGCGGTAGAAACAGCCTTAAACCACTATTTATCGTTAGACGAAGATGTGAGTCTGTTTCTAGCACCTATATCAGGTAAAGTGATAGCCATTAATATTCTTCAGTTTAATGAAACAATGTATCTCTGCCCTACACAGGACAAAATTCAGATTCTTGAAAGTTATACTCAAGAAGTAGATGCAACAATTAGTGGTAGCTTATCTGCTTTAGGCTTAATGAGTTTAAGTTCAACCCCCATGAAATCGATTTTTAGTGGCGAAGTTACCATTGAAGGTGATACTCATGTTGCTCATAAGTTCCAGCAGATTTTTGAAAAACTAGATATTGACCTAGAAGAAAAGTTGTCTCACTTTACCGGAGATATCATCGCACATAAAATTGGCAACTTCTTCCGAAGTGGTCAGGATTGGACAGAAGAATCTGTTACTACATTTAAACTCAACAGCAAAGAATTTTTACAAGAAGAGACAAGAGACCTACCCGCAGCCCCAGAAGCTGATATTTTTTATCATCAGGTTGATAAACTTCGTTCTGATTTCGACCGCTTATTAGCACGCCTAGAAAAAATACAAACAGAAAAACCCTCTACCACTAAAACCAACTAATTCAAAAAAGGAATTTACTAGTGAACCCAAAAGTATTATTTCGTTTAATCCATATCAACTGGGTTATGATGTATCATGGTTTAGACGAAATTATTTTAAAAACTCACTTATTTCGCCCTATTCGTTTTATTACCTATTTATCACCTAACTTCTGGCTCAGAAAACAAAAAAAACCACGCGGCGTTCGAATACGCAAAACATTAGAAGATTTAGGCCCAATCTACATTAAGTTTGGTCAAGCTTTATCAACTAGAAAAGATATCCTGCCAGATGATATTGCAGATGAATTAGTAAAGTTACAAGACAAGGTTCCCCCTTTCCCAAACGAACAAGCTCTACAGGTTATTGAAGAACAACTTGGACAACCCGCATCAGAAGCTTTTGCTAAATTTGACAATAACCCATTAGCATCTGCATCAGTGGCTCAAGTTCACACCGCAACATTACATAGCGGTGAAGATGTTATTGTTAAAGTTTTAAGACCACATATTGAAAAAAACATTCAATCAGATGTAGGTTTACTTTATGAGCTAGCTCGATTAGCAGAAAAATTCTGGGATGATGCAAAACGCTTGCGCGCTTTAGAAGTTGTTGCAGAATTTGAAAAAACACTTCTCGATGAATTAGACCTCGTTAAAGAAGCTGCCAATGCAACAAAACTACGAACTAACTTTGAATCCTCTGATGCACTCTATGTACCAGAAATTCATTGGAAATATACGCGTAAAAAAGTATTGGTCATGGAAAGAATCTATGGTATTCCCGTAGGTGAGATTGAACAATTACGCCAAGGAAATGCAGACTTTAAGTTATTAGCTGAGCGGGGTGTAGAAATTTTTTTCACCCAAGTTTTTCGAGATAATTTTTTTCATGCTGACATGCACCCTGGCAATATTTTTGTTGATTTACCTGACAAATATATTGCTGTTGATTTCGGTATTGTCGGCACACTTTCCTTATCCGATCAGCGTTATCTAGCGGAGAACTTTCTTGCTTTTTTTAACAGAGATTATCGTCGTGTTGCTGAAATGCACATTGAATCAGGCTGGGTTCCCTCAGACACACGAATTGAAGACTTTGAATCAGCTATCCGAAGTGTCTGTGAGCCAATATTTGACAAGCCCCTAAAGGATATTTCCTTTGGATTATTATTATTACGCTTATTCCAAACTGCAAGACGATTTAACATGGTCGTGCAACCCCAACTTGTCTTGTTACAAAAAACATTACTCAATATTGAAGGATTAGGGCGTCAACTCTATCCAGACTTAGATTTATGGCAAACAGCCAAACCTTTTCTTGAAAACTGGTTTCATGATCGTCTTGGACCCAAAGCAAAAATCAAGCAAATTTTTAAGCAATTTCCAGAAGTAGCCGAACGTTTTCCAGAAATACCAACACTCATTATTCATGCTTTGGATAGTGCGACTCATACAAAACTACAACTTGAAACTCAAAATAAAGAAATTTCTCTATTACGTCAACAAATAGAAAAAGAACATAGTGGAACAATTTGGGCTATTTTAGCAAGTGCCGTTATGGTTAGTGTTGCAGTTTTATTCCAATAAACTTAGAAAAATTAGCTGGGGCTGGCACTTTTAGTGATCCCTGTCACCAAAAACCGACAGCTTTAGGTGACGGGAATAGATAGATTTTTTATGTTAGATTCTCATCGAGCCCCCATCAAATAGTGGCACTGTCATAGAAAAGTTTTCCCCAAATGTTAACTTTTGTTCTTCAAGAATCCCAATCGCAATTTGTTCTCCCATACGTAATGACTCGATGTAATCGGTAAAATAATGTACACCAGCCCAGTCTCGCCCAGTGGATATATTTGATGCGAGCTTATTAAGCTCCCCCTCCACAGTCAGTTTTCCACCCACCACAGGTACTTTAATCAAGCATGATCCATCTGACTCAGGAACAAAAGCAGTAGTATCGTCCCCTGCCATATTGAGTGGATGCTTGTGATCAAAAAATGCTTTTATAATCGTGACACACGCCCCAGCAACTGTAGCATGACCTGCACCGTAGGAAGGGTGCATGGGTGATCCTTCACAAAATGCCATCGGCAATAAATAATTGCCCTGTTTTAATTTTGAATCTTGAGGGTTTTTAGCATCGATCATATTCAAGATGGGTTGAAGTGCGTTTACCATCGTATCAATTTCACTCACCCCCAGGCATTTATGCTTGGTTAGTCTTGCAGCTAGGGCTTCCGGTCTCAATCGACGGTGAGTATTAAACTTCTGATACCTAACTGCCTTGAGCGCACGGGTTGCTACCTCTGTTAACAGTGATAGGACATGAGGCCCACCAAAATGGGCAAAACCCTGTTGATGGTCAATATAATCATCTTGTTGAAACGGTAAACCTGGATCAAATGGAATTCCTTCCCCCAAGAGTATCAGGCATGCATTGAGGTAAGATTCATATAGTGCATCGTAATGTACATAGGTTGCCATATCTCTAGGTGTCGTAATAAACCGGTAAGCCGGCTTATTTTCATATGACTCCATCCCACCCAAGTTAGCGCCTTCCTGTACATCCAACCATTCGTCCCAATGAGTCATATGATCCTCACAAGGTTTTGCATAACGCACACGTTGATCCGCTCGAATAGCACCATACGAAATAAATCCATGAGAACGCTTATTAATGGTATCGTTAGAATTTACCCCTCGATTACCAACTAATAAAAACTGTGAAATATAAGGTCCGATTTCATCTCCAGGAGTAATACCTCTAAATGCAGTCTGTCCTGTCAAAGTACCACGTTTACGACTCACTTCGTTAACGTTTAACGAGCAACAATTATCAGACTTAAACCAAGTTAGTTGATTAAGTTCTTTTAGAACACTATTAACAGTTATCGATTTGGTTTTACCTGGAGCAGTATATTTACAAGAGACTTTACCTTTGCAATTGACAATTTCTGTAAAAGGAATATCTCTTAACAATGCTTGAGCATAAACCTCACCCATCTCTGCGATCAACTCGTCACTACCTATAACTGGGGCTGGTGGCATCGTGACAGCATGAGAATCGGGCCCTTCCAAATCATAAGTCTGACCAGCTCCCTGACTCTCCCAAGCACGTACTTTAGCCTTAGCTTTTTTAGCCTTATTAGACCGCCAATCAGGGGTTTCTTCAGTACCAGCAATTGGTCCTAAGGGTGTATCAATAAAATCTCTTGGATCTCCACTATCAATACCTTTTACAAATAGTTGAAAGTCATTCGGATTTAATACTAAGCCAGTCATTTCACAATGAGGCATTCCTTTGGTGAAGCTTGCCAAATAGGATGGCATATTTTTCCTATTAACAACTCGACGAAACTTCTGTTCATCTCCGTTTGTGATATGGAGAGGATGTACTCGGTTATAGGCAAGATCAGCAGCAGATATCCGAGTTTGCTGCGCAGCTACTTTTCTATTGATATTCATTTGATACTCCTTAATCGGTGCGATAAAAAGTTAACTCCATTAGGTTTACAGAATGAAAGAAAACGTAAATGTGTTAAGTTTTTATCATACAATATCAACAAACCTCAATCTGTTAACTAATTCACACCTAACTTTTAAAGCATTGAATAATAACATTTTTCTAAAGTTTGTATTAAAATACCCATAATTTATAGCTCTTTAGTTTTTCAGTTAAACAGCCTATCGATTTTATTAAGCCCCTCATCTAAGTACCCAAGTAAAATTAATTTGACAATTTTACGCAGGATTTTTTTTTCATTTTAGACACCGAATAAATAGGCGCATAGCAAGCTACGTAACTATTTATTCGGTGTCTAAAATGGTAAAAAAGGCAAGAAAAAGTTAAATTAATTTTACTTGGGTACTTAATCACCTACTCCTTGTATGCACCATCGCACCAGGATTACAAAATTCAGACGACCAATCACTTGGATTAGATAGTCCACGGTAGTTACATAAGTTTTCCTTATTACAATGAACCCAAGCCCCTTTATGAGGGCTAAACGTAATACACTAAATTATAAGGTTTATTACTAAATTTAGTTGCTCCAAAAAGTTTAAATAAAATATCATAATATTAAAAATCAATTAACTTTCAATTACATACATAAACCTGAGGCTCATGGGTAATCAAGTAATTTTTTAGCATCTTGATACCACTATTTATATAGCAAACAGACTTTTCAAAACCTTAATTAATTTAAGTAAATATAGGTTGTTTTTAAAACCTTAAAAGCCTATTATCATTCGAAAGTATTCTTAATAAAATGATACCACTAATTAATCATTCCTTATCTCAGCAAAATGAAATATTCGTTTTATTAATTAACTAAACAAATCAAATGCTTTAATACTTAATTTTTAATATACAATTCAATTATTAAGACCGATTATTAATCTAATAACCAATTATGCTTGAACCTGTTGCCTTAAAAGACTTTTTTATTACCTTTTTCTCTTCAGCTTTGATTGTTATGGCTGGGGCAAGTTATGCTCTTCTTTTTGCTTGGTCTAAAGTTAAACCAAGATTGAGTATCAAACTATCAGCTTACATTTCTTATTTAATTCTACTTATTTCAGTATACCAATTAACTCTTGCGGCTAACCTCGATGGTTACTGGCGAATAATCTCATATCTTATGGTCATTGGTTATTTTTTTGCTCCTATTGCTATCTGGCATTTATGTAAATCAACTCATGACGAATCCGATTTAATAACACCCTTGGAGAAAAATAATGAGTGAAAACCCTCAATGGGCTTCCGAGTCTTTTTGGAAAAAAGTAGCCGTTTGGGTAACAGCAGGCTCTTTTTTAATTCTGGTTGTTTTAACCTTCGATACATTAAAACAAACTTCTGCAGGTGGAGATCGAGTCCCTGCTTATTCAGTTATTAATAAAAAAATTGACTATCAGTTTGATAAAAAACTAAATAAATTTATGCCTATTATTGATGGCGAAGAATTATTATTTGGTAAAGAATTTAGCGAAGAAGAGGCAGAACAACTCGTCACACTAGGTAAAAAAACAACTCAGGCTAAAAACTGTATGAATTGCCATACTCTATTAGGCAACGGTGCTTATTTTGCACCTGATTTAACCAAGGCCTGGCTTGATCAAGGCTGGTTAACAGTTGGGCTACGTGAAGAACAAATGCTTAAATTTCTAATGGATCCTGAAAAAAATGCGCGTACTTTTGGCACTGACCGAAAAATGCCTAACCTTGATATTACAAAAGAAGAAGCAAAAGGAATTGTTGCTTTCTTAAAATGGATGTCAAGTATTGATACAAATGGCTTCCCTTACAATTTCACAACTATTTACGCAGAGGATGACTAATTATGAGTGCTAACCCTGAAACAGTTAAACAAAGCTCATCTTCGCTAAAAGATAAATTAGCCACTTTTCATTCCTGGGCAGCAGTAGATGACAGCACCTTAAATAAGGGTCAAAAATTAGCCGTAAAATACTTTATGGGGGCAGTTATTCTTTTTATCTTCCAAATTATATTTGGTTTATTAGCAGGAATACAATTTATTGCTCCAGGCTTTCTGTATGAAATCCTAGATTTTAGTGTCAATCGTATGATTCATATTAATGCCATGATTTTATGGATGCTATATGGATTTATAGGCTGTACTTACTGGCTTTTAGAAGACGAGAGTGGTACTGAAATCGTTGGCTTAAAATATGGTGTTATAGGCTTCTGGGTACTCTCTGCTGCGATTACTATTGTGGTACTCGTTTATTTACTAATACAAACAGGCGCAGGAAATGATACAACGTTATGGCTAATTAACGAAGGACGTGAATATATTGAAGCTCCTCGTTGGGCCGACATTGGTATAGTTGCAGTCATGCTAATTTTCTTCTACAACGTAGTAATGACGTTTAGTAAGGGAAAGTGGTCGGGGATTGCGGGCGTTTTAACATTAGACCTAGTCGCATTAGCAGGGCTGTATGTTGCTGGGATGTTTTATATGACTAATATCACCCATGAGCAATTTTGGTGGTGGTGGGTTATTCATCTTTGGGTTGAAGCAACATGGGAAGTGTTGGTCGGTGTTATCATGGCTTGGTCACTCATGACCATTTTGGGGGTAAGTCGTAGAATTGTGACTACATGGTTATATATAGAAGTCGCATTAATGTTTGGCTCAGGAATATTAGGACTCGGCCACCATTATTTCTGGATAGGTACACCTGAATATTGGCTTACCATTGGTGGTTTTTTCTCCGCTTTAGAACCTATTCCTTTAGTCGCTATGGTTGTCCATGCCGTTTATGACTCTGGTGAACGTTCATTTAAAAATATGAACCACCCGGCAATGGCATGGCTAATTGCTCATGCATTTGGTAACTTTTTTGGTGGCGGTGTTTGGGGATTCATGCATACCTTACCACAAATCAATTTATACACTCATGGAACACAATGGTCTGCCTCACATGGCCATTTTGCCTTTTTTGGAGCCTACGCAACTATTAACATCGCTTTCTTTTATATAGCAATTCAACACTGGCGAGGGAATGTTTGGATGGGTTCTAACTCACTAAACGAGTGGCGTTGGAAATGGGCATTAGCTTTATTAAATATTGGTGTAGTTGGTATGACTATTGCGCTCTTAATTGCTGGTTATGAACAATCCTTTATTGAACGCGCCATAGGCGGATCAACTTGGGGCGGTTATTTTGCTGCGCAAACACACCCTTCATTTATGAGTGCCATGCATTGGCGAATGCTTTTTGGACTAGTAACTGCTGCAGGACTGGGTTTATTGGTTTGGGATTTATTGACTATTGGTAAAGGAGAAACACGTAAAGCTGAAATGATTATTCACTCAAAATAAGTCATTTAAATTTTCTAATCTTTTCAAAGTTGGGGCTAATGAATAGCCTCGACTTTAAGTTAGTTTTGGAAAAAAAGAAAAACTCAGCAATTATAGTTTTCTCAATTTAGAGTAATTTTCTAACTTTCTTTAATTATCAGCATCAAAACCAGCTTTTGTGGCTTCATCGACCTCATCACCTGACTCAGCAAATGCATCTCCCCAATCTGGCTCTCCTTCAGTTTCTTCCTGATCAATAACCTGTTCTTTATTGTCGGAGCCTAAATCAGCTTTTGTAGCATCATCAACTTCATTTTCTGACTCAGCGAATGCATCATCCTTATCAGGCTTTTCTTCCTGATCGTCTGAATCATTGTTTTGTTCTTCATCATCAGTCAAGTTTTCTTCAGCAGCCTTAGTCGTTTCGACTTTCTCCGAAGAGCTTTCTTCAACAGATTCCCTTTCATTATTAATGCTTTGCTCTACCACAGAAGGATCAATAATTGCTTCATTCTTAGTTGTGTTATCAGTGGGTACAAAATATAAATACTGATCTAGTAATTCACATAGATTTTGATAAAAGTCAGTAACTGAGGCTCCTTCTATTTGTTGCTTCATAAATTGTTGCAGGAATTGTTTCTCCGCTTCAATCATGTATTCACCAGACTCTACAGCTTCTTCATT
Organism: Methylococcales bacterium; assembly: GCA_023145835.1. Taxonomy (GTDB): domain Bacteria; phylum Pseudomonadota; class Gammaproteobacteria; order Methylococcales; family Methylomonadaceae; genus QPIN01. Next base: position 28,250 of record JAGLDH010000122.1, read on the forward strand.
CTTAACAGCATATCCATCAACTAAATGTTGAACCAAATAAGCTTTTCGCTCATTTTCTTTGTTATTGACAGTATCTAATAATATTACAAATTCAGCTAAAATAGCATTTTTCTTTTTCCATCGAAAATATAGTAATAAAGCAACAACGATTAAGCAAACAACAGCAATTTCAACTACCAAAATAATGAGCATAATGTTCATAGGTTCTCAATTTCAATATTTTTGATTGCCTGTCTAAGACGACCATCAGTATTACGAAAAATTTCAAACATTTTCTTACTACTATTTTTTAATGCCAGTTCTGTTTGCGATCCACTAAACACTCGAGTATATTCTGCTATTATTTTCTCCATTGAATCTGTTGTAATAACCAATTCTTTTCTTAAAGCAGCACTTTCTTGTTTAAGCCGATTGATTTCAATTTTTGCAATTTCCACTGCTTCCACCTCCTTATTTGAAGTAGAAATACCCGCTATGCTAATATACGGTTCTGCAAGATTATCGATATACTGGCCTATCTGCATCAACATATTTCCATCCTGACTTAAAAATACTTGAATTATTTTCTTATACAACTCGCGCTCTTTACTGCCAATATTATTCATTATTTCATTTAATTCTCCCGGATCGACATCACACTGCGTGGCTATCATTTCACCTCGCTTTATAGCATTATTTTTTTCTCCCTCTTTTAATTTATTAATTAATCCATGAGCAGCAGCGTGGTCACCTGAGTTTTTCTTTTCATATACCATCAATAAAATCAATATGAGTAAAATTAAAACAACCATCGCTTCTACCATTAACAGAGTAGTTATTGAATTTAGTTCTATCATTCTAATCTAGCCAATAATTGAGCTTGCGCAGCCGCAGCTCTTTTTTTAAAAAATTTAAACAGAAAAAAACCAGCGAGAATAAAAACAATATTTATCCCTATTACTATCCCTACTGTATTCACCCAATCTATATCCTCGTCTTCTTCAAGAGTTTCATCTATCTCTTCTTCCTCATCCTCCAATTTATTCGATTCAGGTTCTTCTAAATCCTCATTTTGATCTTGAACAGTTTTCTTGGGTTTGGAAAACAAACGCTCATCAATAACGATTGGTTTAACATTAGGTGAAAGTGAGTCCCCCTTTAAAGAATTAGCAATAATAGAGAAGTTTATGATTTTCTTACCTTCTTCTTCTGCCACATCATCTAACACAAGCACCCATGCATCATGTTTATTTATAAGATCATGAGTCTCAGTGGCCTGCCCAATTTGAGTAATACTTGCCTGAATACTCAACATTTCTGTGTTAATTATTTTTTTATCAGGAATAAGCTTAATAGTGATAGATCGGGACTTTTGGTCTACATCCATTTTTACAGTCATAAGACTCTTAACCACATCAATAGCTTGAACAAATTCTCTTTGAAATGTTTTACCATCCGCTTTTATTTTTATCGTGTACTTCCCTTTTCTTAGTAATGGTTTGTCTGTATTGTTAAACAACCCAACCTTTTCAGTATCAGCTTCCATTTTCCATTCATTTTTTTCTCCCTTTTCATTGATTAGTTCGACAGAAATATCAATTAAATTCAAAAAATCTTCTTGACTAATTAATTGATGTTTATCTGTAAAATAAGCATTTAAATCAATCGTATCTTGATCCGAAATATGATTAGGAATGTCCTCCACTTGAAGTTTTAAATCTGTCACAATCATAACTTGATTATCTGGATCCATTTCAGCCACTATTTTCCACTTCCCTGCTTTTGTTTTTTTAATCGTGATCAAATCATAGTTTTTGTCACTTAACCAAGAAACATGTTCAGGTTTTTTAAATTCACTTATTTTCGTTTTATCGGGAGAAATCAACTGTGTTGCTTTCCCTCCTTTTTTCTTAAAAAGAAGAACAGAAAACTCATCAACAGAACTATCAATAGTAAAACTATTCCCCGTTATAGGCACAGTATCTGTTGGAATTGCTTGTTTAAATATTTTTAAAAAAATCTTCTGTAACTGCTCCGCATGCTGAACCGTTTCATTCCATCCATTGGTATCAAAAGCCAGTTTTTCTAACAACTCTGTATCAGCATTATCAGATAAAGCAATCGTATGTACTTTTACTCCTGTTTGCTGCAGTTGAGAAATTTGATCTATTATTATTCGCTCCCTTGATTCAGCACTTTCCATAATATCTTTAGAAACATCAACCACCCCATCTGTTAATAAAATCAAATGTCGTGGATTATCTTCTGGTGCTTCAAACCATTTATTAGAAGATGTCTGTATGGCATCTTCAATATTCGTAAAAAGTCCTAATGAATGAATTTTCTTTATTTTAGATAAGGCCTTCTTTTTCCATGCTCTATTAACTACGCCAGTCTTAACTAACACCTTAGTTCTCTCAGCAAATAACCAAACCCCAGCTTGAGTGCCGTTTGGTAATAAATTAATAAGGAGTTTTAAGGCTGGTATTCGTAGGTTTTTTGGATCGTTATGCTTCATACTGCCAGACACATCAATCAATATCTGCAACTCAGAACTTAGCTCCTTAGTATCAGTTGCATGCCCAATTGAATAAGTCGCGACAAATAAAAAACAAATACTAAACCATCGTAATTTACTGTACATTAGATTTCACTTTATAGTTAATGCTATCTCTTAAAATATAGCCTAAATAATAAAATACAGGTGTTCTATGGTTTCATTAAATCCCCCCGTTTGTGATTTTGGTGCAAAAGCGCCTAACTTTGATCTACCCGGTACAGATAACAAAAACTGGACGTTAGAAGAATGTATGGGTACAAAAGGTCTACTCATCCTATTTATTTGTAACCACTGCCCCTATGTAAAAGCAATACATCAACGTATATTAAGAGATACTGCGGAATTAAAATCATTAGGTATTGCCTCTGTCGCTATTTCATCTAACGATGTAACTGAGTATCCCGAGGACTCATTTGAAAATATGCAGCTTCTTGCAAAAGAGTTAAATTTTGATTTTCCATACTTACTTGATGAGAATCAAGAAATTGCTAAGCAATATGGCGCCGTATGTACACCAGACTTTTTTGGTTATAACAAAAAATTAGAACTGCAATACCGAGGGAGATTAGATGCTAGCAACAAAGAAGCAGCACCTAATAACATTAAACGTGATTTATTTATTGCAATGAAACAAATAGCCCAAACAGGTCATGGACCAAAAGAACAAATTGCCAGTATAGGTTGTTCGATAAAATGGAAAAAATAGTTCATAAACCCTGTAAATATATATCCTGAATTGACCAAATATTTTTTTGATATTTCAACCTGTTTAGAGCATTTTCAGGACAAAAATAAGCTTCAGTCTGTTATCAGCACTAAAATATTGATAAAACTCCACGTGGTTATGTTTATGGCGAAACTTAATCTATTATCAGTTTCGGGTTTTATTTCATCCTCAGTCCTCCTAAGGGTCAATTTAACTACATTCTCAAAAAATATAAATAATAAATTTGAAATCAATTGTCACATTTCTAAAATACTCCTCACTTATTATTGCGATTGTATTAGTTGGATACATAACTCGTAAGGAGATAGCGGTGAATCCGAAAATTATAGCAGTTGCAATTCCCTCATTTTTACTAGGCCTATCAAATACTCAAGCGGAAGACAGATTAATATTTTCTAAGGCACCTGTTCCTATCAGTGATCTTGATAAACGCAGTATCCTGACATCTCAGTTTGTCCAAGTCGATGGAGTTAAAGCAGATTTTAAATTTAATTCAATTATGCGATCAGGTGATAACCCAAAAGGCTCACTTGCCCCATTCGGTACAATATTTGATATTGAAGGAAAAAAGATAGTTGCTGAAGATGGCTCAGTTCGTGTTTCTAATAACAATGATTTTTCTTCGCTTATCATTGGTGAAGACAATAAAGTCTATATGGTCTCTCATTTTGAAACACGCCCAGCCGCCGTTTATTTAACTGAGATAGATCAAAATTCATCCACCGGAAAATTAACAGCAAAAAAAACACGACCACTTGATTTTTCTCATGTAAAAGGTGGCTGGGTTCATTGTGCCGGCAGTGTTGTACCATGGGGTAATCACCTTGGGTCTGAAGAGTATCCACCTGATGCAAAACAATGGCGTGATAATAAGATTGATGATTATAACGCAGCGATGGTTCGATATTTTCCTGAAGCACGAGGTGCCGCTAATACAGCCTTACCAGGCTTAGCAAAGCAATATATGAACCCTTATGACTATGGCTTCTCACTTGAAATTGATGTAAAAGACTATAACCACACATCCGTTGTAAAACATTACTCAATGGGTCGTGTCGCACACGAGCTATCTTATGTAATGCCAAATGAAAAAACTGTTTATAGCTCTGATGATGGCTCTTATGTTGGGTTATTTCGGTTTGAAGCAGATAAGACTAAAGACCTCAGTTCAGGGGAGCTTTTTGCAGCTAAATTCACACAAACATCTCCTTGGACAAATGATCAAGAACGCATACAGACTTTAGATGGTGGAGCAGGAGCTTTAAGTTGGATAAGCCTTGGTAAAGCAACAGATGCTGAAGTTAGAAGCATTATTGATAGTGGAATCACTTTTGCAGATATTTTCTCTGAAAACACACATAATTGTACGCCAATAATGGTAGGTTATGGTAAAGAGTGTTTAACAATAAAGCAGGGTATGGAAAAAGCAGCTTCGCGCTTAGAAACTCGTCGATATGCAGCATTAAAAGGTGCGACCATTGAATGGGAGAAAATGGAAGGTATTACCCATGATAAGTCAACCAACACCCTATATTTATCTATTTCTCGTGTTCGCAATGGCATGAGTGATGGTAAAGGTGATATGAGTGTTCCTTTTAATCACTGTGGAACAGTTTATGCGTTAGATCTCGACAATAATTATCTTGCAAGCAGTATACAAGGAATTATCTCTGGTATTCCTCGCTTACATAAACTTGGAGCTGCGAAAGATAATCCTTACTCAAAAAATGGAGCTTATACAGCTAATGAATGTGACATTCAGGCTATCGCTGAGCCTGATAACCTTACTTTCATCCCAAACTTTAAAACGTTGATTATAGGTGAAGATAGCGGAAAGCACCAAAATGATATGATTTGGGCTTTTAATGTTGATTCAAAAAATCTCACTCGTATTTTAACTTCACCATACGGCTCAGAAACAACCTCCCCTTATTTTTACCGTAATTTAAATGGCTTTAGTTATCTTATGTCTGTCATTCAACATCCTTTTGGTGAGTCTGATAAAGATGCGCTAACAGCGGCCGAAGAAGCTCGTGGATACTCTGGCTATCTTGGTCCTTGGATAGGATATTAACCCTGCTATTTCTCATAAATAGGCTCTTTTTTTTATGGATAGAGCCTTTGTTATTTAACAGGGAAACAAAACAGGTATTAATATGAGAAAGATATTTGAAACAGCTTTCATCGTTACATTGGTATTTACTACCAAAATAGGCGCTTCAAAAACACTCGCCAACACTAAAAACCAATCATTACCCTCTGTGGATATTATTACCCGTTCGCTACACAACAAAACGGCTTATATTCCACCACAATGTTATACAAAAACCGAGGATAAACAAGGTAATCTACATAATCCTTGTTTTTCCTGTCATACCCAAGCTAAGCGTCCAAATTTTATTAACGACTCTAACTTGCAACAAACCTATCGCTTTACCGATACAGCACGTAAAAACCCTTGGCACAATTTATTCAAAGACCGTAGTCAGGCAGTTGCGCAGATTAGTGATGAATCGATGATTCAATACATCCGAAAAAGCAATTATTTTGATGAACAAGGCTTAATAAAACTAACAAAAAAATTAAATCATGTACCCAAAAATTGGGATTATGATCATAATAGATACTGGGATGGATTTACCCCTGATGTCTGGTTTAATTTTGATAGTGAAGGGTTTGATCATGATCCAGAAGGTAAATTAACTGGCTGGAGGGCATTTGGTTATTACCCTTACTTAGGGACTTTTTGGCCTACCAATGGTTCAACTGATGATGTCATGATTCGCCTAGCACCCGCCTTTAGAACTAACAGTAAGGGGAAGAATGATTTAGCAGTGTATAAAGTCAATCTGGCAATTATTGAATCCATGCTAAAAGAACAAGATATAACAATTGATCCAGTCGATGAAGCTAATTTTGACCATGTCGATTTAGATAAGAACGGGGAAATTGGCATTGCAACTAAAATTCATTATGACTGGGCACCTGTAAAACAGCGTTTTATGTGGTACGTAGGACAAGCAAATATAGACCAAAAAGCAGGAAAATTACATTTAGCCGCAGGTTTATACCCTGAAGGTACTGAGTTTTTACATACTGTGCGTTACATTGATGTTGATGAGCAGGGCAATAATCACTTATCTTCTCGAATGAAAGAAGTTCGCTATGCTCGGAAACGTTTTTGGGTTAATTACTCCAAGCTAAAAGAAAAAGCACTAACAGAAATGAAGGAAAAGAATGATTTCCCCAATCGTTTACGCACAATAAGAGGTAATGCCGAAGTAGGTATTAGTAATGGGCAAGGCTGGGCATACGCAGCATTTATAGAAGATGCATTTGGAGAATTAAGACCACAAAATTATGAAGAACTCGTTTTTTGCGCAGGTTGCCATAGCGGTATAGGTTCAACTAAAGATGGTATCTTTTCATTCCAACGTAAGCTCCCTATAACGAGCCACCAACAAGGCTGGTTTCACTGGTCTCAATTTGATTTAAAAAATATTGTTGAGCCACGTCGCCAAGATGGTAACTATGAATATAGCCATTATTTACAACAAAACAAATCCGCGAATGAGTTCAGAAATAACCGAGAAGTACAGGATAAATTTTTTGACCAAAACAACAAGATCAAACCTGCCATGCTTAATCAATTACATAAAGATATTTCTTTATTACTCTACGCTTCAGAAAAACGCGCCTTACAATTGAATAAATCCTACCGTGTTATTGTTCAGGAACAAAGTTTTACTGAGGGGCGTGACGCAACAATAATACCGAGTAAAAACATTCATAAAGAAGTTGAACAAGATCAATCTACAGGTATTAAAGAGCCTATCTTTTTTAAGCCTTTATCTATCGAAAAAAGCACTAGTTTTATTAAACGCACCGTTAAATGAATTAGGTTCAAACTCTATCCCCTATAATATTTAATAAGACACCAACCAAAGTTAATAGCTATTATGAGATAAGCATTCCCTTAATAACATTTTGGGAACTTAGCTACGTGGCAGTATTATAATTTAAAGGGTTACAGAAAGATGGGCTGTCTTATTTGGCTAAAAAAACGATCAAATTATAGATAAATAATTGATTGCGTTTAATAAATACCTAAATAGTCATATGTGCCTATTTAGGTATTACTTTGTAAGGATTACCACCCAGAGCATTAGAAATATCAGTAATTGCTCTTTGGGCGCGTATGCTGTTACCTGCTGCATCAAGTGGAGGGGATATTGCGGCAATACCAAATTTGTTAGGTGAGACAGCTAATATACCTCCGCCAACACCACTTTTGGCTGGTAGCCCTGTTCGGTATAACCACTGTCCGGAATCATCGTATAAACCTGCTGTCGCCATAACAGCAAGGATTTCATCAATATTATCGGAATTGACCACTTTTTTTCCAGAAACAGGATTGGTTCCACCATTCGCTAGCGTTGCTGCCATATTAGCCAAATCTGTTGTGTTGACTGAAACTGAACATTGACGAGTATAAATATCTGTTGCTTCTATCGCATCACCTTGAAGACGACCATATGCATGCATTAACATAGCAAGCGCTCGATTGCGTTGATTAGTCTCGGCTTCAGATTTGTAGACTTCTTTATCAATAGAAAGTTTGCGACCGGCAAAATCACTGTAAGTATCGATAATAGTTTTCCAAACAGCATCAGTATTAGCGCCTTTGATCATACTGGTTGCTGTGATAGCACCCGGGTTGACCATAGGGTTCATCTCTTCCCCTTTATACTGTTCAATGGCTACGATAGAATTAAATGCCTGTCCTGTTGCATCTACCCCCATATTGTCAGAGATTGATTTTGTTCCAGACTCTTCGATAACACGAGCCATTGTGAAAACCTTGGAGATGGATTGAATGGAAACTTCTGACGTGGTGTCACCAATTGAATAAACTTTGCCATCAGTGGTAACAAGAGTGATACCAAAAATATTTGAATCAACCTTAGCCAAAATCGGAATATAGTTTGCATTGGCTCCTTCCTTGATATTTTTGTACTTGTGATAGGCTGTCTGTAGAGCCATCTTTATTCTAGAAGGATCAAGCATTGTTTCGGCTTGAGAAACTGATGAGCCTGAAGCCAAGGCGACTGCTATAAAGATATGTTGCAAAGTCTTTTTGAGCGGTTTCATTGTGTTGTTCTCATGTTTCATTAATATAAATAAAGATATATTGTATCATTTCTATCCCACTCCCCATGTTTGCTATCCTGCTTATAAATTTTAACTTCTGAATCACTGTCACTACATTAAGATAATCAAATTGCCTTAATCACACTAACATCTAGAGCAATTCCTTTTATGGGATCAATTTAACTCTCCTCCCTGAATCGTTAACTTTTTCAGAATTCTCTAAATTTAAACCTACTAAAGCAGTTAATTTATCGTATTCTAAAATAATAAGCTCATGCTTATGTAATGGCACTAAGTTATCTTGCTGCAACTGATGAAGTATTCGATTTACATAAACCGTTGTTAAACCAAGCGTGTCAGCTATACCTTCTTGATTTAATAAAAACTGGAAATATTATCGCTATTTAAACCTCTTAGTTTTAAGCGCAAGTATAATTCTAGTACCATAAATGCAATTTTTTCACGCATACTTCGATGAGCAATATTTGCCATACAATGCTCAGTTAAAACCTTTTCGCGCTCTTCTTCTCGAATGACTAGTAAAGATAATTCTGGATAGTGATAACACATCCTAAATAAACCAGGTATCCAACAAATAATAGAATCCTGCATAGCAATTGCAGAATAAGAAAAGCATTTATCAAGATCCGTTTAAAAACTAAGTATACCACCAGGCAAAACAGAACGAATAACTTGCCGCTTACCTTGCTCTGAAATTTGCGTTAGTAGAACCCAGCCCTAGCATAAGATATAAGTTTCAATAGGTTTCTCACCCTGATGATATAAATACTGCTTAGCAGATAAAATACAGAAGTAGGAGAATGAATCGTTTTATCTTGATGAAGGCGTTTAAGTATACCCGGACATTTTCCATCACGATTTCTTAGGCAGTTTTTACAACAAGCAACAGAAATATTGTTCCATGCCTTACTCCTTAATTAATAATTTTTACTTATCTATGTATTGGTTTTCTGGACTATATCTAATACATCTAAGTTTATTTATTAATTCTTTCAAAAACTTAACCTACATCAACTTTTTGATATTTAAAAAACAGTATTATACCTGAACATAAGCTGAATTTTTTAATTTAGTTTTCTTTTCCTATCACGACAAGGGGAGCAATATGCAAACAGCAAGGAAGATAAAGTATGATTTTTCTGAGGACGTTACTGATTTTAAGCTAGCCATCATAGCGAAAACAAAAGGAAAAATATTAAGATTCAATCACGAGAAAAGACCATGCTTCCAAACTGGTGAATGCTACTTTTGTAAAAACACAAAATGTATTGATGCCAATGAATGTAAAAAACTTATTGCGGCATGGATGCGATAACCATTACTAAAGTTAAAATAATTTAGGAGCAAATTATGCTTACCAAGAAAAATGATTTAAATGTCGTTAAAAGAACCTCAGCAGCTCTTTTCGATGATGCTGAAAAAAAAATACGTCAAGCTAAAATTACCGAAGCTGCATATTATATTTCAGAAAAAAGAGGTTTTATTACGGGTTATGAAATGGATGACTGGCTTAAGGCAGAAAAAGAAATTATAAATAAATAACTTTATTAAAGCATTCCCCATATAAAGCTGGTGGACACTATACTTCGCGCGGTCACGCCTGCGGATCACTAACAACTGAGCTTTTGCCGATAGCTGCGTAGCTAATATGCGCCTGTTTTAGCACCTTGCTCTCGACAAAAATCAGTGCGTTATAAATTCCGCACCTGTGGCCGCGCGAAGTATATCACTCATAATCGAATAATAATTCATACCCCATCAATATATACGTTTTTTAACGAGATCGATATTACACCAACTAGAGCCAACAATATCTCATGAGATAAAAGTATCAAAAGTTAGTAGCTCAAGAGGTAAAAGTACCTAAATGGATTTACATTAACAAGAAAAAATCAAAATGAGGTATTCAAAGAGTGGAACTCTAGAATCAACACTCAACTAAAATTTAGAATCAGAAAAATAAAAAACACACAGAGCCATATCCGGCATCAATAATCAATCAAGAAAAGAAGCAGTTTTATGTCAATTCTAGCTCCATTTATTATAGTCTCTTTTCATTACCCATCTTCTTTCCGCTGAAATTAGCTTTCCAATTAATTAAAAACAAAAAAAATCAATAAAAAAAATTTACCATTTTAATAAGAATCTAGCTTATAAAATGAGATATTCATCACAATTCATAAAATACTTTTAGTGGCACATCTAATGCCAACACTCAATGCATGAACAGCCTATAACAGGATAATAAAATTAACTACATAATCAACCACTTACAAGATTATTTTTATACTAATAAAGAAACAAAATATTCTATTCTTAATTAAGAATTTTTCGTTTTATTGCTAATAAAACAGATACAATCCCCCTAAATTCAATCTTTTTTCCACTGATTATCGAACTCTCTTAACCTAAATAACTTATATATTTCACGAAAATCAGAATTAAATTTCTATCAATATTGAAAAGATTCCTCTATAGTATACACAGCTACAGTTTTGTTATTGGCAAATACGGATATATCTTTATTGCTACTTTTTCCAGAATTCCACGTTTCATTATCTGTATGCATTATATTTTTTAATTTTTTACAGGTAAACACACTATGGCTACAGGCACTATCAAATGGTTTAACGAATCAAAAGGATTTGGTTTTATTTCTCAAGATGACGGCGGAGCTGATGTATTCGTACATTTTAGCGCGATCCAAGGCGAAGGCTTCAAAACTCTTAACGAAGGACAAGTAGTTACTTATGAAGTAGAAGATGGCCCAAAAGGCCCTCAAGCAACCAGCGTTACAGGCTAAACACGACCTTATTGGCTGCTAACACTTAGAATACTTCAATAGATTTCTTTGTGTTGGCTTTTTAAGCAAAAACAGCTTCCATACTCCAGGTAATATCATTGAAAAAACTATTTATAGGCAATCTGCCCGCTGATACTTCAGAGCAAGAGCTTGAAACGTTATTTTCAGAATTTGGCACAGTACGTGGTTCTAAACTGGTTACTGATGTTTTTTCTGGTGATTGCAAAGGCTTTGGCTTTATTGAAATGGAAGGCCATGAGGCTAGAGCTGCTATAGCAGGTCTAGATGGCAAAGATTTCAAAGGCAAATCATTACGCGTTAATTTTGAGACACCTAAAGCAGGTCGTCGAGGCCGTTAACAATTAATTCTGCACCTAAAGTCAACTACTAGACTAGACCCAAGTCGACCTTGGGTCTACTGATTATTATTCAATCTATTCAACTGCTCCATACCCATAAAGCCCAACAAACCATTGCTTTTTCGATTAAATAGCTGCTCTACATAAAGAATCATTTTTCTTACCCCAAGTCGGCTACTAAAACCTAACTGAAATTATTAGTGTTGGGAAAGCTTTCATATACACATAACTAATTAACCAAAGAACCTTGAAGTCTTTTTATCCAAGGATGTTCAGCCAAAGGATCTACATCAAAAGCGAGTGACTCAGGTTTGTGTAATAAACCAGCTACTCCAGATGCATTTGGGTTTAGTTGTCTTTTTTCAATAAAATCAACCATTCTTCGTACATTGTAAATAATTAAAACACAATTACCGTAAAGACTGTTATAAATCAAATAAGAAACATTTGTTTCTATAAAAAGAGGATTTCTTTTTATTAATGCCTCAATAGAAGGTAGGTTGCTTCCTGAAAGGTTTTTTAATACTGACTCATCATGGTTTTTTATTAACCACGTCACATAGTCTAAAAGTGTGCCGGATAATTGATGCTGCTGTAGACTATAGACTTCCAAATCAGTAAACGTAAAGCTTTCTGCAACCAAATAATGCTTATCTTTATCCCCATCATTAGCAAAAAGTGAAATTTTTTCCAGCGCCTGATGTTCTAAAGCTTTTAAAAACTGTAGAGGAGCTCTGATGTGTTTATCAACAGTTACAACCCAAGGCAATGCTCTTTTTGTCTGCTCATAACGTGACTTAACACTCGATATAACATCAGAACGCATAAGCTCCGACTCTCGCCCCTTAGGTTTGACTATAAAAGCATCGACAGCAGTAATTTGAGTTTTGAATCCTGATGCTTTAAATTGCTCTACAATATTATAGTACCGAGGTTGATAAGGAATTGACGTACCATCATAAAGAATATTAATGCGCATCTTTCTGGCATGGTCAGCGACCATCTGCCTTAATCTGTTTGCAAATGGCTCAACATAGTTATAATCATCACTATGATGATTGGCTGCTGTCAGTACAGTATACAAGTCACTTATCTTCCGAAATTCATCTAGCGAAGCAATGACATAGTTATCACCACAATGAGCCTCAGCAATTTCTTCTACTGCAGTTTTACCCGCCCCTGCTCCCCCCATACTCATAAACAACATAGGGTTCGACACAGAAGTTTTTCCAGTAAAAATAGACTCTAAGGCTTGATCTAATTTTTTACTAATTTTACTCAGTCGAGTATAAGCAATTTCAACTGATCGAACCAGCCGTTCGTCCCCCTTTGCTGCATTCAATAATTTGGTTTTTAACTCTTGATTGTTAGCCAATGTAAAAATAAGATACTTGTCATTACCTTCACATTGTTTTATTAGTTCTAACAATTCTGTATGGCTGGGTGATCGTAAACTGGTTAACACATTTACATCTAAACAGAATAAAGGAGGCGTTTCACCAGATCTGATGCTAATCCCATCAATTTCTGTTTTCTCTTTAACTCGAAGTGATTCTGTTTCAGGAAGATATCCAATAATATGCCGAGTAGCATCCACTGGATTATCAGCAAATTGTTTTCCTTCAACAAATATTCTATCTTTTATCGTTTCAAGTGGAACCAAGCCCCCGTTGACCAAAACCAAACAAAAAGTACCTTGTTCTGTAGTGTGCGATAGAAATGGCACCCCCGAAATAAATACTTTATTTTCAGGCCATTCTCCATATGCATTTGCTTCATTTTGTAATATTTTAATCTGCGATGGGTCGAGCGCATGTTTAAATGCTGTTGTGACAAAAACCAAGTCACTCTCAAGATCATGTAATGCTGATGTATCCACCGCATCCAGTCGCCTAAAGTCAATACCTTGCTCATAAACACTCTTAAATGCAGGCAATTTACCCAAAGCTGTCATAAAAAAGTCTAAGGTAATTCTATTACCATAAGAAAACGGCCTTACTTGACGCATTTTTTGATAAAAACCAGCTAATCGCTCAGCAATATCTTCTGAATAAATGACAAAACCATTGTTATCAAAAATAGCCGTGTCATTATTACAATCACTTTCTAAAACCAATTGCTCAACAGTTAAGCGAAAGGCTTTACGCTTAACACCTTTATTAATTGTTCCTGGACGATGATCTACAGTAGCCTGATCTTGCCAATCATGAAAGATTTCACGATGAATACGTGAAAATAACTCTGTTAAATAAGTTACGCGCTTAGACTGATCATGAGAAACGGTTGCTTCAGCCTCTTGTCGTAAAGTAGCAAATAATTTTGTCCCTTGAGAAATAGCCAATGCTGTACGCAGCTTGGTTAGATATTCAAATTCTGATGACTTGGGGAAATTATTTTTATACATAAAACAGGTGTTTTCAACTTTAATTGAAAGAATAATGAAAAAGTATACCTGAATTTACATTTTTAAATTACTTCTTTAATGAATGCATAAGGCGAAGCATTCCTTTACTACTTACTTCTGTATCCAATGCTTTTAACAACCCATTATTAATTGAATAGATCCATCCATGTACTGTTAAATCTTTTTTCTCATTCCACGCATCTTGAACGATTGTAGAATGACAAACATTAGCAACTTGCTCTATTACATTTTTTTCACACAACAGGTCAACTCTTTTCTCTTCTGTGGATAGAGCATCAATTTCTGTTTTATATAGCCGATAAACATCTTTAATATGCCCTAACCAATTATCAATCAAACCATGCTTACATCCATCTAAAGCGGCTTTAACACCACCACACCCATAATGCCCACAAACAATAATATGCTTTACATTCAATACTTCTACCGCAAATTGAAGGACAGACAAACAATTTAAATCCGAATGTACAACTATATTAGCAATATTCCTATGGACAAATACTTCTCCTGGCTCAAGATCAACCACTTGGTTTGCTGGCACCCTACTATCTGAGCAGCCAATCCACAAATAATCAGGCGTTTGTTGTTTAGATAAATGGGTAAAGAAATCTGGATTTTTATCCGTCATTCCTTTCGCCCAGGCTTCGTTATTATCGAACAGAACTTTTAATTTTCTACGTTGAAATTGATTCACAATTATCCCTTAAAATACTTAGGTCTTTATTGATAAAGACTTATAACGAATTATAGTGATTTTTAAAATGAATTTTCGAAAACAATTTCATCAAATACTAATTGACCCGCACGAGGAGAGGCTTCAGTTACACCTTTACCAATAGCAACATACATGGTGATAACATGATCAGTAGGTAAATCAATCAATTTGGCTACCGCTGAAAAATCAAAACCATCCATAGGACAAGAATCATACCCCATTGATTTTGCTGCCAACATAAGTGTTTGAGCAGCAATACCACAAGACCTCATTCCTTCATCTCGTTGTACTTGGTCTTTATCACGATAATAGCCATCAATAGCAGGCAAAATAAAGTCCTGCACCTCTTTAGGAGCATTTTTCCAGTAACGGCCAGGTGATTCCCATGCTTTTAAATCAGCACAAAGAATAACCAATAGAGAGCTATCGGTTACTTGTGCCTGATCCCATGAAACCTTCCGAATTTCTTTTCTCAGCTCAGGGTCTTTAACAACGACAAAACGCCAGTGTTGGATATTAAAAGCTGTCGGCGATAAGGCAGTAAGACTTAAAAGTTTTGTTATTTCACCCTCTGTCATTTTATGACTCGCATCATAATGCTTAACAGAGCGGCGACATTTTATCGCTTCTTCAGTATTCATTGTATTATTAAGCTCTAAGGCTGAGGTAAAGTTTTTTTGATAACAGATTTACTAATAGCACCTACAAATTCTTCAACATTTTCATAATCTTGCTTTTGTACAAAATTAACGATACTCATAACCAAGGCTTTAGTTTCGGCTATCTCTTCATGAGACCGACCACAACCTTCACAATGAGTACCATCATAAGTACATAAATCATTACACGGAGTAAATTTCATATTCTTTTCCTTTTATCAAAAGTGTTATTTTAGCCGTTCTTATAAATAACGTTATAAATTTTAAATCCAAGAATAGATGCTGATAATAACAATGTTATAGAGTTAGCAAAAATAATGGCATAATCTAATTTTTGTATACCATAAATAAGCCATAGTAAAACCCCTGTCGTAAACAACGTATACATACTCAAGGAAAGAGAACGGGTATCTCGAGTTTTTAAAGTTAGGAATGCTTGTGGCAAAAAAGAAGATGTAGTCAAAAATGCCGCACAATACCCTAATATTTCGGTTATGCTCATATTATTTAAAAGCAAAGAGTAAATAACGGATTAAGTTTACTAACTATGATAGAACAAGCTAAAGCTTGTTCTATCAAAATCAGCCAGATAAGAGATATTTTTATATCATAAAAAACTCACTCTATACCCGCTGTTAATACTCTTAACTTGCTACTAGCCCTGCAATATTATATCCGCCATCAACATAAGTAATTTCACCAGTCACACCAGATGCTAGGTCAGAACACATAAAAGCAGCTACATTACCCACTTCTTCAATAGAGACATTTTTCTTCATAGGGGCTGTATCAGCAGCTTTGCTCAGCATTGATTTAAAGTTATTAATCCCCGCTGATGCTAATGTTCTAATAGGGCCTGCTGAAATAGCATTAACACGCGTACCTTCAGCTCCTAAAGCAGCCGCCATATAACGAACGTTTGCTTCTAAACTTGCTTTTGCTACGCCCATAACGTTATAGTTAGGAATAGCCCGTTCAGCACCTAAATAAGTCAATGTTATTAAAGAACCATGACGGCCTTTCATCATATCTCGACCCGCTTTAGCTAATGCAGTAAAACTGTATGAACTAATATCATGAGCGACTGAAAAATTATCTCGGGTTGTAGCATCAACATAATCCCCATCTAATGCTTCGCGAGGAGCAAAGGCAACAGAATGAACGATACAGTCTAGTCCATCCCAGTGCTTACCTAACTCGGCAAACACATTTGTGATTTGCTCATCAGTTGAGACATCAAGCTCTATATTGATGTTGGAATCACATTCTTCTGCCATTTTAGCCACGCGGTCTTTCAACCTCTCATTTTGATATGTAAAAGCTAATTCAGCACCTTCACGATGCATCGCTTGTGCAATACCCCATGCTATTGACTTATTACTAGCTAAACCTACAATTAAGACGCGCTTGCCTTGCATAAACCCCATTTTTCTCTCCAGACGTATTTGTTTGTTAGAATAGATGGAAGTATACCTTGCTCAGTCATTAAATTCGATAACTTAGGAATAGAACTTTTAAATTCAAATAATATGCGAATAGTTTTTCTAATTATTTTTAACCTACTATTAAGTAGCTGCGACTTATCCCAGTTGAATAACCCTTATTCAGAAGCAGATCCCAATTTATCTATTTTATATTCTTCTTTCTCTGAAAGACCTAAAAGGCTTGATCCAGCAACCTCTTATAGTACCAGTGAAAATAGTTTTCTGGCACAGATATATGAGCCACCCTACCAATATAGTTATCTTAAAAGGCCTTATCAGCTTGAACCCTTAAGCGCCAAAAAATTACCTGTTATAAATTATTTTAATGCTCAAGACGTCTTACTCTCTGGCAATTTTTCAGCCAACAAAATTGCCTATTCAGAGTACATAATCGAAATTAAACAAGGCATAAAGTTTCAGCTCCACCCTGCTTTTATTGAAGCTAATCGACATCTATCATCAGACCAAATAGAAAAACTCACTCAATTAAATGATTTTACTGAGCAAGGAACAAGAGAGTTAATTGCTGAAGACTATGTTTATCAAATAAAGCGATTAGCTGACCCAAAGGTTCAATCCCCCATTGCTGAGTTTATGAAAGAATATATTGTTGGTTTTGGTGAATTTTCTCAGGAAGTTAAAGATAAGAAAAAAATTGAAATAAAATCAACGCCTCTTTCAGGGGTTACCGTTTTAAGTCGTTATAAATATAAAATCAGAATTAAGGGTAAATACCCACAATTTAAGTTTTGGTTAGCAATGAACTTTTTTGCACCAATGCCTTGGGAGGCCAATGAGTTTTATCAGCAAAAAGGGCTAGGAGATAAAAACATTTCATTAAATTGGTACCCTATCGGGACAGGCCCTTTCTTTTTAGAAGAAAACAATCCTAACCAGAGAATAGTGTTAACTAAAAACCCAAATTATCACGAAACGTTTTACCCCTCCGAAGGTGAGCAGGTTGATAAAGAAAAAGGATTACTAAAAGATGCGGGGAGAAAATTACCCTTTATAGACAAAGTAATATATATTTTAGAAAAAGAAACAATTCCGTATTGGAGTAAGTTTTTACAAGGTTTTTATGATGCATCAGGAATTTCTTCAGATAGTTTTGATCAAGCTGTTCAATTTTCAGCATCGGGTAATGCTCAGCTAACAGAAACAATGCAGGATCAAGGGATACGATTACAAACCTCCATATCCACTTCTATTTTTTATATGGGATTCAATATGTTGGATCCTGTTATCGGAGGTGACTCTGAACACGCCCGAAAACTTCGTCTAGCTATTTCTATTGCTTTAGATTATGAGGAATATATATCTATTTTTATGAATGGCCGAGGCATCCCAGCTCAAGGTGTTTTACCACCCGAAATATTTGGTAACTTAGAGAAAAAAGAAGGGATGAATCAATATGTTTATAACTGGAAAAACAATAATTACCAACGTAAATCAATTGAAAAAGCAGAGCAATTAATGACTGAGGCTGGATATAAATCAGGCGTTGACCCAAAAACGGGGGAAGCGTTGGTTCTCTACTTTGACACGACTTCTGTAGGAGCCGGTGCCAGGGCAATGATGAACTGGTATCGTAAACAGTTTGAAAAAATAGGGATTAAGTTAGTTATTCGTCCAACAGATTACAATCGATTTCAAGATAAAATTCGTGATGGTAGTGGGCAAATTTTCACCTGGGGATGGAATGCTGATTATCCTGATCCTGAAAATTTCTTTTTTTTACTTTATGGCCCGAATGGAAAAGTAAAGTTTAAAGGAGAAAATGCAGTTAATTATCAAAACTCAAAATTTGATCAACTTTTTGAACAAATGCGTAGCATGGATGATACTGAACAACGAAGCCAAATTATTCAGCAAATGCAAGAAATAATCCGACATGATGTACCTTGGGTATTCGGCTACCACCCCAAGCGTTTTGCTTTATATCACCAATGGTTTGAAAATATAAAACCTAGTTTCATGGCGCATAAAGAATTAAAGTATTTAAGAATTGACGCCACATCAAGAGAGCAAAAACGAGAACAATGGAATCAAGCTGTTTTTTGGCCTTTAATAGCAGCTTTAGTTCTTTTTATTCTCGTACTCATACCAGCAATCAATGCCTTTAAAAAGCGATCAAGGAAAACCGTACAATGATTAAATATATCCTTCGTCGTATTTTATATGCATTGCCCTTATTAATGGGTGTAAACATACTTTCCTTTATTTTGTTTTTCGTCGTTAACAGCCCTGATGACATGGCTCGCATGCAACTAGGCCAAAAACATGTGACAGAACAAGCGGTACAAAACTGGAAACATCAACATGGATATGACCTCCCCTTATTATGGAATGATCGGGCATCATCGAATAAAAAAATGACTGAAACTATTTTTTATCAGAAATCGATAGGATTATTTTTACTCGATTTTGGCGTTTCAGATAGTGGAAGAAATATTTCAGAAGATATCAAACAAAGAATGTGGCCTAGTCTGAGTATTGCCTTACCTTCTTTAATTGTTGGTTTATTAGTGAATATATCAGTCGCTTTGATGATGGTACTCTTTCGTAACAGCTATTTAGAATTTAGCAGTATCGTTTTATGCGTCATATTAATGTCAATATCTTCTTTATTTTATATTATTGGGGGGCAGTTTTTTATCGGTAAATTGCTTAAGTTAGTCCCTATTTCTGGTTATGACACGGGATTTTCTGCCATTAAGTTTTTAATTTTACCCATTGTAATTAGTGTTATTTCAGGGATCGGTTCTGGAGCTAGATGGTATCGCACTCTATTTTTAGAGGAAGTAGAAAAAGATTATGTAAGAACAGCCAGAGCAAAAGGCTTAACAGAAACCCAAGTCCTATTTAAACATGTGCTTAAGAATGCCATGATTCCTATATTAACGGGAGTCGTTGTCGTATTACCCCTATTATTTATGGGGAGTCTTATTATGGAATCATTTTTTAGTATTCCAGGTCTAGGCAGTTATACCATTGATGCCATTAACAGTCAGGACTTTGCCATTGTTAGGGCGATGGTATTTTTAGGCTCGGTTCTCTATATTTTCGGATTAATACTCACCGACATTTCTTATACGATCGTTGACCCAAGAGTTCGATTATCATGATTATTTTATGGACTGACACACTCATTTATCTTTTAGTGATAGCTATTTCTCTGGCTATCTTTTTTATTGGCAAACAACCTCAGATGAGACGTCCTATAAAAAAAATAGGTGCTAGCAAAACGGGAATGATCTCTCTGGTCGTTTTAATTTTTTTTGTCATCATCGGCCTACTCGACTCTGTCCATTTTAAATCAACTGAGTCACGTACTCATGAAATCATCAGCCTACTAGATTACTGGGCAAAACCATTAAGAGAACAAGGTGAAAAAACCTATTCAGCACCTTTTTCAACTCAGTTATATAGTAAAGAAACGATGACTGCAGATGATGGTACAACGCAATGGGGCTACCCCCGATTAAAATTTGGAGGGGCTCATTTACAAAACCCAGAAGCTGAATGGAAAATGGATGTATTTACTAAAGCCTTAATTGGTTTTGGCAAAGGAGCCGGCTTATTCGCCCTACTTTTTATCTTTTTTTGGATCACCTTACATAAAAATCATGAACATTTTTTTGCAAACCCAACGTCTAAAGCCGTTTGGTTTGTTTTATTCACATTAATTTCAAAAACTTACATGTTAATTGATTTATCAATGTATTATCATGTATTTGGAACTGATAAAGTAGGTGAAGATGTTTTTTATCAAGCGATAAAAAGTATCCGCACAGGTCTGGTGATCGGGTCATTAACGACAATGATCATGCTTCCTCTGGCGATAGTTTTTGGCATTATGGCCGGTTTTTTTAGAGGTTGGGTTGATGATGTTATTCAATATATTTACACCACACTTAATTCAATTCCTAGCGTATTGTTAATAGCCGCGTCTATTCTGATGGTGCAGGTTTATATGTCAAACCATGCAGAAGACTTTAACAGCTTAATTGTCAGATCAGATATGCGCTTATTATTCTTATGTCTGATTCTTGGAGTCACAAGCTGGACAGGCTTATGCCGCATGCTACGTGCCGAAACACTCAAATTGAGGGAAATGGAATATGTACAAGCTGCACAGGCTTTAGGCGTTAGAAGAGGGGCTATTCTCATCCGGCATATTTTGCCTAATGTCATGCATATCGTACTAATTTCAGTGGTATTAGACTTTAGCGGACTGGTTCTGGCAGAAGCAGTCTTATCCTATATTAATATCGGTGTTGATCCAACGACCTATAGCTGGGGAAATATGATTAACGGTGCACGATTAGAAATGGCACGTGACCCCGTAGTTTGGTGGTCTTTATTGGCATCATTTATCTTTATGTTTAGCCTTGTTTTAGCCGCTAATTTATTTGCAGACACCGTCAGAAATGCATTTGACCCTAGACGAGCAGATTAGAGAGAATAACGTGGATAACAAACTACTGGAAGTAAAAGGCCTAACCGTTGCTTTTAAAAAAGACAAAGTTGTTGATGATATTAGCTTTGATATTTTTGCAGGTGAAACATTTGCCTTAGTTGGCGAATCAGGATCCGGCAAATCGATTACAGCCCTCTCTGTTCTCCGCTTGCTACCCAACAATGCTAAAGTGTCAGCAAATCAGATATTACTTAATAACGAGAGTTTACTTAGCATTCCTGAATACGATTTTTGTAAAATCAGGGGGAAACGTATAGGCTTGATTTTTCAAGACCCAATGTCATCTCTAAACCCCGTCATGACGATAGGTGAACAAATTGCCGAAGTTATGAAAATTCACTTTGACTATTCAAAAGAAGAGCTTACTCCAGCTGTTCACAAACTCTTAGAACAAGTAGAAATACCAGAACCTCAACGTAGAATTAATGAATTCCCTCATCAATTATCAGGAGGACAACGCCAAAGAATCATGATCGCCATTGCCTTAGCAGGAAAACCTGAACTACTGATCGCAGATGAACCTACAACTGCTTTAGATGTCACTATTCAAGCACAAATACTGGAACTACTAAAAACGATTCAGAAAAAAACGGGTATGTCATTGTGGCTCATTAGTCATGACCTCGCATTAGTTTCTACCATGGCAGATCGAATCGCCGTCATGCAGAAAGGAAAAGTTGTAGAAATAGGCAGTACAAATCACTTTTTTAAACAGGCAAAGCATCCTTACAGCCTTAAATTATTAGCAGCACTTCCTTCTATGGATAGCTGCACAAATAAAGAACTTAAAAAAATTGATAACAATGAAACACCTTTATTGAAAGTTGAATCATTTAAAGTGTATTACCCTATTCGAAAAGGATTTTTTAAACGAATCGTTGACCATGTTCGCGCAGTTGATGATGTCAGCTTTGAATTAAAACAAGGTTCAACATTAGCCTTAGTAGGTGAATCAGGTTGTGGCAAAACAACCTTAGGTAAAGGATTGGTCAATTTAATTCCAACTACTGCTGGACGTGTGTTATTAAATGGCATTGAATTAAACCAACTCAATGGTGATGAATTACGTCAAAAGCGATCTGTCATCCAAATTGTTTTTCAAGACCCCTTTGCATCCATGAACCCCAGAATGTTAGTTGGGGATATTATTGCCGAAGGTATAAAGGCGCTACACTCAGATATTAATTTAGTAGATAGACAACAAAGAGTTGCCAACTTATTAAAACAAGTTGAGCTCCCCGAATCATCTGCTCTACGCTATCCTCATGAATTTTCAGGTGGACAACGACAACGAATTTGTATTGCTAGAGCATTAGCAGTTGAACCCAAATTAATTGTCTGTGACGAACCAACAAGTGCATTAGATGTTTCAGTACAAGCGCAGATTATTGAATTATTACAAAAATTACAAAAAGAACAAGGTGTCAGTTATTTATTTATCACCCACAATTTAGCCGTTGTTGCTGAAATTGCAGATGAAGTCGCCGTTATGCACAAAGGGAAAATTGTTGAACATGGTCATGTTGAACAAGTATTAACACAACCGCAACATCCGTACACTCAATCACTTTTAGACGCTGTACCGGTGCTTGCCGATTAATAGATCAACATGACTATTTTCATTAATTGCTCGTTTGATACCTATCTTTCGTGATTTTAACCTTATTCCCATTCATGAGTTTCTGAAACTTACTTTATAATACAAAGCATCTTACACTTTAAAATATAGAGGAATAGTGACTATGTCTGTAAAAAAAATGGTTGATCTTGATTTATCTGGTAAACGCATATTAATTCGTCAAGATTTAAACGTCCCAGTCAAAGATGGAAAAGTAACCAGTGATCTTAGAATTCAAGCAAGCATTCCAAGCATTAAACACGCTTTAGAAGCAGGTGCTGCTGTTATGGTTATGTCACATTTAGGACGCCCAACGGAAGGAGAATTTGATGAATCTTCTAGCTTAAAACCAGTTGCAGAACAGTTATCAAACCTACTTGAAAAACCAGTACGCCTTGAAAAAAATTGGTTAGATGGAATTAACGTAAATACTGGGGAAGTAGTATTATGCGAAAATGTTCGCTTCAATATAGGTGAAAAGAAAAATGATGATGAATTAGGTAAAAAAATGGCTGCATTATGCGACATTTTTGTAATGGATGCTTTTGGTACCGCTCATAGAGCACAGGCATCGACCCATAGTGTTGCAAAACATGCGCCAATTGCATGTGCAGGCCCATTATTGGCGAATGAATTAGATGCCTTAGGCAAAGCATTAAATCAACCAAAAAAACCTTTAGTAGCTATCGTTGGCGGATCAAAAGTATCGACAAAACTAACTGTTTTAGATTCTTTATCTACAAAAGTAGATCAATTAATTGTTGGCGGTGGTATTGCTAATACATTTATTGCAGCGGCCGGCTTTCCTATTGGAAAATCCCTTTATGAAGCCGATTTAATAGAGGAAGCAAATCGATTAATGGCCGATGCAAAAGAAGCTGGGTCTGAAATCCCTGTTCCTGTTGATGTCGTTTGTGCCAAAGAATTCTCTGATACAGCAGAAGCAACTGTAAAAAATGTTGCTGATGTTGAAGACGATGACTTAATTTTAGATATAGGCCCTGAAACATCTAAACAATATGCTGAAATTCTAGAAACGGCAGGCACTATTGTTTGGAACGGCCCTGTGGGTGTTTTTGAAATTGACCAGTTTGGTAATGGAACAAAATCGATGGCAGAAGCCATTGCAGATAGCTCTGCATTTTCTATTGCAGGAGGTGGAGATACCTTAGCTGCTATTGATAAATATAATATCAAAGACAAAGTATCTTATACATCTACTGGTGGTGGAGCTTTTCTTGAGTTTCTGGAAGGGAAAGTATTACCTGCTGTTGCTATATTAGAAGAGAGAAATAAGTAATATTCACTCTTTTTCCTACCTTGTAGAAAAACAACTATAACTATGATTTAAAACAGAGCGTATATGTTAGCTCAGTCGTTTAATCTGACTGAGCTAACTCATTCAACATCTGTTTTTCTTCAGCTGTTAGCAAATCATACATTTTGTTTGTATATTCAGCAGAGTCTGCTCTTCCCATACTTTTAATGCGCCTATTACCTCGCCGTCTACGTGACTCATTACGTCGATCTTTACTACGTCGATCATATTTTGGCCACAACAAATAGTCTTTCTGAATTTCACTTATCCATTCAGGGCTACCGAAAGAATGTAGAATCATACGCCTTTCTTTTGCTCGTCTCTCAACTTGTCGTCTATTTTTTTTCCTAGGGTCTTCTGAGGCCATATTATTAATAGAAAAAACACTCACTAAAATACCATTAAAAAAATTACAACGGTTGATAGAGCCGTATTTATCAGTGTCGCTTTAAAATACACTTCCACTCTACCACTTATTTTCTAGTTGAATTGTGAATTAAGTACAAAAAACAACACTTTCCCCCAATGACTAAGAGCAAGCCTATCATCACCTATTTAACTGTCGATTATCCCAAAATGATTTAATCCATAAAAAGCCTAAATAAGATTGAACAAACCAAAAAACTTCGACAGGAAAGCGAAACCGCGGATTACCCATTGGCCCAGGAATACAGATAAAATAAAAATTTGCCAACATCATTATCCATAAAAAACAATCTTTACGGCTGATAATAGATAAAGCACCGAGTAAAGCAAATACAGTAATTATTCCTCGTAATATCACCTCTAACAAGACTAATTTATCTTGTGCCATTAAAAATGTTAAAACTTTAGTAATAAAAACGGGATCTTGAATTTCAAAAAAACGCACCCTATTAGGCTGCATTTTCAAGTTGCTATACACCTCTGTTATATTCATACCTATCATTACTTTAAGAACCCCAAAAACCCATTGTTTAGCGTAATTACCGGGATATTTTGCGAGTTCCTTAAAAGCCACATTCTGTTGAACTTTAAAAAATTCAACTAATGATAATGGTCGTTTTTTTTGTTTTTCTTGCCGTTTTACTTCAACATCAACCAGCTGATCTATTATTTTATACCCTTCATTAAAAGGAATTCCTTTAGACCCTTCCCATACAATAGGCACATGATAATTAGCAAACATATTGCTTTGTTGCCCACTAATAAAAAAAGAACCAAAATGCTGTTGATTACGCATCATCCAAGGGCTTACTGTTATTGATATTGTTAAAAATAATAGCCCCGCATGAATCCATCTTTGTCTATTACGAAAATCAAAAGCTATTAATACGCTACAAATCACCAATGGAAAATATAGTAAAGCAGGACGAACTAATGTTCCTATCCCTAAAATAAGGCCACTTAATACTAAATATCGCCAATCTCGCTTTTTTAAATACCACCCTACAAGCAATAACCCAACTATAAAAAAAGATAAAAATAAAGTCTCAGATAATATGAATTTAGGATAAGCCAAGCCACCGGGCTCTATTAATAAAAACAGCACCCCTGCACGTACAATGTTTTTTCCAAAAAGAGGTAGACTTAAACGATAAAATGACCATATAACAAAGCCATAAATAACTTCGTGCCAAAAAGCCACCCAATAACCCCCTTTCATTTCTAAAAAATCCAATAGAGCCAAGAATAAAGGAAAGCCAGGAGTTCTAAAAACATCAAGTTCAAGTGGCGGGTTAACTTCTGTAGAAAATATTTGATGCTCTAATATATTATGAGCCAATTGGGTATATAAAAATGAGTCTTCTGCAAGATATTGCCCATCTATGACAATAAAATAAATAAATAAACTTATTCTAATAACGACCAATAACCCAACAACTATTGAAAAATACATTTAAGCGCCTTTATAGTATCTCTTAGCAAAAAAGTGTAGCTGATAATTTATTTTATTCTAATTTGAAAATAAATTACAACAACACTCTCAAATGGTTATAGTTTATCTTTAGTCGTTTAAGAAGTATACTAGTAGTGATAAATATTGGACTGCATCCAGTTATGCTCGTCTTTAATTAACAAGCAACTACCGATTAAACAACTAAAATACTAGACTAATGCCCCACCCCCCCTCATTTCCTATTAAAGAATATATTCGTATTGCCCGCATAGACCATTGGTTTAAAAATATTTTTATGCTACCAGGTATTGCCTTAGCAATGATATTAACGAATGTTTCTGCTGGTAATGCGGTTATCCCAATTTTTATTGGTATTTTAAGCACTTGTTTTGTTGCTTCAGCAAATTATGTGATTAATGAATGGTTGGATGCTGAGTTTGATCGCCACCACCCACTGAAGAAATATCGCCCTTCAGCAACAGGGAATATCCAAGGAAAATATGTTTATATTCAATATGCATTGCTCATTTTTTTGGGGCTAGGGTTAGCTTCTGCGTTAACATCTGAGTTTTTAGTCTTTTCTGTTATTTTGTTGGTAATGGGAGTCGCTTACAACGTAAAGCCAGTAAGAACTAAAGATAAAGTTTATTTAGATGTACTAAGTGAATCTATCAACAACCCTCTACGTCTATTATTGGGATGGTCTATTTTAGTTGAAAATAGTCTACCTCCATCGAGTATTTTATTTGCTTACTGGATGGGCGGTGCTTTTTTGATGGCAATGAAACGTTATGCTGAATACCGTTTTATTGATGATAAAGAAATGGCAAGTAGTTATCGACGATCATTCAAATTTTATAATGAAGAGAACTTACTACTTTCCTCATTTTTCTACGCATTATCATCCGCTTTTTTTCTTGGCATTTTCTTGATAAAATATCGGGTTGAGTTTTTATTAACATTCCCCTTATTTGCTTTATTATTTGTTTGGTATGCGCATATTGCAATGAAACCACATTCTGCCACGCAAACACCAGAGAAACTATATAAAGAACCCATTTTTATGGGCTTCCTGGTGTTTTTAATATTGGTCGTTACGGCTTTATTTTTTATTGACTTGCCTTGGTTACGTGGTTTAGTTGATCCAATCCATTATTAACAATGCCCTCTACTAACTTTATTAATACTTTTTCCCGCTATTTATTTTCTGGCGGGACAGCTGTATCGGTACAATTTTCTACCTTAATTTTATTGGTTGAGTATGCGCCACAAATTAACACAACAATATCTGCTGTTATTGCTTTTTCTATAGGCTGTATTGTAAATTACAATATCCAATATCATTGGACATTTAAGGTCACAGGCTCACACAAACGTTTTTTTACTCGCTATCTTAGCGTTACTTTTGTCACTTTAGGATTAAATACGTCGATTTTTTGGTACTTCCATGAATATGTGCATTTATCCTATTTATTCTCTCAATTTTTTGCTTCAGGCATAGTATTTATGTTTAATTTTTTAATCAATAATTTTTTTACTTTTAAAATGCCTACCACTGAAAGTAGAATAAAAACAGAAATAGAAACGAAATCATTCCTTCTTTAATTTCCTATTAGGATTGTATTTCACCGTTTTTTTAAACACAATCCTCCCTCTTGAAAAAGCTAAAAATTGCTAAAATAGTATTTTATTCATATAATACTTAGTTACCTTTTATTTATTGCCTCTTTAAAGAACAATAAATAAAAAAGGTATCCATACAATTTTAATTTTTATAGGTTTTTATAATGGCTCGAGTTACCGTTGAAGATTGTTTAGAAAATGTTGAAAATCGCTTTAAACTAGTCCTATTAGCTAGTCAAAGGGCGCGTCAACTTGCAAAAGGCGCTGAAGAATTTATTCCTCGAGATAACGATAAAGACACTGTTCTTGCTCTACGTGAAATAGCTGAAGGTCATGTAACTGAAGACAACATCAATCTTCTACACAATACAGGTGAACTTACGGAAAGTAATATTTTTGATGTAAATTAACAAAAAATGTTAGAAATAGCTGCCTCCGATTATAATTTTGAAGTAGACACTTCTGAAGGAAGACTACTTAATAAATTATGCACAATAGTAGGTAGCTATTTAGAAACAAAACAAATAAATAGTATTGTTCATGCCTACCGGTATGGCGCAGAGGCTCATTCTGGGCAATTCCGAAAAAGTGGCGAACCTTATATATGCCACCCTCTTTCTGTAGCCATTACCCTTGCAGAAATGCACTTGGACAGTAATTGTATCATTGCCGCAATACTACATGATGTTATAGAAGATACAGAAACTGACAAGGAAGGACTCGCTAAAACATTCAATATAGAAGTAGCTGAGTTAGTTGATGGCGTCACAAAACTAACAAAACTAGATAATAAATCACGCGCCGAAGCTCAAGCAGAAAACGTTAGAAAAATGCTTTTGGCCATGTCAAAGGATCTTCGCGTTGTCATTGTAAAACTGGCTGACCGCCTTCATAACATGCAAACACTCGGCGCAATGCCGATTGAAAAAAAACGTAGAATAGCCAAAGAAACACAAGAAATATATGTTCCTCTAGCTAATCGATTAAGTATGAATAACATACGCCACCAGTTAGAAGCACTTTGCTTAAAGGCACTCTATCCCCATCGTTATCTAGTTATCAATAATGCCGTCAAAAAATCACGTGGCAACCGACGTGAAATTATTGATACAATCGAAAAATCAATAAAAAACAGATTAACCCAAGCAGGACTTATTTTTGATGTCGAAGGTAGAGAAAAAAATATAGCGAGCATATATAACAAAATGAAACGTCAAAAAATTTCATTTTCTAACGTCTTTGATGTCTATGCTTTCCGTATATACTGCGACCAAGTAGATGACTGCTATCGTATATTAGGTCATACCCACAATTTGTTCAAACCTATTCCAGGTAAGTTTAAAGATTACATTGCACTACCAAAATCTAATGGATACCAGTCCTTACATACTATTTTAATTAGCCCCTATGGCGTTCCAATTGAAATCCAAATTCGCACCCATGAGATGCACCGACTTGCAGAATCAGGCATTGCTGCTCACTGGCTATATAAATCCGGCGAGCAATCCGGTAATAACGCACAAACCATAGCAAATGAATGGCTTAGAGAATTGCTTGAAATCCAAAAAACAGCGGGTGATTCATTAGAGTTTATTGACAACTTAAAAATCGATCTATTTCCACAAGAAGTTTTTGTTTTCACACCACAAGGAACAATTATTAAACTCCCCAGGGGAGCAACAATTGTTGATTTTGCCTATGCTGTTCATACAGATATTGGCAACAGCTGCGTTTCAGCCAGAATTGACAATAAACTTATTTCACTTCAATCTCAGCTTGAAAATGGAATGACTATAGAGGTTATTACCGCTCCTTGGGCAAGACCCAATCCACTTTGGCTTAATTACGTTATTACAGCTAAAGCACGGAGCAGCATAAGAACTTATTTAAAACACTTTAAACAACAAGAGGCTATCAATCTCGGCCAGCGTTTATTAGAAAAAGAATTACAAGATCTAAATATAGAACTACACAATATTGATGAGTCTAAAATCGAGCAGCTTTTAGCTCTCATGGAAATAGAAACGATGAGCGAGCTCCTTGAAGAAATTGGCTTAGGTAACAAAATGCCTATATTGATTGCAAAAAGACTTTCTCAAGAAAATATTACTGCCGCTGTAAAACTAGAAGACACAAATATCAACAACAGCCCTTTAATTATTAAAGGGACTGAGGGTATGGTTATCACACTGGCAAAGTGCTGCAAACCCATTCCCGGCGATCCAATTATAGGTTATTATAATCCTGGCAAAGGCATTGTTATTCATCACTACAAATGCCATAACAGCAAAGATTTCAGAAAAAAACAAACCAGTTGGATTGATGTCGAATGGTGTCATGAAATTTCGGGTGATTTTTCAACTGACCTTAAAATAGAGTTATTAAATCAACGGGGCACACTAGCAACAATTGCGTCAACAATTTCTCTCATGGATTCTAACATTGAAGCAGTCTCTATTACTGAGCAAGATGAGTCAGTTTGCATTGATTTAGTGACCTTAACGATAAAAGACAGAATTCATTTAGCAAAAGTAATACGTAAATTAAAAAATTTGAATATTATTTTGAAAATTACACGAGTAAGAGCTTAAAATAATTAAGTTTTCGCCCAAACTTGATATTATAACCCTCATAAATTGCACGACAATCATAATGACAAAATCTATCATTCAAACAAGTAAAGCGCCTCAAGCAATAGGTACATATTCTCAAGCTGTTAAAATCAATGATACTGTTTACCTTTCAGGACAAATACCCCTTATTCCTGAAACAATGGAAATTATTGAAGGTGATATAGCCGTTCAAATCAAACAAGTTTTTGATAACCTTAAAGCCGTAGCTGAAGCTGCTGGGGGAAATTTTGTTAATATAGTAAAATTAAATGTTTTTTTAACTGACCTTTCTCACTTTCCTATTGTTAATGAAATTATGGGACAATACTTTGAACAACCTTATCCAGCCCGTGCTGCTATCGGAGTTGCCTCACTACCCAAAGGTGCTACCGTAGAAATGGATGCCATTATGGTTATTGAAGAAGAATACCCAATCTAAGAAAACTATTACAGGCTTTAAAATATGGAAATACTGGCGCAACCAGTTACTTCATTATCAGGTATAGGACCTCAGTCTGTCATACGCCTTAATAAACTTGGTATTTATACCATTCAAGATTTACTCTTCCACTTACCCCTCCGATACGAAGATCGTACAAAAATATATCCTATCAATACCTTAGCATCCGGCATGACCGTATTGACAAGTGGAACAGTTGAATTTAGCAATGTACAAATGAAAGGTCGACGTAGTTTACTATGCAGAATTAGTGACCATACGGGCTTTCTTACGTTAAAATTCTTTCATTTTAGTGCCAAACAACAATCCAATCTTAGCCCAGGCACTTTAATTAGTTGCTTTGGAGAGGTACGTCATGGCTACCAAGGGTTAGAAATAGTCCATCCTGAATATAAAATAATTTCCTCTACAGATAGCATAACAGAAACCCGCTTAACACCTATTTACCCATTAACAGAAGGACTACGCCAATCCACACTCAGAAAAGCTATCACTCAATCTATCTTATTATGCCTAAAAGATAACCAACATCTTACTGACTGGTTACCTCAACCTATTTTAGATAAATTTAACTTCCCTTCTTTAAACAATGCCCTGTTATCTATTCACGCACCTGAAGAACATATTTCTGCTGAACATCTCCAGCAAGGCAACCTACCCTCATTAAAACGATTAGCTTTTGAAGAATTACTTGCTCACCACCTTACTTTACTCAAAAATAAAAAGACTGTTAAAAAGTGGCAAGCACCTATTTTTAAAGCAAACCAATCAATAACGAGTAAGTTCACCTCTACCCTCCCTTTCTTGCTCACTTCTGCACAAAAAAGAGTAATAGATGAAATAATAACTGATTGCACATCAAATCACCCAATGCTAAGACTTGTTCAAGGAGACGTAGGTTCTGGAAAAACAGTTGTGGCGGCTTATGCTGCTTTGCTTTCAATTTCAACAGATTACCAAGTAGCCATCATGGCTCCAACTGAATTATTGGCTGAGCAACATTTACGAAATTTTAGGCAGTGGTTTGAAAATAATGAAATAAATATTGTTTATTTAACAGGCCAACTTAAAGGTAAAGCAAGAAAGGAAACAGTAGAATCCATAAATAATGGATTAGCAAATATCATCATAGGCACTCATGCCCTATTTCAGGACAGCGTGACTTTTAAAAAGCTAGGACTGATTATTATTGATGAACAACATCGATTTGGTGTACACCAACGTCTTGCATTAAGAGAAAAAGGACAACTCGATAATTACCGCCCCCATCAACTAATAATGACAGCGACCCCTATTCCACGGACATTAGCTATGTTGCAATATTCCGATTTAGATATTTCAATTATTGACGAATTACCTCCAGGAAGGAAACCTGTAACCACCAGCGTCATTCCATCTAATCGGCGCGAAGAAGTTATTTCAAAAATAAATCAATGGACTAAAAAAAATCACCAAACTTATTGGGTTTGTACTCTAATAGAAGAATCTGATGTGCTGCAATGCGAGGCGGCAGAGAAAACTTTTGAACATTTAACGCATAGCTTACCCAATGTAAGAACAGCCTTAGTTCATGGTCGAATGAAATCTTTAGAAAAAGAGGTTGTTATGCAAGGTTTTAAAAATCATGAATATGACTTACTCGTTGCAACAACTGTCATTGAAGTTGGAGTTGATGTCCCAAATGCCAGTTTAATGATTATTGAAAATGCTGAACGTCTTGGGTTATCACAACTTCACCAATTACGAGGGAGAGTAGGAAGAGGCGATCAAGAAAGCTATTGCTTACTAATGTATCAACACCCTTTATCTAACACAGGAAGACAACGTTTAGGTATATTACGAGAAAGCAATGATGGCTTCATCATTGCAGAAAAAGATTTAGAATTGCGAGGACCAGGTGATGTTATGGGGACTCGACAAACAGGACTCATGCAATTAAAAATTGCTAATCTTAACCGAGATACTGATTTACTAGATCATATACAAGATTCAGCAGAGGTGATCTGTTCACAATATCCTAATATAATTCAGCCCATCATTGACCGTTGGTTAGGTCATACGACTCATTATTCAGAAGTGTAAACAAAAAAATCCGGTTAATTATATCTCAACAACCTCTCTCAATAAAACACAAATAACGGATATAAATACAATATTAATAATTATAAAAACGATGCTGACGGAGTACTAAGTGCATAAAAACAGTTTCTTATTCACCCAAGATCCTCAATGGAAAAAATCACGTCCAAGGATAAAGCAAGCACTTCCTAAAAATGTAAGTTCATGGATTTACGAAAAAGGCTCTATTACCAAGCGTTTACGAAGTATTTATGGCCAATCTGTTACTGTAGAAATTTTATTTCACCGCTGGAAACCCGCTTATTTAAGTGAATGTAACTTACTAAAACTACCACATCAACAATTTAACCTAATTCGAGAAGTGTTATTACATGCAGATGGAAAACCGTTGATTCTTGCCAGAACCATTCTCCCTAAACAGACAATAAAAGTTGCTAAACGTAATTTATCACATCTAGGCACCCGCCCCTTAGGAGAGGTTATCTTTTCTTATCCTAAATTAGAACGCTTAGAACTAAATTTCTGTAGTATTCCTCCTCACCTATGGACAAGCTCTCTTGCAAATAAAATAAATTCTACTCAACAAGTATGGGGCAGGAGAACCGTTTACGCAATTCAAGGACAAAAATTGCTAGTAAGTGAATTCTTCATGACAGGAGCACTTGAATTATTCACTCAATAACAATAAAATTAAAACATTTTATCTAATTGTGCTATTTTCAATAGAGAGATACACACAAACCAATGAATTAAATAAAAAAACCATAATGATTATGAAAAAAATAACATTTATTCAACTAAGCGTGCTCTTTTCTTCTTTTAACTCTAACATTGCAATCGCTGCAGATAATACCACAGATGCCTCATTTTCTGGATGGCCTCTATTGCTGCTTATTGCTCTTCTCATTATCTTTCGAAAAAAAATATTTTCAGGAGAAAATATAAACGATCTAAAAGAAAATAGTGTAAGTACTGTAGTTACAAAACCAGAAAAAAAATCTTCATCAAAAAAAACAGCTTCACCTGAAAAAAAACCAAGCACTAATAAGGCAAAAACAAAAGCCAGCTCTTCCTTAAAAGATATAAGTGATGATAATCAATGTCAAGCAAGCACGGCAAAAGGCACTAGATGCAAAAGGACAACAACACTAGAAAAAACAACTACAATTATCAATAACAAATCATACAAACTGACGGTCTGCAGTCAGCATAACAACAAAAATATTAAGCCATTCTCTGACCTAATCAAATAATTCAGACTTTTATTACAACTTTATGATTCAACCAACTTTAAAGCTTCTTTTTAGAAACCACTTAAGCTATAACTTATAATAATTTTTCAGGCACAAAAAAAGCCCGTAAGCTATTAAAATTACGGGCTAAATCTTTATTTAACTATTGTACGTGCATTTAGATGGTGCCGATGGCCGGACTTGAACCGGCACAGCTTACGCCACTACCCCCTCAAGATAGCGTGTCTACCAATTCCACCACATCGGCAATATCAAACTAAACAATCATTTATTATTTTTTGGTGTATCAAGTTTATCAGAAGCTATTTTCGCTGCATCATCAATAACTTCTTTGGCTTTATTTTGCACACTATCAGAAACTGTATCTAGTTTTTCTGAAGCTGTATCTACCGCACCACCTGATATGTCCTCTACTTTATTTTGAATACCATCAGAAACTGTATCTATTTTATCAGAAACTGAATCTCCAGCATTATTAGATATTTCCTCAGGTACAACTAAAGTTTCTGGAACATCTTCTTTATTAAGAGGAATTGCTTTTATTGGAGCAATACCTTCTGCACCATCTATTAAAGGAAGATCAGTAAATACTTCCTCTTCAACTTCAGGTCTATCCATTAAATCTATCGGCCCATCATTATGACCACTTAATATAGCCAGACCTAAACTTGTAGAAAAAAACAAAGCAGCTAATATTGCAGTCGTTCTTGACAAGAAAGATGAAGCACCTTGCGCTCCAAAAACAGAACCTGAAGAGGCACTACCAAACGCAGCACCTGCATCAGCACCTTTACCTTGTTGCAAAAGAACTAGGCCAACGACACCTAAGCCCAGCAACACATGAACAACTATAATTACTTGATACATATCTTTTCTAAGTTAAATCGATTGATAAATCGTTAAAAATGACGCAGCATCCAATGATGCCCCACCAATTAATCCGCCATCTATATCAGGCATAGCAAAAATTGCTTTAGCATTATCTGGTTTTACACTACCACCATATAAAATTTGGATTTTATCCGCTACCACCTGGCTTTTAGCCGCTATTTGCTGACGAATATATTGATGAACTTCTTGAGCCTGATCATCAGTTGCTGTTTTCCCAGTTCCTATTGCCCATACCGGTTCATAAGCAATAACTGAATTAGCAAGTGCATCAATTCCTGCCATATCAATTACAGCATTCAGCTGCCTATCAATAACAGAAAAAGTTGTATCACTTTCTCGCTCTTCTAAAGTTTCACCTATACATAAGACAGGAATAACACTCTCTTTTTGTGCCTGACAAAAACGTGTAGCAACTGATTCATCGGTATCACCATAATAAGAACGTCTTTCCGAATGCCCAACTAAAGCATAGGTACAACCACATTCTTTAAGCATTGCAGCAGAAATCTCACCCGTATATGCACCTGACTCTTGATCAGCTACATTTTGTCCACCTAAGGCCAAAGGAGTATTTTTTGTTGCGCCCTGTACATCAGATAAATAAACATAAGGAACACAGACCGCTATTCCTTTATCTCCGTCTTTTAAGCCCGCAGCTATCGCATTTGCTAATGCTAGACCTTCTGAACGTGAACCGTTCATTTTCCAATTACCCATCACTAGAGATTGACGCATTTCATACTCCAAGAAAAACTAAACAGAATATCATATAAGGTTAGAGCAACAAGTTCAAGCTTAGATTGCCTTCTTTACAACTTCAGATAATTCATTTGCATATTTAACCACATCACTTTCTTTTTCACCTTCTACCATCACTCTAATTAAAGGCTCTGTACCCGATGATCTTAATAATACACGACCTTTCTCTCCCATCTTTTTTTCTACCGCTTTGACAGCTTTTGTCACTTCATCAACCTCATCAATATTTACTTTTTTATTAATTCTTACATTAAGTAATACCTGAGGGTATTTTTTCATCCCCGATTTAAGTTCATGTAAACTTTTACCGCTCTTCTGTAGTTCTGCTAAAACCTGTAAAGCCGCAATAGTACCGTCACCCGTAGTCGTCTTATCTAAACAAATAATATGACCCGAACTTTCTCCACCTATCACTGCATTATGTTTCTTAAGCATTTCCATAACATACCGATCACCTACATTTGCCCTAAACAAATCAATTCCCATTTTTTTAAGGGCGTGCTCCATACCAAGGTTAGTCATTAACGTCCCAACAACGCCTCCAGTTAATCGTCCAGATTTTTGTAGGGATCTAGCAATAATATATATCAATTCATCACCATCTACAATTTCACCTTTATGATCAACCATAATTAATCGATCACCATCGCCATCGAGTGCTATACCCAAATCAGCGCGAAATTCAATCACTTTTTCTGCTAAAAACTCAGGTTTAGTGGCTCCACATTTTTCATTAATATTAAGGCCATTCGGTTCCGTCCCAACGGTAATAACATCAGCACCTATTTCAGAAAAAACATGTGGAGAAACATAATAGGTCGCTCCATTTGCACAATCAACAACAATTCTTAGACCTTTAAAATCCAAACTAGAAGGAATTGTTGATTTACAAAATTCAATATACCGTCCTCCAGCATCGACTAAACGACTCGCCTTACCTAGCTTTGAAGACTCAACCGTCACCATCGGTGAATCAATATATTGTTCTATTTTAAGCTCTAAATTATCAGGTAGCTTAGTCCCTTCTACGGAAAAAAACTTTATTCCGTTATCATAATATGGATTATGAGAAGCACTAATCACAATACCTGCCTTTGCCCTCAGTGTACGTGTTAAATAGGCTATTGCTGGTGTAGGCATTGGCCCTAGCAGCTTAGTATCAACACCAGCAGCTGACAATCCTGCCTCAAGAGCAGATTCAAACATATAACCTGAAATACGCGTATCTTTTCCTACTAAAACAAAACCATGCCCTTCTTCAGCAAATACTCGGCCAGTTGCCCAACCAAGCTTCAACATAAAATCAGGAGTAATAGGATACTTACCTACTTCACCTCTAATTCCATCTGTACCAAAATATTTTTTCTTCATTATATTACCCAGCGCATGTATTTATGTAAAAACCTAACCATCTTGCCATAAAAAAAAGGAGAGGCTTTACACCTCTCCTTTTTTTCTTAAATATTATATTTTAACCTTGTTCCGCTGCTCCACCAATTGAAGGCTTATCTTTATTTTTACTTTCTTTACCATCATTTTTATCTGTTTTAAGATCATCATTTGATGGTGGCGGATTATCATCCCAGCCCTGTGGTTCTCTAACAGGCTTCCGCTCCATCAAATCTTCAATCTGATACTTATCAATAGTTTCATATTTCATCAATGCATCAGACATCGTATGAAGAATATCTTCATTATCTTTAAGAATTTGTTCTGCGCGCTGATAATTTTGATCAATAATTTTTCTTACTTCCTCATTGATCGTCACAGCAGTTCCTTCAGCAATTGATTTATTCTGAGTTACTGAATGCCCAAGAAAAACTTCACCATCTTCTTCACCATAGGCTAATGGGCCTAATCTACGAGACAATCCCCATTTTGTAACCATATTTCTAGCTAATTCAGTTGCTCTTTCAATATCGTTAGAAGCACCAGTAGAAACTTGCTCCCAACCAAAGATTTGTTCCTCAGCAATACGCCCACCATACAAACTAGAAATCATACTATCTAATTTACATTTACTAGCACTGTATTGATCTTTTTCAGGCAAAAACATGGTGACGCCCAATGCTCGTCCTCTAGGCATGATACTTACTTTATAGACAGGGTCATGCTCTGGAACTAATTTCCCTACAATGGCATGCCCAGCTTCATGATAAGCCGTCATTTTTTTCTCTTTTTCATCCATGACCATAGAATGTTTTTCAACACCCATAATCAACTTATCTTTTGCTTTTTCAAGATCAGACATACTCACAACACGCTTATTTTCACGTGCAGCAAACAAGGCAGCTTCATTAATTAAGTTTGCTAAATCAGCACCCGAAAACCCAGGCGTTCCTTGCGCAATATACTTAACAATAACATCATCTGCAGCAGGAACCTTTTTCATGTGCACGTTAAGAATCTGCTCTCTTCCTCTAATATCTGGCAAACCAACATTAACTTGCCTATCAAAGCGGCCAGGACGCAATAATGCACTATCTAAAACATCGGCACGGTTTGTAGCAGCAATAACAATAATTCCTTCATGCCCCTCAAAACCATCCATTTCTACCAGCAGCTGGTTTAATGTTTGCTCTCTTTCATCATTACCCCCGCCTAATCCAGCACCACGTGAACGTCCTACTGCATCAATTTCATCGATAAAGATAATGCAAGGTGCATGTTTTTTCGCTTGTTCAAACATGTCACGAACACGAGAAGCTCCAACTCCAACAAACATTTCTACAAAATCTGAACCAGAAATAGTAAAAAAAGGAACCTTTGCTTCTCCAGCAATAGCTCTTGCTAATAAGGTTTTACCTGTTCCTGGCGGCCCTACCATTAAAGCTCCACGAGGAACACTTCCACCTAATTTTTGATATTTAGTAGGGTCTCTCAGGAAGTCCACCATTTCTTCGACTTCTTCTTTAGCTTCATCACAACCCGCCACGTCTGCAAACGTAACTTTATTCTGATCTT
Organism: Methylococcales bacterium; assembly: GCA_023145835.1. Taxonomy (GTDB): domain Bacteria; phylum Pseudomonadota; class Gammaproteobacteria; order Methylococcales; family Methylomonadaceae; genus QPIN01. The sequence continues at coordinate 67,072 of JAGLDH010000122.1, forward strand.
GCTCTAGCATCCGAGCTTTACTTTTACCAAAGCCCATTGCTCCGCCACGACCTCCACCGGCTCCACCTTGCATTTGCCGCATAAAAAACACCCATACAGCAATTAGTAATAAGATAGGTCCAAATGACATCAATAATGACATTAACATTGATGGTTCTTCCGGTGGCTGAGCTTTGACCTCAACACCGTTTGCCAACAAATCATCAACTAAATGAATATCATCAGGCGCATAGGTTCTAAATTTTTCTCCGCTCTGCATTTTTCCTTTAATGGAATGCTCATCAATAATAACTTGCTGAACTTGTCCTGCTTTAACTGAATCAAGGAACTGAGAATAAGACAAAGAACCATCATTGCGGCCAGATCGTCCACCAAAGCCATTGAAGACTGACATCAGCACAACTGCAATGACAACCCACAAAATTATATTTTTAACCATATCGTTCAAGCTACACGCCCCAAGGCCAAAAGACCCTATTTTGTTAAAAGACCATGTGATTATATCAAGATTAGATATTACTTATGTAATAACTTATTTTTGGCCTGTCTTTTTAAGCACCATCAAAATGTATTGCCTAAGACTTTAAACATCCTATTTTACAATATAAGAACCTGCACAACACGTCCTAACTTATTGCTACAGAATATAAAAACCAATAAAAGAAACTATTATTTAGTAATTAATCGATTTTGAATAATCGTAATGTAAAACTTTGCTTCCGCATATTATATTACTTAGAGTATATAGCCAAATAATCTTATTTAAACCCTTTCGCTAAAATATATACTTCATTACTTCTTGCCCTCGAGGCATTTGGCTTTCTAATAACTACACTAGAAAAAAACTTGGTCACCTCTTTTTTATACTCATCAAACCCTGCCCCTTGAAACATTTTTATTAAAAAAGCTCCATTTTTAGCTAAAACAGTCTGCGCTGTATCTAATGCTAACTCTGCCAAATAAATCGATCTAGGTTGATCCATTGCCTTGTTTCCACTAATATTGGGCGCCATGTCAGACATAACTAAATTAACAGGAGCTCCCTCTAAAACTTTATATAACTCATCAAGCACATCATTCTCCCTAAAATCCCCTTGAATAAAATCCACTCCATCAATTGGATCAATTTCCAACAAATCTAATGCAATCACTTTATTTTTTTTCCCTATAATTTTTCGTGCGTAATCTGACCACCCCCCTGGAGCAGCACCTAAGTCAATCACATTCATTCCTGGCTTAATTATTTTATCTTTCTCTTGAATTTCAATTAATTTGAAGGTAGATCGTGAGCGATAGCCCATCATTTGAGCTTTTTTTACATATTCATCGTCAAAATGCTCTTGCATCCACTGATTGCTGCTTTTGCTACGCGCCATATCGTTTGTAGTGTAGAATTAGGTTATTTTATTTATTAGGAAATAGTGTGAATTCTGCCAGAAAAAAACAATTAAAGAGCCAAGCTCATTCTTTAAATCCCGTCATAATAGTCGGTCAATTAGGTTTAACAGAATCTGTATTAAAAGAATTAGAAATAACTTTAGATACTCACGAATTAATTAAAATAAAAATTCGAGCTGATAAAAATGAAAGGACTCAAATTCGAGACCACATTATGACAAGGACTGATGCAGAGCTTATCCAAACTATTGGGCAAATAATCGTTATTTACAGGAAAAAACCAGAAAAATAGAGTTTTAGGTTAAAGGAAAAGTATATTCAAAAGATTTTATTTTACCTTTAACCTACTTTTTATATATATTTTATAGACAAAATCTCAAATTCTTTATCGCCACCGGGAGCATTAACAGTCACCACATCTTCAACTTCTTTACCTATGAGCGACCTAGCTATAGGGGAATTCACAGAGATTCGCCCTTCTTTAATATCAGCTTCATCAACACCAACAATCTGATAAATCACCACGTCTTCAGAGTCTAAATTTTCAATCTCTACAGTAGCACCAAAAATCACCTTGCCGCCAGCATCTATTGCTGTGACATCAATTATTTGTGCATTTGACAACTTCCCTTCGATATCAGCTATTCGACCCTCAGTAAAGCTTTGTTGTTCTCTAGCAGCATGATATTCTGCATTTTCTTTCAAGTCACCATGTTCTCTAGCTTCTGAAATTGCAGTAATGATTCTTGGTCTTACTACATTTTTCAATTCATCTAACTCATCACGTAATGTATCCGCACCTTTTACGGTAAGAGGCACTTTATCCATTTAACACTCCTAGTTTATTCACTTTGTATACTAAATAATAAAGGCCGACAAAAGCCAGCCCTTGTTAATCAATCATAATTATAGAGTGGATCAAAACCACTCTACTCATTAATAACGTTTAATCACTATTTTGATTTTCAAAATAACCTTATGACAAGCTATCATGCAAGTCTTGTAAACAATTTACACGACCTGCATCTAACTCCCCTAATGCATAACACGCTGCTTTTGCTCCAGCCATTGTAGTGTAGTAAGTCACATGATGTTGCAACGCTTCCCTTCGCATCGTAAATGAGTCATTAATTGCCTTAACGCCATCCGTTGTATTAACAATCAATTGGATTTGATCATTTTTAATCATATCAACTGTGTTTGGCCTGCCTTCATTTACTTTATAAACCAGCTCACAAGGTAGTCCAGCTTCTTTAATAACCCTTGCTGTCCCTCTAGTTGCAACTATTTCATAGTTTTTATCTATCAACATTTTAGCAATTTCAGGTGTTTTAACCTTATCTACTTCACGCACACTAATTAATACCTTGCCTGAGTGACTTAAATCAACACCTGCGGCTCGTTGTGCTTTTGCGAATGCTTCTCCAAAAGTTTTACCAACCCCCATCACTTCGCCAGTAGACTTCATTTCAGGACCTAATAAAGGATCCACTCCTGGAAATTTCACAAATGGAAAAACAGCTTCTTTTACAGAATAATACTTAGGAATTCGTTCTTTAGTATATCCCTGTTCTTTTAAAGTTATACCTGCCATACATAAAGCCGCAATTTTAGCTAAAGGGTAACCCGTTGCTTTTGATACAAATGGAGCTGTTCTAGAGGCTCTTGGATTAACTTCTAACACATAAATAGCTTCACCCTGAATGGCAAACTGGGTATTCATCAATCCTCTTACTCCTAGAGCTTCAGCCATTTTCCCAACTTGTTCTCTAAGCTGGTCTTGAAGGTGCTCAGCCAAATCATAAGGAGGAATTGAACATGCTGAGTCACCTGAGTGGACACCTGCTTGTTCAATATGTTCCATTAACCCACCAATTAGAACTGTTTCTCCATCATATATTGCATCAACATCCATTTCGACAGCATCATCAAGAAACCTATCCAATAATACAGGCGAATCATTGGAGACAGAAACCGCTTCTTTCATGTAATGACGCAAGCCTTCTTCATTAATCACTATTTCCATTCCTCGACCACCTAAAACATAAGATGGGCGTACAACCAATGGATAACCTAATTCTTTAGCTTGATTAACAGCTTGATCAACAGACCTAGCCGTCGCATTAGGTGGCTGTTTAAGATCCAACCGTTCTAATAACTTTTGAAATCGTTCTCTATCTTCTGCCAAATCGATTGAATCAGGAGATGTTCCGATAATAGGTGCTCCAGATGCTTCAAGAGCTCGCGCTAACTTTAATGGTGTTTGACCACCATACTGAACAATGACACCTTTAGGCTTTTCAAGTTCAATAATTTCTAGTACATCTTCTAAAGTTAAGGATTCAAAATACAGTCGATCCGAGGTGTCAAAATCAGTTGAAACTGTCTCTGGGTTACAATTAATCATAATGGTTTCAAAACCATTTTCTCGCAAAGCTAAAGCAGCATGGACACAGCAATAATCAAATTCAATACCCTGCCCTATTCGATTCGGCCCACCACCTAAGATAATAATTTTATCCTTGTCTGTTACATTTGCTTCACATTCTTCTTCATAAGTTGAATACAAATAGGCTGTATCTGAAGAAAACTCAGCCGCACAAGAATCTATACGCTTATAGACTGGGCGTATATTTTGTTTATAGCGTACATTTCTAATGTCTGACTCTTTAGTATCTAACAATTTAGCCAATCGTTCATCCGAAAACCCTTTTCTTTTCAAGCGATACAATTCGCCTTCTTTCAAAGTAGCTAAGGTTTTTGTTGCCAATGATTTTTCGCTTAAGACTAAATCTTCAATTTGGGCTAGAAACCATGGGTCAATTTTACTTGCCTCATGAACTTCCTCTAAATTTAACCCACTCCTAAAGGCATCAGCTACATACCATAACCTTTCAGGCCCTGGGTGGCGTAATTCTCTTTGAATTCTGTCTTGAATATGATCTTCTTTTAAATCAACAATTTCATCTAACCCGCAAACACCAATCTCAAGTCCTCTCAGCGCTTTTTGTAAAGACTCTTGAAAAGTTCTCCCTATCGCCATGACTTCGCCAACTGACTTCATCTGTGTTGTTAATCGATCATCTGCTTGTGGGAATTTTTCAAATGTAAAACGAGGAACTTTCGTAACAACATAATCAATTGATGGTTCAAAAGATGCAGGTGTTGCACCACCCGTAATTTCATTCTTTAATTCATCTAACGTATAGCCTACCGCCAGTTTCGCTGCAACTTTAGCAATTGGAAAACCGGTTGCTTTTGAAGCTAATGCAGATGAACGAGATACTCGAGGATTCATTTCAATAACAACCATCCTCCCATCTTCTGGATTAATCGCTACTTGTACGTTTGAACCACCTGTATCAACACCAATTTCACGCAATACAGCTAAAGATACATTTCGTAAAATTTGATATTCCTTATCAGTCAATGTCTGTGCAGGCGCAACAGTAATTGAGTCCCCTGTATGCACTCCCATGGGGTCTAAGTTCTCTATAGAACAAATAATAATGCAATTATCATTAGAATCTCGTACCACTTCCATTTCATACTCTTTCCAACCTAAGACTGACTCTTCAATCAATAACTCGTTAGTTGGAGATAAATACAATCCACGCTCACAAATATCAACAAACTCTTCTTTATTGTAAGCGATTCCTCCACCACTTCCTCCCATGGTAAAGGAAGGACGAATAACTGTTGGATACCCCACTTCTGCTTGTGCAGAAAACGCTTCTTCCATAGTATGTGCAGTTTTTGATTGTGCAACTTCAAAACCAAGCCGTCCCATTGCTTGATTAAATAAGTCTCTGTCTTCAGCCATATTAATGGCTTCCTTTGTCGCACCAATCATTTCTACATTGTATTTTTTTAGTACACCTTGCCCATCTAAATCTAATGCACAATTTAATGCAGTTTGTCCGCCCATTGTTGGTAAAACCGCATCAGGACGTTCTTTTTCTATAATTTTTTCTACTGTTTGCCAATCAATTGGCTCAATATAAATGGCATCAGCCATATCAGGGTCAGTCATAATCGTAGCAGGATTAGAATTAACCAGAATAACGCGATACCCTTCTTCTCTAAGCGCTTTACACGCTTGCGTTCCTGAGTAGTCAAACTCACAGGCTTGGCCGATCACGATAGGTCCTGCACCTAATAATAAAATCGATTTTATGTCGGTTCTTTTTGGCATATCTTATTAAATCTACTGAATTATTGGTTAGCTGGATGACTTGAATGTTTTTCCATCATCGTGATGAACTCGTCAAACAAGAACTCTACATCATGAGGACCTGGACTTGCCTCTGGATGTCCTTGAAAACTCATTGCCGGGCAATCTGTACGTTCAATCCCCTGTAAACTGCCATCAAATAATGAGTGATATGTTGCTTTTACATTATCAGGAAGTGTTTTTTCATCAACAGAAAAACCATGGTTTTGACTACTAATCACGACTCGTCCTGTTTCTTTATTCTGAACGGGGTGATTTGCACCGTGATGTCCAAACTTCATTTTTTCTGTTTTTGCACCACTTGCTAAGGCTAATAATTGATGCCCTAAACAAATACCAAAAATAGGAATTTTCTTTTCTAAAATAGTTTTAATTGCTGAAATAGCATAGTCACATGGCTCTGGGTCACCTGGTCCGTTCGATAGAAAAACACCATCAGGGTTCATTGCCAACACCTGGTCTGCCGGTGTTGTTGCTGGAACAACAGTCACTCGACAAGATCTATTCGCTAGCAATCGAAGAATATTTCGTTTAACACCAAAATCATAAGCGACAACATGCTTAGTTGGGTTTTTAGCTTCTGTATGTCCGTCAGTTAAAGACCAGATGTCTTCTGTCCATTCATATTGTTTCGTCACAGTGACTTCTTTGGCTAAATCCATTCCTTTTAAACCAGAAAAACCAGCAATGGCTTTTTTTGCATCCTCATTATCAATGCTTTCACCAGCAACAATAGCGCCTCGTTGCGCACCTTTATCCCGTAAAAGTCGTGTTAATTTACGAGTATCAATGTCCGCAATGGCAACTATATTATTATCTAACAAATACTGATGTAATGACTTTTCGCTACGCCAGTTACTTAGCAAAAGTGGCAAATCACGGATAACTAGACCACTCGCAAAAACAGCATGGGATTCATTATCTTCATCGGTCGTTCCCACATTACCAATGTGAGGATATGTTAATGTCACTATTTGACGAGCATAGGAAGGATCACTCAGGATTTCCTGATATCCAGTTAACGATGTATTAAAAACAACCTCACCTGCAGAACAACCATCTGCGCCTATAGATACCCCGTTAAACACCGTTCCGTCTTCCAATAATAGCAAAGCTGGTTTAGTCAAGATTAGCCACCTTAAATGTGCAAAACGGGATAAGCCTATAGACTCATCCCGTTCTAAGTAGATACAAAAAAATTATGTCAATTCTACGGAATTATATGTCTCAGGTCATTAAGAATTTTTCAGTTCTAACACATCTTGCATATCAAAAAGCCCATTTTCTTTATTTGTTAACCACAGACAAGCCCTAACAGCACCATTTGCAAAGGTCATTCTGCTAGTTGCTTTGTGTGTAATTTCTAATCGCTCACCTTCATCAGCAAACATAACCGTATGCTCTCCAACAATATCGCCTGCACGTATGGTAGAAAAGCCAATTGTTTTTCTATCCCTTTCTCCAGTATTCCCTTCACGTCCATAAATAGCACACTCGTTCAAATCACGCCCTAGAGTATCGGCAATAACTTCTCCCATTCGCAACGCTGTTCCCGAAGGTGCATCCACTTTATGCCTGTGATGAGCTTCTATCACTTCTATATCAGTATATTCTCCCATTACCTTAGCAGTCATTTCTAATAACTTAAGTGACAAATTAACACCTACGCTCATATTAGGCGCTAATACAACAGCGACATCTTTAGCTGTTTGGGTAATGATTTTTTTTTGCTCCTCACTATATCCTGTCGTGCCAATAACAATTTTTTTCCCTGCTTGATGACAAATTTCGATATAGTCCATCGAAGGGTCTGGCCGAGTAAAATCAATGAGTAGATCAAACTGATCAATAACAGCAGTCAAATCATCAACCACTGCAACACCCACTTTACCTATACCAGCAAGTTCACCCACATCTTTACCTATTGAATCACTTCCTGGTCGAGAAACAGCAACACTTAATTCGGCATTTTCTGACAAGCCAACGGCTTTAACTAGACACAATCCCATACGCCCCGAGACACCGACAATAGCAATCCTGATCATGATCATGATTTAGCCCGTTAGTTTATCAAAAAAACTTTTTACGCCATCAGTCCAAGAATGTTCTTGTGGACTATGCTGCTTCCCTCCACCAGACAATGATGCTTTCAGTTGTTCCACCAATTCTTTTTGTTCTTTTGTTAAACGGACGGGGGTTTCAACTTGAACCTTGCAAAGTAAGTCGCCTGTTGCTCCACCTCGCACAGGTTTAACGCCTTTCCCTCTTAAACGAAACATTTTTCCTGTTTGTGTTTCAGCAGGAATTTTAAGCTTCACTTTACCATTTAAGGTCGGTACTTCCAGCTCACCACCTAAGCAAGCTGTGGGAAAACCAATAGGCATTTCACAGTATAAATTTGCTCCATCACGCGTAAAAATATCATGGTTTTTCACTTGAACCTGAACATACAAATCACCTGACGGCCCACCATTAACACCCGCTTCTCCTTCTCCAGATAAACGAATACGATCTCCGTCATCCACACCTGCCGGAACTTTAACTGAAAGTGTTTTATTTTCTTGTACACGTCCCTGCCCATGACATTTTCGACAAGGATCTTTTATTTGTTTTCCTGTACCAGAACATGTCGGACAAGTCTGCTGCACAGAAAAAAAGCCTTGCTGCATTCTAACTTGTCCATGCCCTTGACAACTTGAACACGTAACAGGGTTAGATCCTTTTTTTGCCCCCGAACCATTACATTCACCACAAGCGACTAACACAGGAACCTTAACTGTAGCTTCTGTTCCTCCCACTGCTTCTTCTAGTGTTAACTCGAGGTTGTATCTTAAATCAGCTCCTGCTTGAACGTTGCTTCGTCTTCGGCCACCGCCGCCGCCTCCACTGCCGCCAAAAATATCCCCAAAAACATCACCAAAAATATCGCTAAAATTCTCAGCTCCATGCCCACCGCCACCCATTGTTTGATCAACTCCGGCATGACCAAACTGATCATAAGCAGATCGTTTTTTTTGGTCAGATAAAACTTCATAAGCTTCTTTAATTGCTTTAAAATTTTCTTCTGCCTTTTCTGGGTTATCAGTATTTCTATCGGGATGAAACTTCATCGCCATACGCCGATAACTTTTCTTTATTTCAGCATCGCTGGCGTTTTTATCAACACCAAGTAATTTATAAAAATCTTCTTTTGCCATAACGTAAATAACCGCCAGCAAAACCGGCGGTTTTTTTAAAGTCCTCTATCTGGAAAACAAGTCTTGTGGGATGCGCAAACACACCCCACTCAACATTTTTTAGCTCTTTGCTAAGAACAACTTATTTTTTATCGTCATCTTTTACTTCTTCAAACTCAGCATCTACAACATCATCTGCTGCTGCAGAGTCGGAGTTTGCATCAGACTCAGCACCGGCAGAACCATCAGCCGACGCTTTTTCAGCATAAACACGTTCGGCTAATTTACCTGACAATTCAGTTAATGTCGCTGTTTTAGCATCAATAATGTCTTTGTCATCACCTTTAAGTGCTTCTTCCACTTCAGCAATAGCTGCTTCAATAGCTGTTTTTTCGTCTTCAGTAACTTGCTCACCAAACTCTTCTAAAGTTTTTTTAGTTGCATTAACCATGCTTTCAGCAGAATTTCTAGCTGAAACCAGCTCTGTTACTTTTTTATCTTCGTCAGCATGAGCTTCCGCATCTTTAATCATGCGATCGACTTCATCATCCGACAAACCACTTGATGCTTTAATAACAATTGATTGCTCTTTACCTGTTGCCTTATCTTTTGCAGACACATTTAAGATACCATTTGCATCAATATCAAATGTTACTTCAATTTGAGGAACTCCACGTGGTGATGGTGGAATACCATCTAAGTGAAATTTACCAATACTTTTGTTTTGGTTTGCCATTGGGCGCTCACCTTGAAGCACATGTATTTCCACAGATGGCTGATTATCAGCAGCAGTA
>JAGLDH010000123.1 GCA_023145835.1 Methylococcales bacterium
TTCCTCACCTTATCATGGCAAGTAATAGCGACGGTATTGAGAGAAGGAAAAGCGCTATAATCAGAAAATTTTAACCATTAATATTTGATAAAGAAGGGGAGTAGTCGTGTTAAAAGTATCAACAGTTGCCCATAAAAAAACTTTAGAAGGTCGAAGAATATTACTTGAAGCCGTTAAACCTGATCATGCGGAGTTTTTAGCTAGAACCTACAAACTTGATGATTTTATGGATTGCTACAGGTTAGCTCAAGACCGAAGTCTCAATGTTGAAGACATTAGGACACGCCTTGAAAATGAAAAAGATATTTCCCCACAACAACTAAAATGTATTGAGTGGGTTATAAAATTACGGTCTAATAGTGGTAAAGAAGAAGCGATTGGCATTGCATCACTTGCTGATTATCAAGTGGCTCATAATCGAGCAGAGTTATTAGTTGGCATTAATGACCCAAAATATCGTAATAGTGGGCTAGGGATAGAAGCAACGTTGCTTATTCTTGAATATGCCTTTCAACAAATAAGTTTACATAAAGTTGTTATTTTTGTTTATTCGTTTAACCAAATTGCGCAAGATACTTCTTTACACCTTGGCTTTCAGCAAGAAGGTTTTTTGCGTGATCACTACTTTAATCATCGAGATGGTCATTTTATTGGTTTATATCAAAGTAGTTTCTTAGCATCTGATTTTTATAAAAATATAAAAGTTAGTCGTTGGTCTAAACGTTTATTAGGGAGAGACATTACCTTGAAAAAGTTACAGCCAGAAATTAGTGTGATGACTGAAGATGAAATTACTCACGATTTTGAATCATTTTTTAGCTATTGTGATGACTCTGAATAAATGATGCAGTTTACGAATAGTGGACTTTACCTCATCACGTATCACTTAGTGCCCTGTTATATTTGCCTGATAATGTAAACAGAACTATTTTATTTAGTGGTGTAAAAGCAATACCTTCGCCACTTTTGATTTTAGCTTAAAACAGAATTTTTTAGTCTATATAAATCAATATCTTATAGCTATAAAACCCTTCAAAAATAAGGCATTTTCATTTTGGCGAAGGTATTGTAAAAGCGGTTCTGTTTTTCAATTAATATTGTGTTATAAATTGGCATGGTAAAGACCATGTGTGTTATGTATGACAGACTTATAATTGTTTTAGCTCAAAATTACTAAGCCGAGCCACCTTCTAAATAAAGTGATATTTAATCGTCGTTATCTAAAAGAGTGGTGGTTTCAAAAGTGCTTACGGCTTAATTACCATGTATAAACGGGCGATAAGGCGCCCCTGGCCGCAGTTGCTCACCACCCTTACCCACGTAGTTATACTCAGGGTTGTAGTGATAAAGGTCATCCAGTCTGAATTTGTCTACTTCACTAGAACACCCGTCTCCCCATAAGATATTTCCTGTATTTCCTGTAGGAAACGCAAGGGCTTGAAAATATATAGAACCACTATTAAGGCCATTAGTTTTACTTAGATTAGTAAGTCCGACAGGCAAGATGACAGGGGCTGAATAAGCGTCGCTGTCATATCCTGCTCCATTTCCTCCTCCTTTTAATTTTGAGTAACCGAACTGATTGTTCTGATTGAAAAGTTTTCCTCCTTTTACTGTAATTCCAGTCAATATCTTGGCCTCTTTCCTAGGAAAAGCAAGGCCTGCGATTCCTTTTTTTGAGGCTAATTGCTGGCTGTAAAACACATAGATCCGCCATGATCGCCCATCATTTGGTATGCCTTGCACCATAAAATGAATTTGCTTATTTGATGCTATTTCAGTGTAGATAGAGCCTTTAGAACCAGAATCTTTAGGATAAGGGTGAATTGCTGGGTATGGCTGAGTTAGGATATCTCTTGGAACACCCTCTTCACTTAATGTGACAGCACATTTTCCTGCAGAATATACTTGTGTTGATGCAATGGCTAGTTTTCCTGCAACAAGTGTTTTAGTAATCGTACTTTTTTTCATATTTCCCCTCACGGTGTCTTTAGATTAATAAAGTAGTTGAGAGCCATCAGTGTTAGATGGTCTTCATTAAGATTGTTGCATGAATTACATATGATAACAATATCTAGCCTTCTCCAATATGAAATGAGTCTAAACTATCCCTCGTATTCCAATACGAAATGAGTCTTAACTGACAAATCAGGTTCAACTGTTCATGATGCAGGAATGAAAGCAATCATGAATCTCAACGAACTCAAGAACACACAGGAACTTCAAACGTTTCTGGAAGGAACACAAGCGGTCGTCTTTAGCCTGCCTGGTAACAAATCAAGTCGTTACCGTTTCATACATTCCATTTTGAAACAGTTTCATTATGGTGCTTTAAAGAAACCCCAAAAGAGTATTGTCATCCAATTTCTTTTACAAGTCACTGGGTACTCTCGCCAACAACTGACACGCTTGATTCAGCAATATAAAAGATCAGGAGTCGTTCAAGTTAGGCGATCGTTAAAGCCTGCAGGTTTTAAGCGCCAATACACAACACAAGATATTACCTTGCTGGCTCAAATGGATGAGCGTTATGGAACGCCCAGTGGTGCCGTTATTAAAAAGCTTTGTGAACGCGCTTCCACTTTATTCTTTCAGGACGATTATGAGAACCTGGCAAAAATATCCGTCTCTCATTTATACAATTTACGTGATTCAAAAGCCTACCAAAATCAGCGCAGAACCTTTAAGAAAACACAGGTTAGGCAGGTAGCCATTGGTGAAAGGCGCAAGCCTGTTGCCAATGGAAAACCTGGCTATATCCGCATAGACACGGTTCACCAAGGTGATCAGGACGGGGTTAAAGGGGTCTATCATATAAATGCAGTTGATGAAGTGACGCAGTATGAAGTGGTTCTTTCAACCAGTAGGATTAATGAGCAAAAACTAATTCCCATTTTAAAAGAAGCCCTTAAAATATTTCCTTTTTCAATTAAAGGTTTTCATGCGGACAATGGCTCAGAATACATTAACCACCAAGTAGCAAAACTACTCAACAAGCTTCATATAGAACTGACAAAATCACGTTCAAGACATAGTAATGATAATGCTCTAGCAGAAAGCAAGAATGCTTCAGTTGTTCGTAAAACTTATGGATATGCTCATATTGGCCAGCACTGGGCTAATGAACTGAATGCCTTTAACCGGCAATATTTAATTCCTTTTATCAACTTTCACAGACCCTGTTACTTTGCTACAACCATTGTGGATAAAAAAGGAAAGCAAAGGAAGAGGTATGATTATGATAAAATGATGACACCCTATGAAAAGCTAAAATCACTGAATCAGGCTGAAAGCTATTTAAAGGAAAAAATCTCCTTTGAGCAACTAGATAAAGAAGCATTTAAAGTCAGTGACAATCAATTAGCCGATGAAATGAACCTCGCAAAAAAGCGACTATTTAAACAAATATTTGAACAGAAAAGAGCCTGAT
>JAGLDH010000124.1 GCA_023145835.1 Methylococcales bacterium
CCCCATTGAAGGTAAGTTTGGGCAAGGTAAGAATGGTTATCGACTCAACTACATTAGAGCAAAACGAGCTGACACCTCTATCGCCTGGATCAACAGTATTTTCTTGGTGATGAACCTATTGATCCTAGAAAGGATCTTTTTTGCGTACGGTAAAAAGAGCTTAATCAGCCTGATAGTAAAAATCAAGAAATTATTCAGTCACCAGACACACAAAATTTTTCAGCTTTTGGCCTATCCCGCGTGTTTTGTAAAAATCAGTTGCTGACTTACTGAGCAGGCTCTAATTATCATTTGACAGCCTTTCTGAGTATAGAGTTTAGATAACAATCATTTTTCTAATACAAGCCAAAAAGAGCAATTTTAAGGTTTTTTATCGTTCACTAATTGATCATATTTTGCTATTTAAAGCAGAGATTATTATCTGTACAAATACTTGCAACTGACCGTAATAATCTTTAGTTTTCTTGAATTGTAAAATTCACCGCTATAGCTGATCAAAGTATAATGATTCTGTATTTTATAAATTAGCCGTTATGACAAAATCAAACAAAAAAAAGATAGTCGTTCTTTACCATGCTGATTGTATGGATGGCTTTGCTGCTGCATGGGCTATGTGGAAGGTTTATGCTAATAAAGCAGGATACCAAGCTGTTAGACATAATACGCCTTTGCCTGATTTCTCTGAAGGAATGGAGCTTTACATCGTAGATTTTTGTTACCCAATAGAGGTATTGGTTACAGCTGCAAAACGTGCAAGTAAAATTACTGTTTTAGATCATCACATCAGTGCGCAAAAAGATGTTGAGGCTTATCAAAAGCATTCAACTCTTCCCAGTAACCTTGAAATAAATTTTGAACAAAATCATAGTGGGTGTATGGTTGTTTGGCAGTATTTTCAAGGGGATATTGAGCCCCCAAAATTATTGCTGCATATTGAAGATCATGACTTATGGCGACATCAACTTCCTGAAACGGAGGCTATTTGTAAGGCTTTATATTTACGATTACCTGTGCATTTTTCGGCATTTGAGAAGATAAAGCTTCCAACTTTGCAACGTGAAGGAGGTGTATTGGTTAAGCAGCAACAATTGAATGTTAGTCGATTATTAAAAACAAGGCACACGATTAGGCTTAACCATACCCAAGGATTAGCGGTTAATGCTACACCTATGTTTTCTAGTGATTTAGGTCATGAGTTAGCTAAAAAGTCTGGAACGTTTGGGTTAACTTATTATTATCACGGAAAACGTCAATGTTATGAGTGTAGTTTAAGATCAGTAGAAGATTTTGATGTGTCTGCGTTAGCTCTGGAGTTTGGGGGAGGCGGGCATCTAAATGCAGCAGGGTTTAGTGTAGATCAAGCTACTTTTTTAAATTTTTTTTAATTTTTTGATGTTGTCTCAATAAAATTAATTCTGTAGCAATTATAATCATTTGTTTTTTACCCAAAAATCATGAAAACTCAATATCCTCAAATAGAACCTTTCCACAGTTTTTTTCTACAAACCGGTAGTGTTCATTCAGTTTATGTTGAGCAATCTGGAAACCCAGAAGGTATCCCTGTTATTTTTCTTCATGGCGGCCCTTGTTCTGGAACTAAACCAGGGCACAGGTGTTTTTTTAATCCTGAAAAATATCATATTATTTTGATGGATCAAAGAGGGTGTGGGGAATCAAAACCCTTTGGTGAGATAGACCAAAATACCACTCAAGATTTAATTGATGATATGGAACGTATTAGGAAACAATTAGATATTGAGCAATGGGTGTTGTTTGGAGGATCTTGGGGTAGTACGCTAACTTTGCTTTATGCCCAGCAACATGCTGATAAAGTGTTGGCAATGGTGATACGAGGTGTTTTTCTAGCAAGAAAAAAAGATATTGATTGGTTTACAAAAGAAGGGGTAGGGCTTATTTATCCGGAAAAATGGCAACAACTCGTTGCTAGTGTATATGGGGAAGTAGGGTCTGATTTAGTAAAAAAATTATACGGAGCTGTTTTTAGTGATAATGAGTTGACTCAAAGGCGGGTCACTAAAGCTTGGATGGGCTGGGGTGGACAAGTTGCTTTAATGCAAGATTATGATGAAGATACATTACCGGTGCATATTACCGAAAAAATGGTTAAGCAAATGAAAATGGAAATGCATTATGCCTATTATCAATATTTTATAACTGAAAACCAGATATTAAATGGATGTGATGGTCTACAACATATTCCTACGATTATTATTCATGGCCGAAATGATTTAATGTGCCCTATGGAAGCTGGATTTAGTTTATCAAAGCAGTTGAAAAATGCTCAGCTTATTGCTTTACCGAATGCAGGGCATATTGCGAGTGGAGAAGAAATGATTGATGCTTTAGTTGATGCGTCCGATAAAGTGGTAGAGCTGATACAATAGGTGGATGAAGCAAAAAAAGCGATTAGTTATTGCAATGACAGGGGCAACAGGTGCTATCTATGGCGTTAGGATGTTGCAAGTGTTACAAAACCAAGAACAATGGGAATCACATTTAGTCATTTCTTCTGCTGGCTTGGTTAATTTAAAATATGAAATGGATATGCTAAAAGCTGATCTGTATGAATTAGCTGATGTTGTACATGGTATTAATGATATTGCTGCCAGTATTGCGAGTGGGTCATTTAATACCGAGGGAGTCATCATTGCGCCTTGTTCGATGAAAACATTGGCGGCAATTGCCCATGGATTTGGAGATAATTTAATTTCTAGGTCTTCAGATGTGGCATTGAAAGAACGTCGAAAATTGGTGGTTATGCCAAGAGAAACGCCTTTAAATTTAGCGCATATTCGTAATATGGCGAGTGTGACAGAAATGGGCGGGATTATTTTTCCTCCTATGCCGGCTTTTTACAGTAAATCTGACTCTATTTCTGAAATGGTTGATGAAGGTGTTGGGCGTGTGTTAGATATGTTTGGTGTAGATGCTACTGGATTATTTAAGCCTTGGGAAGGGTTGTAATTGAATAATTAGATTGTTAAAAGCTAGATATTACAATAATAAATATCACTTTTAATGGATCTTTAAATAAGAGGTTTTTAATGAAAATAGTACAAATTATTTTTTTGTTTTTCTTAATTGTTCCTTTTGTAGAGATATATCTTTTGCTACAAATAGGGGGGGTTGTTGGAGTCTTTCCAACAGTATTGTTAGTTGTATTTACGGCTGTTTTGGGTGCGTGGTTATTAAGACAACAAGGTTTTTCAACCTGGCAACGATTTCAAGCTAGCGTAGCTAAAGGCACAGTGCCTGCTTATGAAATGATTGAAGGGCCTATTTTATTAGTAGGTGGGGCATTATTATTAACCCCAGGTTTTTTTACCGATGCATTAGGGTTTGCTTGTTTAATTCCTCAAATGCGTAGGAAATTTGCAAAATATGTGATTGAAAATCATTTAATTAATATCCAAAATGGGTCGCCTTTTAAAAAAACACCGTCTGAGAATGGTCATGTGATTGAGGGTGAGTTTAAAAAAGATGATTAACTTGAGTGATCTTCTTGGTCGATTTATACTGGAAAAAATTATGAAAATTATTGCTCGTTTAGCTCTAGTACCTATTCTATGGTCAACAATGAGTTGTGCAGAAAATAAATATCATCAGACCGAGAGTACAAGTGAAGTGGGAGTGAAGGCTTTATCCGGTGAGTTACGAGGGTTACTTTCTCAAGAAATGCAAGCTTTACAAAATGGAATGGTATCTATTATCCCTGCATATATCTCTGGAAATTGGGGGGAAATTGAAAAGATCGCTGGAAAAATGAAAAGTAGCTATATTTTGAAAAAAAGCCTAACAGAAAAGCAAGTCAAGGAATTACATTCTGTTTTACCTCATGAATTTATAGAAAAAGACCAACGATTCCATTATCTGGCAGGAATGCTTGAGCATGTGGCAAAAAACAAAAAACCTGAGTTAATCAATTTTTATTTTTCTGAAATGAACGAGGCTTGTGTTAGTTGCCATACTGACTTTGCAACGCATAAATTTCCAGCCTTAGTTTCAACGATAAATCAAAGCGGGCATGGGGAGAGCCAAGGTCACTAATCTAATCATCATTGTCATTAAGAATTTTTTTATGTATTCGTCTTACACCTAGTGCAACGATAAGTAAAACAATCGGAATAGATAGCCCCGTAACTAATGAGGTGTTTATCTCACCACCATAAGTCGATGCGTTGACTGCTTTTGTGATGGATCCAATCAGACTAACAACATAGCTTGTTATTGCAACAATAGAGAGGCCTTCAACAGTTTCTTGTAAGCGGAGTTGAGTTTTTGCTCGAGAATCCATTGAGGTGAGTAGTGCTTGGTTTTGGCGCTCTATTGTAATATCAACTCGAGTGCGTAAAAGTTGTCCTGCATTGTTAATCCGTTTTGATAGTAATGAAAATCGACCTGCAGTTGATACACAGGTATTAATTGCTGGCTCCAGGCGTCTTTTCATAAATTCACCTATTGTTTGAATACCTTGAATACGTTCTTCACGTAGATCTTCAATGCGCTGCTCAACCAAATGATAATAGGCGCTTGCAGCACTAAAACGGTAATGGTGGGTTGATATGTGGTTTTCTACTTCAGCTGCAAGAGTCGTCAATTCATCCAATAATTTGCCATCATCAATATTTGAGGAAGCTTCTGCCATTGCAGTGGTAATTGTTCGTAATTGCTTATCTGCTTTATTAAGTTCTGGTGTCATTTTTCTAGCGATAGGAAAAGCCAGTAATGCCATGACTCGGTATACTTCAATTTCAAAGAGACGTTGTAACAATCGACCGGCTTGACCTGGTTTTAAGTTATGATCTAGAACAAGAAAACGGCTGAAGCCATCAGAATGTATTTTAAAGTCAGTAAAAGCTTTTGCTGCTGTTCCTGTCACTTTAGCGCCGACGATAGGGTTTCCCGAAAAAAATGAAGAAATTGATTCTGTATTTGATAGAGTAGGGTTGTTTTCTTCAATAATTGCAGCATGGGCAGAAACAATTGTTTTTCCTGGCAATTGCTTAAACCAGTCCATAGGGACATATTCAAGTGCTAGCTTGGAAAAAGGCGCTTCAGACGTATTTTGTACATTAAAATTATAAGAGCTAAATTCTGCGTGTTGTTCCCAACGAATTTGGAAGGAGTCTAGTGTCGCACTAAAGTGAGACGCATCTTTTTTTGGAGGGGTTATGCCATATTTATCACATAGGTTTACGATATGAGCATGTTCAAGTTTTTTTTCCTTTCCTGATAATGTCAATGCTAAAAAAGTGCTTATAACGGGAAGTTTTAAGGCTATGGGTGCACGAGCGTGTACTTCATTATGTAGTTTAAAACGCTGAGGATGGTCTTCTGGGGTAGGGAATAAATTTGTCACTTTGGTAATGAGAATAAATTAAAGGTGTTAGAAAAGGGTTGGAGCGGAAATTTGTTGAGAGGATCTTAAGTTTATAATGGGAAAGCTATTTATCAATCAGTCGTATATTAAAAGATAGTCATAATAGTTGTGGTGGTGGTAGGGTATATACGTCCTTGTATTCATTCCTTTATTTTTCTTTTGTTTCTGATTTTGTTTCTGTTTCCAAAGTATTTTTGTCCATAGCTGAATATGCTGGACATACGCGAGAGTAGCCTGTTGCTACTAGCATTACTCCTATCACAAGTAAAATGATACTAGCTGTGAAAAGTGATATAAATAATGCTGCTGCACCAACATATAGGCGTATTTTTTTTTCTTTTTCACCAATGTTAATTTCAGTACTTGTTAAACGTTTAAAATCAAAACTCATGTTACCCACCTTTTAGTTGTTATTTTTTTATAATTTCTAGAGTCCTAGGAAAATAAGTTGAATTATTAGTTTTATAAAGCATCTAAGGTAAAAGTAATTAACGTACATTATTTCATCTTCTTTCCTTTATGCTTTTATTTGGTTTCAAAATATTGCTCTTAGCTGAGCAAATGAAACGACTCTTTATACTATAATTCTGCACTCGACTGATCTTTCTAGGATAATAGATTGCTTTCCAGCCTAATCAAATATACACAAATCCTAGGAATGTGCAAGAGATAAAGATGAATACTAATACGACTACAACTTCGATTATTGATTCCTTAAATGATGCACAGCGGTTAGCTGTCTCTGCCCCAAGTCAGCCTATGTTGATTCTTGCGGGTGCAGGAAGTGGAAAAACCCGTGTTTTAGTCCATAGAATTGCTTGGCAAATACAAGTAGAAGGGCTTTCAATTCACAATATATTGGCGGTTACTTTTACCAATAAGGCAGCAAAAGAAATGCGGGGGCGAGTAGAAGATTTATTAAATATTTCTGCTCATTCTATGTGGATAGGTACCTTTCATGGCTTGGCTCATCGTTTATTAAGACGGCATGCTAAACAGGCTAAGTTGCCTGATACATTTCAGGTGATGGATTCTGATGATCAACTGAGAGTGATTAAACGGTTAGTAAAAAGCTTGAATATAGATGATTCAAAATGGCCTCCTAAGCAAGTTATGTGGTTTATAAATGCCCAAAAAGATGAAGGTATTAGAGCACGACATATGGTTGAATCGGGCGATGTCTATCTGAGAACCATGTTACAACTTTATAAAGCCTATGAAGAGATATGTAACCGCTCTGGGTTAGTTGATTTTGCTGAGTTGTTACTTAGAGCGCATGAGTTATTACGTGACAATGAAGATCTTTTAGAGTTTTATCAAAATAGATTTAAGCAAGTTCATGTTGACGAATTTCAAGATACCAATACGATTCAATACGCTTGGTTGCGTTTATTAACTGAGGGAAAAGATAATCTGTTTGTAGTTGGAGATGATGATCAGTCTATTTATGGGTGGCGTGGCGCTAAAATAGAAAATTTACATGACTTTCAATCACACTATCCAAATCATCAAGTGATTAAGTTAGAGCAAAATTATCGCTCCACTGGCAATATTCTTAAATCAGCCAATGCATTGATTGAAAAAAATGATGGGAGAATGGGGAAGTCGTTATGGACTGACTCAGGCGATGGTGAACTGATTTCTTTATATACGGCATTTAATGAGCAGGATGAAGCTTATTTTGTGGTTGAGAAAATAAGAAAATGGGTGAATGACGGAGGGTTACGTCAAGATGTTGCCATTTTATATCGTTCAAATGCTCAGTCGAGACAGTTTGAAGAGAAATTAATGACAACAGGTACGCCTTATCGTGTATATGGCGGTTTGAGGTTCTTCGAACGAATGGAAATTAAAAATGCTTTAGCTTATTTACGAGTCATGTCTAACCATCATGATGATGCTTCTTTTGAAAGAGTCATTAATACACCTACTCGTGGAATTGGGGTGAAAACAATTGATGATATTCGTTTAGTGGCAAGGGAAAATGAGCTTTCATTATGGCAATCAGCCGTTGAGTTAATTAAGCAAAACCGATTATCAGCTAGAGCTAGTAATGCGCTAAAAACATTTCTTAGTTTAGTGAAAGGGCTGGGGGATGAGGCTGAAGGAAAAGAGTTATATGAAAAAGTAAAACTTATTGTTGAGCGAAGTGGCCTGATTGAACTGTATAAAAAAGAAAAAGGAGAAAAGGGCGAAGCCAGAATTGAAAACTTAGAAGAGTTGGTTAATGCGGCTCGGCAATTTGATTTTGATGATGAAAATGAAGAAAACCTAAGTGAGCTAGATATGTTTTTGGCTCATGCTGCCCTAGAATCTGGAGATATGCAGGGTGATGATTATGAAGATTGTGTTCAATTGATGACTTTGCACTCTGCAAAAGGCTTAGAATTTAAGTTAGTGTTTTTAGTTGGGTTAGAGGAGGGCTTGTTTCCCTCTCAACAATCTACAAATGATATTGCTCGACTTGAAGAAGAGCGACGGCTTTGTTATGTCGGGATTACTCGAGCAATGCAGCAACTTTATATTACTCATGCAGAATCAAGGCGTTTATACGGTAAAGAAACCTACCCTAGGCCTTCACGGTTTTTGAAAGAAATTCCAGCAGAATTTATTCAGGAAATAAGAATAAGAGCGAATGTTAGTCGCCCGGTCAATGTGGTTAAGCCAAAAAAATCATCTATTGGACAGGTAGGAACCTATAAGCTCGGTCAACGTGTCAGTCATGTAAAATTTGGCGAAGGAGTCGTCTTACAAATGGAGGGTGAGGGCGCGCAAGAAAGGGTGCAAATTAATTTTCGTGATGTAGGTCTAAAATGGCTTATGTTGTCTTATGCAAAATTAGATGTTTTGTAGCATAGGCTACGATTGAAATAAAAAAATTAAATGAGACAAGAACAAGGGTTAGATGCAGTAACACAAGATTATAATGGACGATTAACAGTCAATATTTTAGCAAGCCTATTATTGGATGATTTGAGAGACTGTCAGTGTTCGGTATTTGGCGAGGTGGAGAGTGAAAAAACTATTTTGCTAGCAACACTGCACATAGTTCCAGAAAGCCTAGAGTATGAATCATATAGTCAGCGTATTGAATTTATTGTGAAGGGTGAAATAATCAATAATGACTCACCTCCTTTAACGTATAAGGTTGAGGGAGATAAATATTCTTTTTATGGACGGTGCTCAACTGTATTTAAGGTCTGTGGGGTCGATTTGTACTTGAGCCGAAGTTATACAGAACAAGTTGGAGATAGGGCTCAGCAAAAGTTTACAATTTTGGTGAAAAAACTGATGAAATCTCATTTTTAGTGGATAAAGATAAAATGTTACGTTGTTTAAATGTTAATACTTTTTGTGAAGAAGCTGTGCTTCACGAGGAAAACCATCTTTTTTTAGTGCCTCAATAATTATCTTTTTTATTTTAATATCATAACCTTTGCTAAGGATATAATGATAAGTGGCATCTCGGTAAAATTTTAGTTTTTCAGCGTTCGATGCATTGATTAAATAATCTTTAATTTCATTTTCATCAGTATTATTGTAATCAAAACTAGTCAGTGCTAACTTTTCTGTTTGATAAATAATTCCAATATTATCATCGGTTTGGATGGTTATCTCAGTTTGTCGTTTTGCTCGTAAATTTTGGGTATATTGGTTAGCATTAGGCATTGGGGTGGTTTGAAAATCAGTTTTTAATATTTCGACTAACTCAGCTCGGGTGTGGCTGAGTTCAGGCATGTCTGGATCTGGGTTACCTTGCAAATCAAAGAATGGTGCATCCCATTCAGCAAGTTGTTCTATTCTATCTTCGATAGGCAAAGGAATCATATAATCCAGAAACTCAGCAATTCCAAGGGTAATAACAAGATGTAAAAAATCCTTTAAGTTTTTTGCTACTAATTTAACGGGAGGATCATCCAAAGGGCTAACGCAAACAATGTTAGTGTTGTTTAAATCGGACATGGTGCCAAAATCGGTAAGAAAGCAAAAATGAGTACCATTCCCGCCTGTTCCTGCAAAGGGTATCGTGTCTAATGGGGTGCAGTAATAATGGTAATCATAATGGATATGGAAGCCGAGGTTACCCCATGAATTACCTTTGTTTTGAAAACTCTCAAGTTTTAATAATAAGTCTGGTTTTTCATAGTGCCCGAAAAACAGGTGATGTGTATTTGCTTTTTTTAAAAACATAATAGTTTATTAACTTTTCTTATAGTGCTCCACCGCAGCTACTTCCTTGGCCTGCAGTACACCCATAACAATGTTGTAATGTTTTTATGGGTTGACCTAGTAATGGTTGGTCTAATAATTCCTTTAAATGGATTTTATGATTAACTGAGCCTAATGGCAAGAGTAACATTTGGTTAAAATCACAATCATAAACATACCCTTTCCAGTCAATACTTAGAGTGTTTTTACACATAACTTGATCTAGATTCGTTTCTTGAAAATTATTTTTTAGTAACTGTAGATATTGATCAAACTCTCCTTTACTAATTAAAACGCTACCAAATCGTTGGATAGGTAAATTGGTCATTGCAAATAGCTGGTTAAAGACGATATCAAATTGGTCTTTTAAGTGCTGTTTATAGGATTGCTCAAGCGCTTTTTGTTCAGGAGGTAGGGTTGCTCCTTGAGGATTAAAGACTAAGTTTAAGACCCTGTCTGAATTTGGTTTTCCATACCCTAATTGGTTTAGTTTTTTAAGTGCTTCAATGCTTGTAGTAAACGTCCCTTTGCCCCGTTGCTTATCTACATTATCTTCCATATAACAGGGAAGCGATGCGATTATTTCAACGTGGTTTTTAGCTAAAAAATTTGCTATATCTTGATAGTCAGGCTCCATTAGAATAGTTAAATTACAACGATCAATCACTTTTACCCCTTTGTCTGATGCTGCACTGACAATGTATTCAAAATGGGGGTTCATTTCTGGTGCGCCGCCTGTTAAATCAAGAGTGGTAATGTTATGGCGGTCAATAAAGGAAAGAATATGGTCGATAGTCTCTTTATCCATTAACTCAGTACGATTAGGGCCTGCATTGACATGGCAGTGGGTACAACTTAGATTACATAGATAGCCTAAGTTGACTTGTAAAACTTCTAGATTATTTCGAGTAATGGCTGGAAAATCAGTTTTTTTTAAAAGAGGTAAAGTGTCATGCATAGTTAGTTTGCGCTAAAAAATAGATCACCATAGTAGGATGTTGCGTTGCCTTTGGCATTGTCTGTGTCAGTCATAATAGCCACTGCATCAATATATTGAATATCGGAGCCGAATTGTTGTTTAAAATCAAGCAGGATATTCCTTTTTTCTTGAAGCCAAGTGTCGGTTTTGTCATCAGTGGAACGTAAGGCAACCATCATAGCATTACTACCGGCATAGGCATTAGGCCAAATGGTACCTTTTGTCGTATTACTGGCCCACACATAATTGATCGCTTTAGTTTTCCAAAAAGCCCAGCCACCGCTGACAACAACATAAACTCTGGCACTATAGTCATCACCAGATTTGTCTTGCTCATTGATTTTACCTAAGTGATTTTCAATACGCCAACGCCAATTTAGATAAGGGGTTTTATGCAAATCAATTCGTTGTTCTTTAAAAAGTCCCGAAGCACCTGAGTGGCTTTCTGCCTTTAAAACATGCTCATTATCAAGTTTAACTATCTGATAATCAGTATGACCTGAAAAAACTTTTTCATGCCAGTTGACTCTGTTGTTTGATGAAAACAAACCCACTTTGAGAATAGGAATGTTTTCTGAAAGTGTCATGTTTGAATATAGAATAAGAACAAGACTTAAGATAAATTTTTTCATGTTATTGAAGCAAAAATTAGTTAAGTAACCAGTAGTGGTAGGTCGAGTTAAATTTAAAAACCTTACAGAATTGAGATAATATGTAAACTTTTTTATAAAAAGTGAAAGATAAGACTAGATATTTTTATGTAGAATGTATAAAATAGCCGGTTCTACTAATTCATTAGTAAATGCCTCGGTGGCGAAATTGGTAGA
>JAGLDH010000125.1 GCA_023145835.1 Methylococcales bacterium
CCCTTTAAAAACCAATCTCAGCGATGAAACAGTGGAATACCTATCCAATGAGGAAAACGGAATTTCGAGGGAATTCATCGCGTAGAAAGCCTTTTGTAGTATATGAGCCGCAACTATTAGGTCTTATTTATTAATGGAATATATTTTGGCGGAAGATCCTTGATAATCAGGTAAACCCATCATTTCTTTCAAAACAATGTTATTTACCCTACGCAATAAATGTAAAGTATACGTTCCTAGCATTGTTAATTAACTTTTTTAGAAACATTGACTGTCACCCCTTTTCCCTGGAGTTTAAATCAACTGAATTTATTGTTTGTTCTACTCGTCCTTTGACGGAACTAAAATCATACCCAGACTTTGTTAATTTCAGACCTCGATTAGCCATCATGACTCCCATAACAATGACCAAAATACCTGAAACTCGTACTAGATCATTAATGGTGCTTCTAGACATTAAATTGGCAAAAAAACCAAAACCAAGCAAAGGAATTAACGTCCCTATTCCAAAGAAAAACAACAACTTTGCTCCTTCCTCAGGGCTTCCAGTTCCTGCTGCCATAATATACATTGCCTGTAAAGGGCCGCATCCTAATAAAAACCCTGTTAAAAGACCAATTATCAAAGGACTACGTTGAGTCTTAATATTATCCTTTACATCTCGCGTAAATGTTTTAGGCAATCGCAACGTAAAAAAGCGTAACGAAGGAATAAAATCCAACATTTTCAAGCCATAAATTAATAAAAAAACACTTGCAAAAAGAGCAGCTAAACCTTGCATATGAGAAGTGATAGTCATTGCCGCCCCGAGTAAACCAAACCCTGCACCAATTGCAGAATAAGAGATTGTTTTGCCCAATCCATAGGCAAAATGAGATAAAAAAGTTTTAGTCCTTGTCATCGTCTCATGGGAGTAACTCACCACAAAACTGCCGCACATTCCAATACAGTGAAACCCTGTTAAAAAACCAATACTAAAAAGCATAAAATGACTCATTTCTGCATTGAGTTGTGGTATTAATTCTGGCATCAAGCTTTTACCCCAAAATGCGACACTTCCCACAATTAAGAGTAAAATTATAAAGATGATAGATCGGAGTAAGTTTGATTTATTTTTTGTCTTTTCGGTTTGGGTTTCGTAGCCTTTTTTCTCCAATGCCAATCGAAATTCATTCTCTCCAATAACATTGTTATCAAACACAATGGCTAGGTTGTTTTTTACATAGTTAGCATTAACCTTAACAATGCCAGGCAAAAGTAATATTGCATCTTCAATAGTCTGCTCGCAACCTGTACACTGCATCCCTAAAACTTTTAATTCAACTTGTTTAATGTTCATAAGTAAATATCATATTTAATTCGTTTTAACAGCAATATTCACGCCAAAAATCAGGAGTCATTAACTCATTCACACACTTTTTTATCGGCTTGATATAAAGATGTTTTTGCTATATCTCAACTAATTAAGCTATTATTTCGCTAGAACGCACTACACAATATTGTATACATCCAACCAAGGACACAATGTATGTCAAACGAAAAAATCTATCCAGTTAAACCAGAAATAGCAAAAAATGCACATTTTACTGCTGAAACCTACCAGACTCTATACCAACAATCAATTAGTAATCCTGAACAGTTTTGGTCAGAACAAGCCAGCAATTTTCTACAATGGGACAAACCGTGGGAGTCTACTTTAGAATTTGACTACCCAAAAGGTGAAATCAGTTGGTTTAAAGGCGGTAAATTAAATGTTAGCGTTAATTGTCTAGATAGACACCTAACGACCAGGGGCAACCAAACCGCTATTATTTGGGAGGGTGATACTCCGGGTAATGATAAAAAAATCCCTTATAAAGAGTTGCACCAACAAGTCTGTAAATTTGCTAATGTATTAAAATCACAAGGTGTGAAAAAGGGGGATCATGTGTGTATTTATTTGCCCATGATTGCTGAAGCAGCAACGGTTATTCTAGCCTGTACTCGCATTGGTGCGGTTCATTCCATTGTCTTTGGAGGTTTTTCCCCTGAAGCCCTTAAAGATCGTATTTTAGATTCCAAATGCAAGTACCTGATCTGTGCTGATGAAGGCTACCGTGGTGGAAAAACTGTTCCCATCAAATCCAATGCAGATAAAGCAGCAGATGCTTGCCCCAATCTAGAAAAAGTTATTGTTATTAAAAATAGTGGAAATAACGTGGAATGGAATCCTGACCGTGACATTTGCTACCACCAAGCAATGGCAGAAGCTTCAGAGGATTGTCCTGCTGAAGAAATGGATGCAGAAGATCCCTTATTTATCCTTTATACCTCTGGTTCTACAGGTAAACCCAAAGGTGTTTTACATACAACCGGCGGCTATTTACTCATGGCTGCCATGACCCATAAATATGTTTTTGATTATCATGAAGGGGATATTTATTGGTGTACAGCTGATATTGGCTGGGTAACGGGTCATTCATATATTATTTACGGCCCACTCTGTAATGGAGCCACCACGTTAATGTTTGAAGGCGTACCAACTTATCCAGAAGCCGACCGTTTTTGGCAAATAATTGACAAGCATCAAGTCAATATATTCTATACCGCCCCAACTGCAATCAGAGCCCTAATGGCACAAGGGGATGAATATGTCACCCGCACAAATCGTAGTAGCTTACGTATTTTAGGCAGTGTTGGAGAGCCCATCAACCCAGAAGCATGGGAATGGTATTACAACGTCGTGGGCAACGCTAAATGCGCCATTGTAGACACATGGTGGCAAACTGAGACAGGCGCAATTCTTATTACTCCTCTACCTGGAGCAATTGATTTAAAACCAGGCTCAGCCACCTTGCCTTTCTTTGGTGTTAAACCTGACATTATTGATAACGAAGGCAATGTATTAGAAGGAGAAGCTGAAGGTATTTTAGTTTTTAATCACCCTTGGCCATCTCAAGCCCGTACACTTTATGGTGATCATCAACGCTTTATTGATACTTATTTTTCAACGTACCCGGGCTATTATTTTGCTGGTGACGGTGCTCGCCGTGATAAAGATGGTTATTACTGGATTACTGGCCGCGTTGATGATGTTATCAACGTGTCTGGACATAGAATGGGGACAGCAGAAGTAGAAAGTGCGTTAGTGTTAAATAAGCATGTTGCAGAAGCTGCAGTTGTTGGCTATCCGCATGAAATTAAGGGACAAGGAATCTATGCTTACGTTACATTAAATATAGGCATAGAACCTACAGATGAACTCAAAAAAGAACTGATTCAATTAGTTCGTCAAGAAATAGGACCGATTGCCTCACCGGATGTTATCCAATGGGCACCAGGTTTGCCAAAAACCAGGTCAGGCAAAATCATGCGCCGTATTTTGCGTAAAGTTGCTGCTAATGAAATTGATAATTTAGGAGATACATCAACGCTGGCGGATCCATCTGTCGTTGATGATATTATTGAACACAGAGCTAGCCGCTAAGGAACCAGAAAATAATGGTTAAGTGGAAGAAAGTAGATTATGTTTAGGATATTCTGAGCATAATCTACTCGCTCATACCGTTAATCACAGATTCCTAATTGCATTATCAATCAAAACGTTTTCAACTGTCACCCTTCTTTCTACAACTCGCTTTAGATCAGGGTTAAAGTAAGGATTTATGAAAAATAAAACCACAGAAACCCAACAGCTGTGAATAACAAAATAGACAACCAGCGATCTTTTTTAATCCAAGGTAAAGATCCTGACGTATCACTCTTCTCGCTTATGATTGTACTTATCGTTAACCCTTGTAACTGCTCTTCCGAAGGCTTTGGTGTTAGCAAACTCACGATAATTAATATCGCAGTACAAACGACAAAAAGAAAAATTGCAAAATGCAAAAAATTTATATCTGCATACCAGTATAACCATCCCTCTAAATTATCTTTATTGAGTTCTGCCACTAATCTAGCAATACCCAATATAAATCCACTAATCAGTGAAGTAATGGCTCCTTCTGCATTAACTCGTTGCCAGGCAATTCCTATTAGAAAAACTGCAGCAATCGGAGGAGAGATATAGGCTTGCACACTTTGTAAATACTGATAAATCTGTCCTGATACATGCTTCATCATTGGAATCCATGCCAACCCTAAACAAACTAAAATAAAAGTAGCCATTTGTCCCACCAGAACTAATTTTTTTTCTGATGCATCTGGGTTCAATTTTTTATATATATCCCACGTGAACAAGGTTGAACACGAATTAAAAACTGAAGACAGCGAGCTCATTAATGCGGCTAATAATCCAGCAACAACCAAACCTTTTAACCCAACAGGCAATAAAACACCAATTAAAGTGGGTAATGCCTGATCTGGTGTTTCTAGATTTATTAATGACTTTTCCGCAAGAACATAAGCAATCACCCCCGGAATAACGAATATAAACAAGGGTAATAATTTCAGATAACCAGCAAATATAGTTCCCCGCCGTGCCTGATCAACATTTGATGCAGAAAGCACTCTTTGTACGATAAACTGGTCAGTGCACCAATACCATACCCCTAAAATAGGTGCACCAAATAATATCCCTGTCCAAGGAAAATCAGGATCAGATAATGGTCTCCAGAGGCTGAAAAAATGATCATCTGTCTTTAAAACCAACTCACTCCAACCTCCAATTGCATTGAGCCCAAACACCGTGACGGCGATAGATCCACCTATTAAAACAAACATTTGGATCATATCGGTATAAAGCACGGCTCGTAAACCACCCAGCACGGTATAGATTCCTGTAATAACAACAATAACCAATGCTCCACTCCAAAAATCAATCCCCATCAGGGATTGAAATACAATACCCCCCGCTGCAATGGTGACAGAAATTTTAGTCAACACATAACCAATAATTGAAATAACAGCCAAATACCATCGAGCAGCAGAAGAATAACGTCGCTCAAGAAATTCTGGCATGGTAAAAACACCACTGGAGATATAGAAAGGAACAAAAAACCAGCCTAGAAGCAATAACATTAAAGAGGCTATAACCTCAAATTGGGCAACAGCAATGCCACTGGATGCTGCTGTACCCGCTAAGCCAATCAAATGCTCAGATCCAATATTGGATGCGAAAAGAGACGAACCTATGATAAACCAACCAACATTTCGACCTGCTAGAAAATAGCCTTCCGTTGTTTGGCGAGTCGATTTTTCACGTATCGTTGCCCATATAGAGACCCCAAATACAATACAAAAGTATAGCCCGATGACTATCCAATCAAGTCTTTCAAGTAAGGACAAAACATACCTCTCCTATTTGATTTATGTCAGCCAACAAGCAAAACTTCCTACCAGTTAGGCAACTCACAACTAATCTACTGATGTTATATTACTTTAAAATCAGTGATCAATGAGTTTACCATTACTTTATATTGCAGGTATCAGTCATTGTATTTTCAAGGAGTTATTATCAGATTACGCGACATAAAGCTTTGCAATAGACCTTATAATACTGAGATATTTCGAGCAAGGAGTGATATCCCTTTTTATCAATTGCTTACATTGGAGCTTTTTTTTGGGGAAAGCCAGAAAAAACTGAGGTGATTATGTTAAAAGTCACTGAATTTACAATTTATTCAATGACTCATAACTTTATAGAGAATTGACCTTAAAGGAATTGACAGAAAAAAATGAATCCCAAACTTTAGATACTTATTTGAACTGACCACATAACATATGATCATAACGATTATTATTTGATTGACAGATCAGCTCTGTTAACCAACCTCCAACAATTTTGGCTCCTTTCGGGCTAAAATGCGTTCTATCATCATATGCAAGATCTTCTTGAATTGCCTCTGAATCAGGATATTTATTATACTCTTTCCAAGATTTATCTTGTAAATCAAGTAATAAAACACCTTCATCTGTAGCTAAATCTCGTACGGTTTGAGGATAATCGCCTACATTTTCTATCACGTGCGACTCAACACCTTTATTCATCCTCTCTACAGAAGTGATTAGTACCGGAATTATCCCATTCTGTTTCGCCCAATCGGTATATACTTTTAGCTCGGTATAAAATGATTCGCCCTTCCCTGGCAGCGTATTTTCAGGGGATTCGTCTAAATCCAATTCATCATTATGCCCAAACTGTATCAATAAATACCCGCCATTACTGATATCCTTGCTTAATATTAGATCTTTTGTTTTTCCCCAGTCACTGTGTCCACTAATATTTTTATACGATTTGCTGCTTGCACCTGAATGCGCTTTATTAAAAAGATTATCTGGATAGATCATATAGCTACCAAGCGCATCTTCATTCCCCCACCCCATCTCGTCATATATTCCATCTCCGTTATCATCTATTTCACGATTTATCACAGTAGAGTCTCCGATTAAAAATATCGGCACATTATTACTGAAAAAATACTTAAGAGATAAAGAATAGTTTTGAGATTCTGTCAAGGCTACAGCCCAAAAACCATTCCAAGGATCAATCGTATCACCCTTATTTTTTAATATGTATTGCCCCCCGTCATAAATCCAAACCTGATTGTTGAGTATTTCTTCGGCCTTAGCTTTATCAAGATCACAATCTTGCTCACTACAAATACCCGTATCGGTTATGACAGAATATCTAGCCAGATTAATTGGAGCTGAATAAGGGTTTCCTAAAAGGTTCCATTGATTGCTTCCCAAGGATGGGGCAAGCGTATGTGAATAGTTGCTTGGAGTATCGACACTACCTGCAGGCATATCTATGGTAGCAGCCTCCCCCATCAAATGAGTAATCCAATAGCCTTTACCCTGTTTCACAAGGTCAGTTTTTTTCAACTTTTTATACTTACTTGTCTCTGCATTATATTCAAAAAGCACCCACTGATCGCCATATACACCCGCATTACCATTAACATCATTAAAATCGTCACCAAATACGTCTTCTACTGTATTTTTACCTTCAGGTGGTTTAGTGGGTAAAGATATTATTCGCCACTCCTTATGTGACAATATAAGATCATTAGTATTAGCAGATAAAACACTTGATGAAAATATTAATAACCAGCATACCAATACATATTTAACTGAATTCATGATAGTCTCCCATAGGTTTTCTAACGAGATTATTCAAGCAAATAAGTCTTTTTTTGAATAATAATTGCTTTATTTCATCCCTGAAACAAGTTCCTTATTCTTTTGTAGGTTTTGTTAAAATATTTGATGTAACGAATAATGACATAGCAAGTCAGGAGAGCTCGTCAAATAGTTCCAAAAATGCACCTCTATTTGTGCATCCTCAAGAAAATTATTTTCTCCAACAATTCCTCGTGCCCCCTTGTGATATAAAGCGTTGGGGAATTGTAACCTTATTGGGCGAGCTATAAAAAAACTTTCTCGTCATAATTTCTTTATGAAATTAAGAGTAGCTTAATTTATACTCTAAGCAATGGCAGAGACCATCAATTTGTCACATAACTCCAAGTACTTCACAAAAAATATTATTCAGAATACCAGAGAAAAAACCGATGTTTTGGATGCCCACCAGCTGATGAAAAAGTCGGTGCTGTACCTAAAAAAAGAGCTTTAATTGTATTTTCGGTACTGGGCTCCAACTATTCA
>JAGLDH010000126.1 GCA_023145835.1 Methylococcales bacterium
GCGACCATGCTGGCAACACTCCAGCAGTTAGGCGTTATTCCCTCATTCAGCAGACCATCAGTCAGTAATGACAATCCCTATTCAGAATCTCTTTTTCGAACATTAAAATATAGACCGGACTATCCAGAACAGCCTTTTTCAGGATTAACGGCAGCACGAGACTGGGTTCAGTTATTTGTTGTGTGGTATAACAAAGAACATCTTCACAGTGCGATTAAATTTATTGCGCCAGAACAACGCCATGCAGGAAAAGATGAGGGAATACTGAAAAATCGTAAAGAAATCTATCAGCAGGCCAAATTAAATAATCCTAATCGCTGGAGCGGTGAAATTAGAAATTGGGATGTGGTAGAAGAAGTGTATTTAAACCCAGTAACCCAAAAAACTGAAATCGAAGAAAAAAAGGCGGCATAATTTTATAACTTTAGGCGACAACTATCTTGAAAAACACGAAGACTAAACCAAAAAACTATTATTCGAGCTTAACAGGTTTTAAATTTTGGAGACAAAAATGCGGATACTAATAGCTAAAAGTGATTCTAATGTTTCAGAAAAAATTAAGACTAAAATGTCATCTTTTTTGCTTCTTTTATTGTCCTTTTCAAATGCAATGGCTATCCAGATTGCTCCTAACCCTAGCTTATGTGGAGTAACAAGAACAATAATAACAAATCAATGGACTCAAATTGAGATTCCTTGTCAAGCGCCCTCCGGACAAAATTCGGTACAAGCCATTATTAGCGATGATGCGTTTGGCATTTATGGCATTGACTGGGTTATGTATTCTTTTAATCCAATAACTAATGCTTATGAACAGCTAGGCCTTAGTGATATTTTAGAAGGTGGGAAAGGTTACTGGATAATTCAGCTTGTTAAACAGTCTAGCTCTCCTTTTATACAATCTATCAAGCTAGATATGCCAATGGATAGCCAGCCAGTTAGTGTACAAAGCTCCACACAGTGTTTAACAGCCAGTTGTTTTGAATCGACTCTAGTCACAACAGGAGTATTTCAGTACCAAATGCTTGCCAACCCCTTTGAGCACGCTATTAATGGAGTAGATTTGCGTGAAATGATGGATATTGGGACAGTTTTAACGCTGCAAGAAGCAGATGCTGGTGATATCCTTAGAAATAAAATATGGAACTTTAATGGAATAGGTTATGACGAGCTTCAAAACCAGTTAACTTTACCTTGGACAGGTGTATGGTTTGCGATGTTACCAAATGCTTTAATAAGTCCCGCTCCAAAATTATTATTTCCTGCAAGAATCAATAGTACCTCAGCTCCCATTACCCGAGAGCAATTGATTACAATGATAAGAAGTGGAGAAGATGTCACTCAGGTTAATACGTCTCAAATTACAGATATGAGTTCCTTGGTTGAAGGGGAGGTGGGATTCAATCAGAATATAAGTAATTGGAATGTAAGCAATGTAACTAATATGGAAAAAATGTTTCTGTATGCTTCATCCTTTAACCAAGATATAAGTCATTGGGATGTTAGTAAGGTGACTAACATGCAAGAAATGTTTTCTTTTGCTTATGCTTTCAACCAAAACATAAGTAGTTGGGATGTTAGTAAAGTAACTAATCTGTCGCTTATGTTTCACTATGCTGGTAATTTTAATCAAAATATAAGTAGTTGGAATGTCAGTAAAGTGACTGATATGGGAATGATGTTTTGGGCAGCTCAATCTTTCAACCAAGATATGAGAAACTGGGATGTTAGTCATGTGATTTATATGGGGAGCATGTTTCGTGATGCTACTTCATTCAATCAGGATATAAGTAGTTGGGATGTTAGTAAAGTGGCTGACATGAGTAATATGTTTTACTTAGCTTTATCCTTTAACCAGAATATAAGTAGTTGGAATGTTGGTAAAGTAACTAATATGAGCTTTATGTTTCGCGAAGCTGCATCCTTCAACCAGAATATCGGGAATTGGAATGTTAGTAATGTGGCTGATATGAATAATATGTTTTTTGCCACTACCTCCTTCACAAACCAAGATTTGAGTAGCTGGAATGTATCAAGTGTAACAAATTATTTTGAATTTTTCGATTTTTCAGGTTCAGGTAATATTGAACCTATTTGGCCTTAAAGTTGCAGAGTACTTTTATTATTGGGTTAAAGTGTGAGAAGTTACACAAAATAATTTACATTGGAGAAGTCTGTTTTTGGGCAGAAGTAAACTTTACTAGTGGCAATACTGCTACCTCCCCAGAAAGTTGTGTAACGGCAGCAGCCAACTCAACAGTTAATATTAATCTGGATATTCTTGGTGGGACATTGAGTCTGGTTGCCAACCCTCAACTGAATGTAAATGCGTATATTAATGTTGCTCCAGTGCAAACCAAGATTCAGCCAATAACTTCTGAGTCTAGCGTTGTTTATGTTCTTGAATCGGGTGCCTTACCAGCAGGTGTCACGCTACAGCTATTAACGCTACTACCGCTGTGATTAGTGGTGTACCCACTGTATCAGGCGTATTTCATCCTATTATCAAAAGGACAGATGCTGATGGTAATACAGCGACTATTACATTGAATTACACTGTTATAGATGCTATAGCTCCACCGAATTTACGCGCTGGATTTATTAGCCACCATGATGACTCATTTTCTGTGTATAGCAATCAATCAAATACTGGAACTATTAGAACCTATGGTCAATTTAACGGAAGTGATACAGATTCATTTGATTTTAGTATCGCCAATGACGGAGGAGCGATAACACACTGGGAAATGGCTTTTGATCAAAATAATAGTGTTAGATATTGTGAGATAGTCATCAATACAGGCGGTTATTTCTGTCATACTGTTGGTTTTATTCTTGGCACTGCATTTACCATTACTATTAATCAAGTGACAGGTCTTGTGAATGTCATCTGGCCAATGTCTAATATTAATACAGTTTCATATAGATTAGATATTGAAGCACTAGAAGCTACCTTGACTGCTTCTAATGCCTCAGGAAGTTCTACTAGAAAAATTAGAATAGCAAAATCAAATGGAAACCCAGCATCGAATTCCCCCCACGGAACTGAGCCAAATAATCCATCAACAGGTAGTATTTTTAGTGCCCCGTTATCTGACTTAATTTTACAAGGTAACCATTCGGTTGCTACAAATGATCCTATTGAAATGATGCAATAAATCTATTGAACTGATTTAAGGCTTAATGGAAACTATGGGAATGTATAAAATGTACTGAAGCACGAAGCGCATCAATAAAATAAGAATTGATGCGCTTTTTTGTTTTAGTACATCCTAGAACTGAACGCCCCACTCTTTAATGCAGATAACGCTGAGGAAAAGTAGCCTAACTTTATTTTGCATAAGAGTTATTCCTTATCATTTAATGAATTACTTTACCTAGCCTCTCCCAACGCACGCCATCTTTTAATGTGGCTGAAAACCATATTTGGCGTGCTTTTCCTACAATATCTAGTAGTGGCACAGTACCAAAGTGGCGAGTATCTTTACTTGCATTACGGTTGTCTCCCAATACCAATGCTTGGCCATCGGGTACTGTTATGCTCATACTAGTCGATTTATTGTCTTCAGAATTGATCCATTGAACTTGCCATTGTCGATTGTTAAATACCTCTGTAGCTAAGGGGGTAGATTGACCTAAAGTGAGAAGTTTGTTATTAACCCATACAGACTGGCCTTCAATACGAACGACGTCTCTAGGCAATGCAATAACACGCTTAATATAATAAAGGGTTCGGTTATTCGGGTAGACAAATATGGCTACATCTCCATGTTGAATAGATGATTTACAGCTTGGGCAGTTATAGCGCATATCGGCAAATAAAATATCACCCTGTAATATGCCGGGCTCCATACTGCTTGATGGGATGTGAAAAGCCTGGACTTGGTGATTTCTTACATAATTGATAGCCACTAACTGTATGATTAAGCAGAGTAAAAATACTAGAGTATAAGTACTGCTTATCTGCCAGCTATGTAGTTGATGTGATTGTTTATGATGTGCAGTTTGCCATGCTTCTACTATGCCGTATACCCAGATTGATAATGTTAGCAGTAGGCTGAGCGCTAGAATAGGTGTCATCCAGGTTGCGGGCATGTAAAGTGCAATAAAGGCAATGCCTGGTGCACAAATTAGGATAAAACTTAAGAATAACCAGATGGCTTTATTAGGCTCACCGTTATAGAGCTGACCAAAACCAGGTAATACAAAAGACATAGCGGATGCAAGCCAAGGGTAACGAGGGAAATTATTTATATTCATTGTTTATACTCAAAAATTATTTATTAGTAAGCAGCCGTTGCTATCCAAATACCGAAGATAAATGAAAACAGCTCTACTGTACCTAGTGCTGCACTGCTAAAAATAGCTAGCCACTGTAATCGTTTTTTCCATGTTTGTCTGGGTGTTGGCATTGGCAGCTGATATATTTCCTTCATGACCTGATCGGTAAAATTGTCGGGTACGGATAAAAGGTCAGAATTAAGTAAGGTATCCAGTGTTTTATTCATCATGTTCTTCCAATAAAAGGCGAAGTTTTTGTTTGGCTCTGTGTATCCGGACTTTAATAGCACTGACTGTACACCCTTCTATACGAGCGATAGATGCCATATCAAATTCTTGAAAATAAGCTAGAGCAAGGGCGCTGCGATCTGTCAACGGTAAGGTTTGAAGCATCGTCATTAATGCTTGGGATTGTTGTTCTTGAGTTAGTTTTTCAAAAGGTTGGTAACGCTGACAGGCATAGTCCAATATTATTTCATCATCATTGTTTTCTAATTTATTGGCTGAACGCTCCAGTTCGTGTAAAGCAAGGTTTCTGGCAATGGTAAATAGCCAAGTAGAGAACTGAGCGCGTGCAGGGTCATAACGGTTAAGTTGGTTCCATGCTCGCAGAAAGGTCTCTTGGGCAACTTCTTCAGCAACACTTTGAGTGAGTCCCATACGTCCCAGATAGCCAAACAAGGGTCGCTGAAAGTGTTCGACCACAAGGGAAAATGCCGATTGGTCTCCATTTTTAATGCGTATAAGAATTATTTTAATATCCACAGGATGATTCCAAATGAGTTATCAAGTTATACCGGTGAATCATAA
Source organism: Methylococcales bacterium (assembly GCA_023145835.1). Lineage (GTDB taxonomy): Bacteria > Pseudomonadota > Gammaproteobacteria > Methylococcales > Methylomonadaceae > QPIN01. The sequence goes on from JAGLDH010000126.1 coordinate 5,092, forward strand.
AAAGGTTACACATTATTTTTTTAATCTTGATCACTGATCAATGGCTTTAATATTTGTTAATTTAGCGATGAATATTAAAGTTAAAATATCCAGATAACCATGGTTATTCTTATGGAAAAATATATATTCCACTGATTGATGAGATAGAAGAGAAGGGGGGGTATAAAAATGATAAATGATTTTTCTGTATTGGTTATTCGTAAGCTACTAAAGCGGATAAAAATAGCCGTGAATTATTTTAAATTAGATTGTTATTCAAGATGATTAACTTATTTTTTTGATAAATAAAGTAGTTTGGTAACAGATTTTTTTAACTGAATTGACTCCATAAGGATATCGTTAATATCTTTAAAGTTAGATTGAGGCGTGTTAGTTTAGTTTGTTATAACCAAGCCTTTCATCAGCAGTGATTTGACAAGGTTATTTACCGTCCAGCATGTCACGTAAAATATTGAGGTCAATGGGTTTTTTTAGAAATTCAATGTCAGAGGCGAGTGAATGGTTCTCGCCCGAAGGTAAATCTGGATAGCCTGATGTGCAAATCACACGAATCGTAGGAAATTCAGTGAGTAATATCTCCCTTAGCTCAAGCCCATTTATCTCTCCGCAGATCATAATATCTGTAAAGACCAAATCAAAAAAGTTGTTTCCTCGTAGAATATCAAGGGCAACCTCACCAGATTGGCATTGCTGAGGTCGGTGGCCAAGGATATCAAGCATTTCCATAACCACACTTGCCACCTGAAGATTGTCTTCGATGACGAGAATCTTCATCGAAGATTTTGGCGGTATCGGTTTTAATATGACTTTTTTTTGGTAAGTATCATAAATTTCCGCTCGTGGTAGGAATATCCGGATTTTGGATCCTAGGCTAGGGGCAGTAATAACTTCCATGTCTCCTCCGCTTTGCTTTACGAAACCATACACCATAGCCATTCCCATTCCTGTCCCATTACCTATCGACTTCGTCGTAAAAAATGGCTCAAAGATTCGCTCTGCGGCTTCCGGAGTCATTCCGACTCCATCATCCATCACTTCGATCAGGATGCCATTTCCCTTCGCTGTTTGTTCATTATTAGTATAGATTGGGGACCAGATACCATCAGTCTCTTCAGCAGGTAGTGTCTGGATACGCAAACTACCACCAAGAGGCATGGCATCTCGGGCGTTAAAAACTAAGTTCAAGATTGCTGATTCGAACCGGGAGGGATCAACATAGATAGTATCAAATTCACATTTAAACTTAAGGGAGCAATCGATGTTGTCCTGCATGGAGACTTTAGCAAGCAGCCATAACTCTTTTAATAATGTCTTGGTTGAAAGAGAGCTTGGTTGGAGAGATTGGCACCGACCAAAGGCGAGCATTTGAGACGTGAGGTTTGCACATCGTCCTGCCGCCGTGATTATAACTTCCAGTCGTTCTAGTGCAATGGGTGCTAAATTGTCATATTTTAGCAGTGACAACATACCCATAATGATAGTTAGCTGATTATTGAAATCATGAGCGACCCCCCCAGTGAGCTGCCCGATGGCTTCCAATTTTTGTGCATTAGAAAGGCGTCGTTCTGCAGCTTTAAGTTCTGTGGCGTCAAAACCTGACATAACAAAGAATTCAGTTTCTCCAGAATGTGTGAAAATTGGTTCATAACTGGCAAGGATTGTCCGAGTTATATTATCGGCTGGAGTTATATCTATATAGTAAGAAACACTCTCGCCATGTACCACATGCTTGACTCTGGGAAGTATGTACTCATGCAAGTATGCCGGTAGATACTCAGTCAGATTTTTCCCTTTCCAATTAGAGTGTTTTGAATTTACAGTCTGGACATAGAATTGATTTGCATAGATGTAATTTAGCTTGGTATCAAACACGGCAATCATTGCAGGAATGGATTCCATGACTCTCTGTGCTACGACCATTGACTCTGGTTTTAAGAAGTCCGCCAAGCTCATCGTGCCAGGAGTTTTGGGCGAAATGGGATCTGGATCGCTGGGTTTCATATTCATTTGGCTCCTGTCTATCTGGTTGAGACCAATGTGTTAAATGCCATAATTTAATTATTGATTTTAACGCACTTTTCAGAGTAAGAAAACCTTTTAATCTCTTTGATTTTAAAAGAATTTTTATATTAAAAATTGAGGGTATAACTCTTTTTTATTCAAAGGAATATCATTCAATGTATTTAGCAATTTTTTTGATAAAGCGATGGAGCAACTAACTTAACTGAAAGCATGTAATTAGATAAAAAGAAAAGTACTCTCTATTTTATAGAACAATAATATAGAATTAATACCTACAGGGTAATCGGGTTTAAATTAAGCCAATAATCTTGAATAAATAATTGTTATCCCAGCCAGCCATTAGCCGTTTTGTTTTAAATTGACAAATGGCACGAACGGCACCTATCAAGGTAAAGGAACAGGCGAAAGATCATACTTGTCAGGAAGTGTGGGATGATAAATGGTTATCCAACAATTGCATCCTGCTGACATGAATTGCCAATGGAGATTAATTTGAGCTACAGAATTATAGAGGTTGTTGATTTCGATCCAATTTGGAAAAAGTCTTTTGAATCTGAAAAGATTGCACTACTAAATGCAATTGGTAGTAACTTGGTGAAAATTGAACATATTGGTAGTACATCTGTTATCGGGTTAATCGCAAAACCAGTAATCGATATTTTAGTTGAAGTAGTAAACCTTGAATCCTTAGACGCTTCAAAAAATGATCTTGAAACTCTTAAATATATTGTAAAAGGCGAGAATGGTATCGTTGGAAGACGCTACTTTCAAAAAGGTGGGAATCAACGCCGTTATCATGTTCATGCTTTTAAAACGGGTAATTTTAATTTAGTCCGTTATCGTGCATTTAAAGAATACTTGATAGCACATCCCATTATTGCATCGGAGTATGGTCAAATTAAAAAAAAGGCTGTGTTAAACTGTGAAAATGATATCAATCTATATATGGCACAAAAAAATGACTTTATTCAAAAGTATGTAAAATTGGCCATTGAATGGTATGGTAACTAACCAGTTACTCTATCGAATGAATTATTTTTAATTGGTACTAAACCTCTTTTCTTACCAGAATAGTTTTTTAGTTAGAATGCAATCTAATGAAAAGTATACCTATCACTACAGTTTTGCAGACAGAAAGACTTCAATTAAGATCAATATCACTTTCTGATATTGATCTTGTCTGGTCAATCTCACGTATTCCGGGTTTCAATGACGGGATGGCTTGGGAACCTCCCGAAACAAAAGAAGAGCTTGTTACAATAGCTGAAAAAAATCTCATCAACTGGAAAGACGGAAAAGCTTTTTCATTTACGATAGAAATTGCTGAAACAAATTTGCCGATGGGGCGCATCACCATTAGACGTGTGGATAAAGATAAACCAGATATTTGGAATATTGGTTTCTGGATACACCCTGATCATTGGCGTCTGGGTTATGCTACAGAGGCAGCGCAAGCTGTTATAAATTTTGGTTTTAACGATCTTGCTGCTTCAAAAATAACGACAGCACATGCCATCTGGAATACACCAAGCAAAAAAGTCATCGAAAAACTGGGGTTTCAGTTTATGGGGATAAACCCGTGTGGATTTATGAAGGAAGGCAAATCAGTTCCCGAATATGAATATGTTATAGAAATAAAAAAACCTGGCAAGACGCTATGATTAAGAAGAAACTGGATGCATATTCAATACAGCTTGATAAGCAAACTTCTTTTCAAATAGCACTGGCAATGCTCAAAGATTCTGAGCATATTCACATTGCAACTGGAGACTGGGCATACGTTTTCAAAAGCCCTGATCGAAATAAAATAACCAGAATCACACCCTTTGATCCTGCTTATCTTCATTTCGCAAAATTATGTTATTCAAACCTACACCAAAATCTTCCCCGAATTCTTAAAATACAACCACTATCTCGCAGCGCCTACATAGTAACAATGCCGAATTACCAACCAGGAGTAGAGGGTGATCGCCTCAAATTTATCAATTCTTTCAAGAAGGTCTTCTCAGAAAAAACTTTGATAGGATCAGGTTTTTCAACACTTGCTAACATCCTCAACGTTGGTTGTGAGTCAGGAGAAAAAACGATCCCGTATTTTGCAGGAATTGACTGGAATCCTGATAATATTGTCTTTGAAAATGGTATCCCCATATTTCTCGATGCCTTTTATCAGGAAGGAAGCGAAATTACGCAGACAATTAAATCTGGTGAATCAACTGCTCTATCAGAAGATGAGTGTGTTGATTTCCTTACTATTCCATTTCTCATTCATGGCAAACAACAGGAGGAGCGTGAAATATAAGCATGGGCATTTGTAATAGCTCCTAACAGATGATTTTTATTACAAATAATGTTATCCCGTACAATTGCATTTAACACAGCTTGAAATGATGCTCCAACGATATCATCGCTACACCCAACACCACAACATCGATGACCATCAATACTTAATTGTACATAGGTTATCGCGTCTGCTTTTTCATCTTTCCCAAGAGTATGTTCGCTATAATCAACTAAAACCAACTTATGATTGATCTTGCTATTTATTCCACCAATAAATGCATCAAGCAACCCTAAGCCACTGCTTGATATTTCTATATGATTTCCATTGACCACCAATAATGCAGTTAATTGATCGTAATCATTTATTCGTGAAGCTTGATAACGTTCCATTTTAATGGCCTTATCTACATTGAGATATGTATTTTGAAAGAGAGTGTGGATAACTTCTGTTGAGACTTCTTCTCCACTTTCCTCGGCATGTTTTTGTACATGTGGACTAAAGTCTACCTGTAACCAACGAGGTAAAACTAAACCATAATTTTGCTCTAATACATAGGCTATCCCACCTTTACCTGATTGACTGTTTATACGAATAACCTCTTGATAAGTTCGCCCTATATCACGTGGGTCAATGGGTAGATACGCAACTTGCCATGGAAAATCAATGCCCTTAATCGGTCTCTCTTGTTCATCTATTGCTAAACACTTGTTAATTGCATCCTGATGGCTGCCAGAAAATGCTGCAAAAACAAGTTCTCCTGCATAAGGGTGACGAGGATGTACAGGTAGTTGTGTGCAACGTTCAATAACATTAATCATTAAATCCATTTTAGAAAGGTTGAGTTTTGGATCTATTCCCTGACTATACAGGTTCATTGCCATTGTAATTATATCCATATTACCCGTACGTTCTCCGTTTCCTAATAAAGTTCCTTCAATACGATCCGCACCTGCCATGATGCCTAACTCTGCAGCAGCTACACCACATCCTCGATCATTGTGAGTGTGTAAACTAATAGTGATGCAATCACGATAGGCTATTTTGTCGTTAAATGTTTCAATTTGATCGGCGTACACATTGGGTGTAGATACTTCGACCGTTGCAGGTAAGTTTAAAATAACCTTTTTCTTAGGCGTGGGTTGCCAAATATCAACTACTGCGTTACATACTTCAATGGCATAGTCCATTTCTGTTTGGGTGAAGCTTTCAGGCGAATACTGAAATTGCCATTCTGTATCAGTTTGTTGATTTGCAAAATCACGGATCAACGTTGCCCCATTGATTGCAATGTCTTTTATTTTGTTGCGAGATAATTTAAACACCCGTTCTCGCTGGATGGTTGAGGTTGAATTATACAAATGAATAATGGCACTACGGGCACCTTTTAATGACTCAAAACTACGGCTTATTAATGGTTCTCGTGCTTGAGTCAGTACTTGGATAGTCACGTCATCAGGAATCAGCTTTTGTTCGATTAATTGTCTAATAAAATCAAAGTCAGTTTGTGACGCTGCTGGAAAGCCAATCTCAATTTCTTTAAAACCAATATCCACTAAAAGCTGAAACATATCCATTTTCTGTTTTGAGTTCATCGGTTCAATCAGCGCTTGGTTACCATCGCGTAAATCAACACTACACCAAGTTGGAGCTGATTCAATAACACAATCTGGCCAACGTCGGTTTGGTTTGGCAGCCGATGGAAAGGGTCTGTATTTTTTATGGTTAAAATCTGACATGAGACTTATCCTGATTATGATTAAATATTGTAAACGGCGCGCTCCAGATCCTTTTGAGACTGGAACTTGATAATAACCTCGTGAGCCACTATGAATGCTGTTGACAAGATAATTATAGGTTAGATATGCTAGATAATGATTGCAAATAATCTATTAATTAAGGTAGTTTTTGGCGTATATATCTATTTATTTGTTATTATTTGGTTATGCTAACTATTGTTGTTAATAAGGTGAGTTAATTATGAATATTAAACTGGATCGTAAAGATAAGAAGATACTTAAATTGATGCAAATTAATGGTCGAATCAGTAATTTAGAACTTGCAGATCAAGTGGGGCTATCTCCAACACCTTGTTCTCGTCGTGTTAAGCATCTTGAAGAATCCGGGTTAATCGATCGTCATGTGACTTTGCTAAATGCAGAAGCATTAGGGCTAAATCTAACTGTAATTATTGGTATTTCAATGGATCGTCACACGCCGGATCGTTTTGAACAATTTGAAGACGCCATTATCAACATGCCAGAAGTTCTTGAATGCAGTATTGTGACAGGACAAGCAGCCGATTTTTTGTTAAAGGTTGTTGTCAGAGATATGCGACATTATGAAGAGTTTTTGCTTGGTCAGTTAACTAAACTTAACGGAGTAAGTGGCGTTCATTCCAGTTTTGTATTGCGCCAGGTCATTAATAAAACTGAGCTGCCTTTGCAGTAAAGTGAGAAAGATGGGGAGGAGGGTATCGACCTCTTTAAAAAGATAACTAAACTTATCTAAAGCTCAAAACAGCCTTCATTTTTCAACATCTGATATTCCCCCTAAAATAGTTCAGTTGTGAAAAATCATTTCTACTGGAATATGATCTGTTTTTATAAAGCTATGAAAAATATTACCTGATTAGCAAGAATCTTCCGCCAAACGTTGAGAGCCCTTTAAAAACCAATCTCAGCGATGAAACAGTGGAATACCTATCCAAGAGGAAAATTGAATTTCGAGGGAATTCATCGCCTAGAAAGCCTTTTGTAGT
>JAGLDH010000127.1 GCA_023145835.1 Methylococcales bacterium
TTTATTAATGGAATATATTTTGGCGGAAGATCCTTGCTAATCAGGAAATATTATAACTTCAACTTTATATGCCTGAAAAATAGTCTCATAGCCTTTGTTTATGTACATTTTTATTGGACAAATTGTCGCGCGGCGATATGTCACATTCTTATTTATTTAAGATGTGACTAGAATAGTTATAAAGCCCTTATTACAGATTTAAGTAGTTTTTTAATAATAAAAATTTCTAATGGTTAGTAACAGGTTTCTTAGCGTTATGTCTTTATTGTTACGTAACATACGATCATATTTTTATTTAGTTTTTCTACAAAGGAGTCAATAATGGCATTTGAGTATTTAGATTTGGAAAACAAATTATTTATTCCAACTCAAACTTTATGGACAAAGCTACAAGTTGAGTTGATTAATTTAGTTACAAAAGTTCGTCAATTTTTAATCGAGGTGCATGATACAGTTGCTGCATTAGGTGTGGAGTGGTATGACTCTCCGATACTGACAACAACAAAATGGTACGATCATTCTGTCATTTTAGGCAATGAACTTTATGTCAAAGTTACTGATGAGTTTTGGCCGCAGGCAGAGATTCAGTATGACGAGATACTTGTGGCTACCCATGAATCTGGATCTAAAATCCTGAATACATATTATTATTTTAAAGAAAACCCAGAGCAAGTGTCAATTGATAGTATAGAGTTTTTGACTGAATCGTTGGTTAAAGTAGGAAATATTTCAGCAGAATTAACAGCTGAGTTACAGACTAAGGGGGCTGAAATAGTCTCACTATTATTAGAACAACCTTTGCAGACTTTTGAATTAGCTTGCAAGGAAATCTTAACCGCTCTTCTAAATGGATATTTTGAAATAGTGTCTAATATTCTTATTTCTTGATTGCAATGAATTAACTAGCGTGTTTCATATCCTAAACTTAGCAAACCACTGGCTTATTTTCTTCGCAACAAACTACGCATAAGAAGAATTTGGCTGGTTGAATGCCAAATTATAAAAACTTGGCAGTTGTCAGGATTTTCTTTCTCTTCTCTGTTTTGCACTTTTAAAATAGTGTGAAAGTTGTCTGCACTTCTATTTCTGCATTCTACCTTGCAAACATCAGAACGTTGCTTTTGATCTTTCTACTTTACACGTTAAGCTGCTGTTTTTAAAAATATTTTGTTCTACACCGCTGAAAATAAGGGAAACGGAGCGACAGAGACTGTGAAAGTATTGCCAAAAAACACTAAACACAGAATAAAAAACCATGTAAGCATTGATTGTTTGTTTCCGAAGCGGGTGTTTTTTCTCAAATTAGTAATACTTTCACAGTCACGACAGCGAAGTGATGATTTTTAGTTCGTTGTAGGCGTCAGGGAACAAGCTGAAGCCAGTTAAAATAGTACGCGAGGGAGACTGAAATTTTTTCCCGAAAAGCGGTCAAGTCATTGAGGGAGGTTTAACATAATGGCTCTTGTGCGGAGTTGAGGTGTACGCGAACTGAGGCTTATCTATTTGCTGCTTACTTTTGGTATTCTGGGGACAGGAGGTTTCCTGAATCAAAAAAGTGAGTAATGGTGCGCTTGCTCTTTGGTCTTTTTTGTTGAAGTTAAATATCTGTTTATTATAGTATAATCAATTGTTTGCGGATTGTCTTAATGACATTGAGTCCGACCTCTTTGATCTTTCTTTTGACCTTTTCTTTTTGTCAACTTAATAATTCTTTCAAATAAAAAATTGCTTTATTTTGTTCTTGAATCAGTTGTTGCATCTTTTGCAGTTCAGATGATGTTGCCTCTTGAGAGAATATTAATTTCTGAATAGCCTGCTTATCTTCCATCCTACTATTATTGACTTGTTCTCCAAAATTATATAAATCGAGTAAGTCAATTCCAAATATTTTAGCAATTCTTTCTAAATGCGAGTTTCGAATGTCTGTCACGCCTCGCTCAAGATTTGAGTAACTATTTGGTGTCATACTAAGTTTTTCTGCCATATATTCTTGAGTCCACCCATGTTCTTTGCGGAGAAAACGTACTTTATTATTAATTTTCATTTTTTTTCCTAGTATTTAGATAAGTGGAGTTATTTCTAAACTTATGATTCTACATGTATTATTTATTTATTTTATGACCTAGATCACGAAAAAAACAAATCACACTTTTATTGTGATAAGTAATTGTTTTTATGGGTGGTTATCGGATGGTCTACAGCGTAATATGCTTCTATCTGTCTGAATTTACTTATTTAATCAGTAGATTATTAAATAGTTGTATTTAATATTTGTCCCACATAGTTCTATTTAAGGAAATTATTATTAATAATGCCTCTTTAGAAATGCATTAGAGGAATATAACAAGTTTGATTCATCAGAAGAATCGTTAAGGAATCTCTGATCAAGTCCAATTATTTTTAGCTAGCTAAAACGGCCGATATTTTTCCCGAAGATCGGTGCAATAGAATGACT
>JAGLDH010000128.1 GCA_023145835.1 Methylococcales bacterium
AAAAATAGCGACCGTTTTTTCTGTGCTAAATTTTAACCGACTTAATCCGAGGTTCCTTAAGAAACTTTTCGGAAAAAGATGTTTAACAATCGAGTCTATCCCTTTGATCTCAGATTCAACTTTGGAAAATTAAAATGCTTAAAAAAACAGTATCAACAACTTTAAAAACTATGCTTGTTGCACCAATTGGTGTAGCTATGCTTATTAGCTCAGCACAAGTATCAGCAACAAATGATGGACATCATGGACATCATGGACATGGAATGAAATACCTTTGCTTTCATCTCCCAACAATTCCAGAGGATCAGCATATCCCTGGGTTTTCTTACAAAGCTGACCCAAAAGGAAGTTACATTGCATTAAAAATGGAAAAAAAACACGCACTTAAATTTGATGATGCATCTTTAAAGACTGCTAAAGGGTTATCTATTGGTCGAGCACCTGATCTAGTAAACCCTGCAAATAAAGGTTTTGGTGACTGGGTTTCAACCCCACTTAGTGGATCTTGCCTTCAACATGGCGATGAAATTCAGTGTAGCTTCGGTACAATATCAAGCATTACCACCCCTTTTCCTGCTGCAATCGGTAAAGTAACATCATCAATTGAGGTAGGTTCAGGACATTTATCTTTAGTCTATGACATGGATGATTATTCAACAATGATTTCGCAAATAGGCGCAATAGATGTCTTTTATTATGACTCTTATGGAAAAGCTGTAGTAGATACAAAATTGCCTAAATTCAAAAAAATTAGAGATATTATCACTAATGCTGAAAAAGTAAGTTGTGAAGATCTTCCACACCCAGAAATTGCTCCATTTTACATAGATATGAAATAATAAAAATTATAACCAAATACCTCTTACTTTTAAAAGTAATATATTTTTTATAATTTTCCATCAGTAAAATAGATATGACATTCAAAGATCGTTATTGGTTCGCTCTGCGCGCACCAGTAGCGATCACCTCATTAGTTTTAGGAATTCAAGTTATTCTGAAAACACCATTTTAGTCCAGCTTATTGCCTCAAAAAGACTGCGTCGTTAAGGTGACTTCCATTAATAATAACTGTAAAAATGTGAATAGCTCCTGCTCAGTCGCGCCAATCTCGGATGGATTGATGGTTCGCTGTAGGCCGAAGAGTTGTTGCTGATTTTAACGCGTTAGTGCTAAAGAAGCTAAAGTTTTTAACCGAAGAGCCATAGAGTCATTTGTGGTAGTCTTGATGGAGCTAGGTTTTGTGAGTAGTCGAGGCGGACGGACGTGACATGGCTTAATGATTCGCCGCGTGGCGAATCAGTTTTAATGAAGGTAACTCATTCAACTCACGTAAATAAGATAATAGTGTGTTGAACTGTATTTATTGAATAATGAAATTATTCTGATGAATTAGATACAACATGGAATGCATCAGCATAAATATCTGATAAAGACGCACCATTCATAAAAGCTTGCCGTTTACTGCTATTTACCATATCAGGATGTCCACATAAATATATTCGATACCCTTTAAGGTCGGTTAATGCTTTAAACGCTACATCATTGGCTCGACCTGCAGCTATATGTCTAGGAGGTTCACCTTTAGAAATACAGGGAGTATAGTGAAAGTTGGTATGTTTATTGGTCAGTTCTTGCATTTCTTCAACCCAATACAAACCGGTTTCATCACGACTCCCATGATAGAGAGAAATATCGCCAGTATGACCTTGATGTAAAGCTTCACTAATAATTCCAGCCAATGGAGCAAGGCCACTACCTGTGCCAATTAATAGTAACGGTTGTTCGAGGTTATCTGCTTGGTAGTAACATAAACCTTGTGGTTCTGATAATGCTATACGATCACCCAGTTTTAACTCTTGATGAGCCCATTCGCTGAATTGACCGCCTGGCAAACGGCGGATATGAAAAGTTAGTTGTTTACTATGAATACTATTGTTGGCTATTGAGTAACTACGGATTAAACCATCTTCTCGTTGTAAATTAACAAATTGCCCCGCGTAATAGTTAAGTGGGTCATCAATATCAAGTGTTAATAATATAGTTTCTGAATTGAGGTTTTTCTTTGTGCTTACCGTTCCATGAGTAATAAAGTCGGTATGATCGCGGCGACCTATGCGCATTGTTTGCTGAGGATAACAGAGACAAGCCAAAAAATAATTTTGTTCTTTTAATTGGTCTGTTAAACCGTTTTGCGACTCACTGGGTGGGGGAGAATCTAAACTGCGCATCATGCAACTTTGACATACCCCTTGTTGACAGCCATAGCTAATATCAACTTTTTCACGTAATAAGGCATTAAGTATTGACTCATCTGGTTGACATGAAATGTGTTGATCATCCAGTTGTATTTTATGTTCCGCCATCATACCTTCCTGATTATTAACGACCTAATATGTCATTACGTGTGCTTTCTGCAATAACACCCACTTGATCAATTAAGTCCTGCTGTACTTTAAGTTCTTGTAAAGTTGATACTAAATGCCCTGCAACCGCATCAAAATGGTTGTCATCTAACCCCATTTTTACAAATTTAGCATGTGCTTGGCGCATATCTGTACCGGTATAGTTATTGGGTCCACCAAAAGCCATTGTTAGAAAAGCTTTTTGTTTGGCAGCTTGTGTTTCCATATTGACGTTGTCAAAAAAACGGTTGATTGTATGATCTGACAATACTTTACGATAAAAAATATCAACCGCTGCATCAACCGCTGCTTCGCCACCAATTTGTTCAAATAATGATTCACTCATAAAGTTACCTGCTATAAAAAATTAATAAAATTGTGCAAAAATGCGAGTTAAGTATAGAATTGATATAAAACTTATGCAATATAAATATTGTATAAGTGTTGAAATACTCTAAACGCTGTTTCCCTTAATATATTATTTATAATTTATTTTAAGAAAAGGTTACGTTCTAGAATAAAACTAAAGGAATAAAATGCAAAACCAACTAGGATCACGACAAGAACAAATTCTTACTTTATTGCTCGCTACTAAAACGGGTTTAAGTATAGATGAAATAGCTGGGCAACAAGAGATCTCTCGCAATGCTGTTAAGCAACATATGGTGGTTTTAGAGAAAGAACAATTAATTAAAGCGGCGCACCTGAATAGTACAAAAGGTCGGCCGGCACAATGTTATGTTTTAACCGATTTGGGAATTAATCATTTTAGTAAACAGTATTCATGGTTTTGTAATCTACTCCTAACTGAACTTAAAGAAGAAATAGGGGCAGATGATTTCGCTGGCTTTATGCAACGAGTAGGATATAAGGTTGCCGAATCATTAAGCCCTCAATTTGTCGGTAAAAGTGCTGAGCAGAAAGCTGAAACATTAGCCTCAATTATGCATAATTTAGGATATCAGGTGAGTATTGCACAAACAGGTGATCGAGCAACGATCACCGCTGTTAATTGTGTTTTTCATGATCTTGCCCAAGAACATACGGAGTTATGTGAATTTGATCGTGCACTCATTCACACATTACTCGATAATCCCGTAGAACAAACTGAATGTATGGCAAAACAGGGGGGTGCCTGTCGTTTTGAAACAAAAATTTAATGTAGAATTGACTCGTTAATATTTTTAACGAGTCGATTGACGGCATGTTGAGTCACTTTTTGGTGATTGCCTTTAAGTTCAATAGCATATCTTGCGATAGCTTTTTCTGTTTTAGCATTAATTAAATAAACAATGAGATAAGAGTACAAAAAACTAGGTTTACTATGTTGCCCAACAATAATCCATTCTGCTCCCCTTTGTTGACCAAGCTTAGCTGCAACATCATGAAATCGAAATAAATAACCAAACCCAGCATTTGCCTTTTTTTGTTCATCATTAGTGATTTTAATTACATTATAGTGACCTATTTTCTCTAAGCTTTGCTCTAAAATAGGTTTAATAGAGGATGTACGTTTAAGTTCCTCTTTAGTTCTTGGCAGAGAGGTAATGTCGTTTAATTCAAAATCTAAAATAACTATTTTTGAATTAGCGGAAACGGGAACACAAAAAAATAAAATTGATGTTATAACGATTGAAAAAACGTAAGTTTTTAAAAAATTCACTGCTCTTCTCCTTCGTGTAAATTGATTAAGTCTTGCATAGATAATGTTCCAATAACGTTAGCATCATCATCTAATATTTCGTATAAAACGCCATCATTTCCACGAATACTGAATAACACGACAGCTCCTTCGCTAGCTCCTCCTTCGCGATGGAGTTCATCACTTGCAGGGCTTAAGGTATAACTACCTACAGCTCGGGTTTCTTTGACTTCACCATTAGTTTTATAAATATGATGTTCCCCCTGTACAACAAAGGTCGTATTAAGGGCTTTATGTCTATGCAGAAAAATCTGTTTGTTTGCTTCAAACTTGAATAAGACATCTATAATTAGGTTTTTTTTGTCGATATTAAGAATGGAGTAGACAAAGTAATCAAAATTTCCAAATTGTTTCCACTGAATATTGTTATCATCAAAGTTATTAATTGTCATGACGAGTATCCTAAAAAAAAGGTTATTGATTCTCATTTATTTACTCTGCTTATAATAAGCAGTCATAAATTAAAAATGATTCTGAAATTAGATATTAACGAAAAAAGTGTGTTATGAAACCCGATATTTGCCTAAGATAGACGGGTGATTTGCCTGTTTTTTATTGTCTTCTTTTTGAGCTAATTTCTAACTAAAATGATAAACCATTGAAATAAAGATAAAACTGATGAGAACTATTAGCTTAAAACTTTTTTTGATAACATTAATAATTTTGATAGCGAGCGCTTGTCTTCTGATGACTGCGGCTCTAATTTTATATCAAACCCATGAGAATTTTTTGCACGAGACGGCTTCTTCAGCAGAATCAATTGATAAACAACTGGAAGTGCAATTGCTCTTTGGTACAGCTAAAGGAATAAAAACATCGGTTTTTTTACCTGATTTTAATTTTTGGACAAAATCTGAGAATAGTTCAGGGCTGTGTGTCCATTATGAACAAATTGAAGGTAAAGTAAAAAAGAGTGCATGTAGAGGTGTAAAAATAACTAAACAATGGCCTAGTTGGTTTAAAAAAACTTATCACCATTTTTTTCAACCAGGCAATAAAGTTATAAGGCCAATTACTTTTCGTAACAAGGTTTATGGGTTTGTTATTGTGTCATCTAGTGTTGAGGCAGAGCTCGGTCAAGCTTGGCATGATATTAAAACGATGATGAAGTTATCAATTATAACTATTATGTCTCTTTGTACTTTACTATATTTTGCAATTGATTGGGCATTGCGCCCAGCGAGACAAATTGTCAGTGGTTTAGAAAAAATGGCACAAGGTGATCTTTCTTTACGACTTGCAGATTTTAAATTTTTTGAATGGCAACGAACTGGACAAGCCATTAACTTTCTGGCCGAAAATCTCGAAAAAACATTGTCTGATAAAAACCAATTAACGATCAAACTGGTTAATGTACAAGAAGAAGAGCGTCGATATTTAACCCGAGAGCTTCATGATGAATTTGGACAATCATTAGCTGGATTAGCCGCTATTACATCATCAATGGCTCAAACTGCAGCAAAAGAATGTCCTGAGCTTGTTTCCGAGAGCCAGACGGTAAGGAAAATTACTCAGCATATGATGACGCTACTACGAGAAATGCTGACTCGACTTAGACCTACTGATTTTGATGAGTTTGGGCTCATTGGAAGTTTACGATTTATGATTGCTGAATGGAATTCTCGAAGTGTAAATAAAACTAGATTTAATATTGAAATTGTAGGAGACTTTGATGATGTTCCTGATAATATTTCGCACGATATTTTTCGTATTGTTCAAGAGTGTTTGACTAATGTTTCGAAGCATTCTAAGGCTAAAAATGCATCAGTAAAACTTGAAATAGTTATTCCAGTTAATAGCATTTTACTTATTGTTGAGGATAATGGAATTGGCGATAATAATAAAATCTCTGGTTTTCCGGGTATTGGTTTGCTTGGTATACGTGAACGGGTAACTGGGCTAAAAGGAAGGCTAACATTGAAAAAAAACAAACCGAAAGGGGTAATTGTTCAAGTTTGGATTCCACTTCAACCTAATGCTGAAAACCACAAGTTTTATGATTAATAAAAAAATCACCATTATGTTTGTAGATGACCATGCTATCGTCCGAGAAGGTTATCGTTCTTTATTAGAAAAACAAGTCGATATGGCGGTTATCGCAGAAGCTGAGAGTGGTGAAGAAGCCTATATTCTCTATAAGAAATACAAACCAAATGTGATTATTATGGATATTTCTTTACCAGGTCAAGGAGGTTTGGTAACGATTTCTCGTTTATGTAAATTTAACCCTAAAATAAAAATTTTGGTGTTTAGTATGCATCAAAATCCCGCTTTAGCTTTAAAAGCAACACAAGCTGGAGCAAAAGCTTACATTACAAAAAGTAGTCAACCAGATGTATTGATTAGAGCTATATATGATGTATATAGAGGACAGAATGCGTTAAGCTCAGATATTGCACAAGCTCTTGCGTTTGAACAATTGGTTGGGGAGCGTGCTGTTTTATCTAAATTATCGGTACGCGAATTTGAAATCCTTCGAATGCTTGTCGAGGCTCGTTCAACCCAAGAAATTGCAGAGACACTTAATTTAAGTCCAAAAACAGTTTCAAATTGCCATTATTTGATTAAAAGTAAGCTAGGTGTTAATAGTGATATTGAGCTTACTCATTTAGCAATTAGGATGAATGTGATTCATCTTTTAGACTTTTCTACCTCTGTATTTCAAAAGGAATAAAGGTGTCTTTAAATATGCTATTGCTCGGTTTTGGTGCAGAATGAAGCTGAATGGTGCATTGTTAAAAAGGCATAGACTATTTTTAGACACAAAAAAAACTTAACCCTTGAAAATTAGCTGCTTGTGTTTATTTTGTTAATTGGCTAGATACTTGCTTGTTTATTTTGTAACAATGCATCCAAAAGGATGATTATTAGATTTTTTTGGAATTATTAATAAACATTAACTAGATTTATAGAGAAGGTGTTATGTCTTATTTAGAACCAACAGAGTTTGTTACAAAAATGGTTGACTCAGGTGAAGCTAAAGTTTACATGTCAACAAAAGATACTTTGATTCGTGCTTTTATGGCTGGTGCAACGTTGGCACTTGCCGCTATATTTGCGATTACTGTCGCAGTAAAAACAGGATCCCCTTTATTAGGTGCGGTGCTTTTTCCTGTTGGTTTTATCATGCTATATCTAATGAAATTTGATTTATTGACAGGGGTTTTTACTCTGGTACCTCTTGCTCTTATTGATAAAAGACCAGGAGTAACGGTAGGTCAAGTATTTCGAAACTGGGGCTTAGTTTTCATAGGTAACTTTGCTGGAGCCTTAGTTGTCGCTTTTATGATGTCCTTTATTTTGACCTATGGTTACAACACTGATGGTGGGGTGATCGCTGCAAAAGTTGGTACCATAGGCGAATCTAGGACGTTAGGCTATAAAACACATGGTTTTGGCGGATGGATGACAATTTTTATTCGTGGTATGTTGTGTAACTGGATGGTTTCAATGGGTGTAGTAGGTGCTATGATCTCTACTTCAGCAACGGGAAAAATGTTTGCTATGTGGATGCCGATTATGCTTTTCTTCTTTATGGGATTTGAACATTCAATTGTGAATATGTTTTTATTTCCATTTTCTATGATTATGGGCGGTGGCTTTACAGTCGGTGATTATTTAATCTGGAATGAAATACCTACTGTTTTGGGAAATATGGTCGGTGGTTTTGTTTTTGTTGGGTTACCGTTATATTACACCCATGTGAGAATGAGTCCTGAACGAAATTTATAATAGGATATTACTAAAAAAGAACTTCTATACTCAAGAGATGTTCTTTATATTCTGTTGGTATTTGTAGATCATAGGATTGTCCTTAAAGGTTAATAACAGATGTCTAGCCAATTAAAAATATCTGTAGGGCAATACTCTGATAAGGGACGTAAGAAAATTAATCAGGATTTTCACGGTATTTATATTCCTGATGAGCCTCAATTAACATCAAAAGGAATTGCTATTGCGTTAGCTGATGGCATCAGTAGTAGTGATGTGGGGCAAGTTGCTAGTGAAGCTTCTGTTACTGGTTTTTTGGATGATTATTTTTGTACCTCAGAAGCTTGGACAGTAAAAAAATCGGCTCTAAAAGTTCTAGCTGCAACAAATTCTTGGTTGTATTCACAAACACAGCAAGGTCAATACCGCTTCAATAAAGATAGGGGCTATGTCTGCACATTAAGTGCCATGGTTATCAAATCAACTACAGCACATATATTTCATTTAGGTGATAGCCGAATTTATCGATTACGTGATAATTCGTTAGAACTATTAACTAAAGATCATCGGCTTTGGGTTTCAGAAGATAAAAGCTATCTTAGTCGAGCTATGGGGATTCATTCACGACTTGAAATTGATTATGATGCTCAACAAGTTGATTGGGGGGATGTTTTTGTTTTTGTTACTGATGGTATTTATGAATTAGTTAGCTCTCGGTTTATGGTTGATACTATTAAAAAGTATGAAGATGACCTGGATGTAGCGGCAACAATTATTTCAAAAGAAGCTTACGAGCAAGGGAGTCATGATAATCTTACTACTCAGATTATTAGAATTGACGAATTACCGAGTCAAAATGTTAATGAAATTCACCAACAGTTAACAAAGCTGCCTTTTCCTCCAATTTTAGAGGCTAGGATGACTTTTGATGGCTATAAAATTATTAGAAAAGTTTATGCTAGTAGTCGTAGTCACGTTTATTTGGTAGTAGATAGTGAAACAGATACACAAGTCATTATGAAAACGCCTTCCATTGACCTTCAAGGTGACACTGCTTATTTAGAAAGGTTTTTGATGGAAGAATGGATTGCTCGACGAATTAATAGTGCAAATGTTTTGAAGCCTTGTGTACAGACTCGGCAACGAAATTTTATGTACATCATTACAGAATTTATTGATGGCCAGACATTAACTCAGTGGATGAGGGATAATCCAAAACCAGACTTAGAAACAGTTCGTGGTATTGTTGAGCAAATAGCTAAAGGACTACGCGCTTTTCATCGATTGGAAATGCTACATCAAGATTTACGGCCTGAGAATATAATGATTGACACAACCGGAACAGTGAAAATTATTGATTTTGGCTCGACAAAAGTAGCGGGTGTTGCAGAGATCACAACACCTGTTATGCAAGCAAATATATTGGGGACTGCACAATATACCGCACCAGAATATATACTGGGAGCAAGTGGGACATCCGCTTCAGATCTTTTTTCGTTGGGGGTTATTACTTATCAAATGTTGACAGGAAAATTACCTTATGGTGCTCAGGTCGTAAAAGCGACAACCAAATCAGCACAAAATAAATTAAATTATCACTCTATTCCTTACGATCACCGTCAAATTCCACTTTGGCTTGATGAAACACTCAAAAAAGCTCTCTTTCCCGATCCATATAAACGATATACAGAGGTAACTGAATTTATATTTGACTTACGCCATCCGAATAAAAAATTTTTAAATAAGACTCGTCCACCTCTATTAGAACGAGATCCTGTATTTTTTTGGAAAAGTGTTTCCTTTATTCTGGTCACAATCATTGTCATATTATTAAACCAGTTGCTTTAAAAAATATCCTGATTATCAAGGATCTTCCGC
>JAGLDH010000129.1 GCA_023145835.1 Methylococcales bacterium
CCACTGTTTCATCGCTGAGATTGGTTTTTAAAGGGCTCTCAACGTTTGGCGGAAGATTCTTGCTAATCAGGAAAGAAATTGAAGTGACACGTTTAGACCCACCTAGGATGAAGAAATCAGCTCAGATGAAAAAAGCTAGATTTGCTGTTCGAAAAGATAATATGGAAAAAGCAAAGGAGTATGTTGAGTCAGGTGTTAAGCATTAGCATTCTCTTCGTGAAAGATTTTATGCATTTTAAGATTTAATGAAATAATCAGAAAATATTTAGGTGTTGTAATACTATTTTTTATTAGGGTTGTTTTCTGATTTATTTTAAATTTAAGGTTGATCAATAGTAACGCGATTACGTCCATTCTCTTTTGATAGATATAATGCTGAATCAGCCCGATTGATCAATGATTCAAGTACTTTTTTTGTTTTGTTTTTGTCTTTTTTTTCGTTGGGATGGAGGCAAGCAACGCCAATGGAAACGGTTATTTGACCAATGGATTCTTGCGTGTTAGATCGACGAATACGAGATTTTTCGATTTTTTGTCTTATCGTTTCTGCAAGAACTTTAGCTCCTTGTAGAGGTGTGTTTGGTAGTAGGATGACATATTCTTCACCTCCAAAACGAGAAGCTGTGTCCTGCCCTTTTATTTGCATAGTTAAGGTATCAGCAATAAACTTAATGACTTTATCACCGATTAAATGGCCGTGAGTATCATTCACTTTTTTAAAAAAATCGATATCAATCATTAATAGTGAAATAGAATATGAGGAGACTTCAGACAGAGTAAGAGCTTTTTCAAATGCAGCAAAAAAACCCTTACGATTAGTCAACCCTGTCAATGCATCACTTAAGGACTCAGCTGTAATCTGATCTAATTTATTTCGTAAATCATTGATTTCATTTTGGCTTTCATTCATGTGACTACGCATGGTTTGCATAGATGATTGCATACCTTGAGTATCGGAGATTAATTTACTTACGACATGGAGGAGATCTTGGTTTGCAGCTGGGTTTTCTAGCTGATGACTAGACTCTTGTAGAGATTGTTGATAATTAGAAGCCGTCGAGTCAGCTGTTTTTGCAATATCAGAGAGCCCATTGATTAAATGAACTATATTTTCTTGGACTTGAGCTAAATCACATGCAGATTGATCCGTAATATAAGTACAAAAAAAAGACTCTAAAAGATCATTAGTAATGACTGTTCCATTCTCTATACATTTATCAATAGCCTGTTTCAACTGTACATTAGTTGCTAGATAATATTCATACCAAATTGTGTAATTAGTTGGACTTGCAGTGAGATTGAGTTTAGATATTTGAGGAATAATAAGGCGTAATAAATCAGCGGCTTGTGTTGCAGATTCAGCATAGAGTTGAGAGTTACCCTGATCTCTTACCATGAATGATTTCCTTAATTTAAATATGTTTTTAAAAGAATTATAGTCTACAGATTAAAATGCATACAATTAAATAGTTATACTTCGCGCAATCACAGATGCAGTTTTCTATCGGTTGATTTTTGTCGATAGACTGCGTTGCTGAAATAGTTGCTTAGCTTGCTATGCGCCCATTTCAGCGTTTTGCTATTAACAAAAAATAACTCGCTATAAAACCTGAACCCGTGACCACGCGAAGTTTATAAACTAAATACAAGTTAGTTTTCTTACAAATTAGGTAATACTTAACATACATTGCTGTTTAAATTTGATAGATTGAATTTATCTTAAATAGAATATTGATTTATCAAGGGGGGGATCATGGCTGAAATTAAAGAATTTCTAAACCCTAATTCTATGCTGACTCCGGGAATAGCAGGCAGTATTGTAATGATGGCTGCTAATACCTTATGGATTAATTTTGGTTTTGATCCAAAATTAACTGCATTAATCATATGTCTTCTTCTCGGGTTGTTGGTTTTATCTGAGTTAAAAGTACCTTTATGGCAGAAGCCTATTTACTACGTTATTAATGTATTAGTGATTTTTTCAGTAAGTGTTGGAACAAATGTCGTCGGGATTACTACTAATACAATGAACTTAAATAACCAAAAAGCTATAGTTGCTGAGGAAGGAAGTGTTAGTTCAGTAGGGTTATCAGATATTGGTAATTTCTTTATTAATAGTGCTATTGCAGATGACGAAACAGTTAAAAAAATTTCATCTACTGTAAATAAAACCAATCAAAATAATAAAAAAATTGAGAAAAAAAATAAAGCAATTGAAGCTGTTGAATTAGATAAAAAATCAAATGAGTCAAAACAAAAAAATCGAAAGTTTTTTAAAAGTTGGTTCTAAATAAGATTTGAAAACTTATTTTTTTTGTTTGATTAATTAAGGTTTGGCGGGACTGGGCTCCAACTATTCATC
>JAGLDH010000013.1 GCA_023145835.1 Methylococcales bacterium
AAAGCTACTGCAGAAAAAGCTGCTGCAGAAAAAGCTGCTGCAGAAAAAGCTACTGCAGAAAAGGCCACTGCAGAAAAGGCTGCTGCAAAAAAAGCCGCTGAAGAAAAACCAAAGCCAATTGTTAAGTCTGCTCCAGCTACAAGTGGTGTATCAAAAGTATCAGCGTTACAAATTCCAGAAGACTCGACATTGAAACGTCATTTTATGGCTATCTTAAAAGCTGAAATTGAAACAAATTTACCTCCTCGTCCTACTGATTCAACTTTAAAGCGCCACTATGAAGCAAGGGTACAATCGGAACTTGATAATTTGTTAGCTTCTTAAGCTTATAACGATTTGATAGTCTTAGTAGAGCGGATCAGAATCCGTTCTACTTAAGGAGCCTCTGATAAAGTCTTAAAGTAACGATTTAATAGAATTTAACTTATTGAATTAATTGAATATAATTTTTTATGAATCAACTTGTTCAGAGGGGTCTAAAGTATCAACACAAAAACTCTATGTATTTATTCTTGTGTAGCTTCCCATGCTGGCAAAATTAGATTATTGCATTGTGCTTCAAACTCTAGATTTAACATTTCTGATAAATCGGCCATATTTTGATAAAGCTGGAATAATGAACGGTCAAATTCCATTTCTTTTTTCAATTGCTCTTGTGCAATGACAATAGCCGGTTTATTTGCACGTTTACTTATTTTAAGTTTTTCAGCCTGTTTAATATAAGCAAAAGTAGATTCAGTAAAAAATGCATTAGGTTGTTGTTGACCTTGAATGTATATTTGTATCAACGTAGTTAATGTTTCTGGATTATTTTCCTCAAAAGAAAAAAGTCGAGATTCATCCTTACTAAGCATGTGAGTATTTTGTGTCTTAACTTGGTTAATAATTAGATGGTGTAACCAAGCCGCCATAAAATCTTTACCTTTTAGATTGGCATAGCGGTAAAAGAAGCTCCCATTTTCATAAATATGGCTTAAATTCCCAATCAGACGGTATTTCTCTATGGTTATATCAATAGACTGATTTTCATTCCTTTTCCCCAAACCTTGCTGCCTAATTAAGTCTGAAAATTCATCAATAACTTTTAGTTGTTGATCAAATTCTAATTGCCCATTAATACCAGAAAGCCAGCGACCTTGAGCTTGTAATTTTTCTAGGGAAAAAGGAATGTCATTTAAATTATGTTCAATCCATTGTTGATTAATCGCATAAGCATCCAATGGGTCTAATTTGAAAGGTTCTCTTTCTTCAATATCTGCTGTAATACCTGTAAAACAAACGCCTAATTTTTTTTGTAAAAAGTATTGTTGTGGCTGCCGATAAAATACGAATAAATCATTAATATTTATAATATTAGATGTTTTTATATCAAGCTTTCCTTGCCACCATTGTTCTACTTCTTGTTTGTTTTCATCTAAAGCAATAGCTGTATCATAATTAGTTTTGGAGTAACTAAACAGCTCTGAGTTTTCAGAAAAATAGTGGTGACTAAATGCCTGGAGTGGGTGCTTTGTAATTAAGTCTGTTAGCTGATAATAATTCTCTAACACATCAACTAGTTCACTAATGACAACTGAGGGAGGGATATCATCATTATTTTGGAGAGATAGACCTCTGTAAGTGATAATCAATTGTTGCCGAGCGGAAAGTAAAATTTCTAAGAATTGATATCGATCATCTGCTCTACGGGAACGATCACCTGGTCTAAAATTTTGTCCTATTAAATCAAATGTAGGGTTTCTATCAATCTTAGGAAATTCCCCCTCATTTATCCCTAATAAGGCAATTACTTTAAAAGGAATGGAGCGCATGGGTAGCATGGAACAAAAGGTTAGTTGACCGCGTAAAAATCCATTGGATGATTTACTTTCTGATACTCTACTTTCTAGCCAGGCAATCATGACTTCTACTGAAATATCGTCAGTATGTACAGAGGTGATTTTACCTGTTAGATCTTCTAATATTTCATTGATTTGTTGTCGTTCTAGTTGTTCTGACTGAGTTTTTACAGATAAGAGTCGATCAGCATAATAATAAAACCTATGATTCCAATTGTTTAAGGATGTTGGACGTTTTAATTCATCACTGGCTTTAAATAATAGTTGAAGAAAATCATTTAAACCGCCTAATGCTTGTGCTGAAGTTCCTTCAATATCTCGATAAGGTAAAACACCGTCAATAAAAACTTCTTCACTACCTACAGCATACCCCATCAATAAACGATCTAAAGTTGCCTGCCAGGTATTTTGTGAGAGATCAGGTAAATCTAAATCCTTTTTATGCGCAGCTGATTTACCCCAACGAACATGGGTATCTGTAACCCAATGTTTAATCAATTCTAAATCTGATTCAGACAGTAAAAAGGCTTTGTATACAATGGGTTGTTCTAATAAATCCATGACGTTTTGCCAACCAAAACGACCTTGTGTGAGCGTTAAAAAACGAATAAAAGCATCTAATGCTGAGTTACTAAGTCGCAGGCTTTTATCTGCAATAGCATGTTGAATATGATTAAAAATAGCAGAGATAAAAGGAGCATAGTGTTGAATATCTGGTGCCATCACAACAATATCACGTAACTCTAATTCAGGATCTTGTTCTAAAGCAAACAATAGCTGATTTTTTAGAACTTCAACTTCTCGCATTCTTGAATGACAGGCATGAATTGAGATTGAGTTGTCTTTTTCTAAAAAATGTCCTTGTAATTGGTTATCTAAAATATCATTTTGCAGCTGTTGTAAATTATTAGTGACCGTTGTTTCTTCAAAACTATCTGGATCAAAGCTGAAATTTGCTTGTTCTAATAACATTTGCTGAAATTCTCTGCCTTGTTGCCCTAACGTCGCTAATAATGGATGTCCTTCTATCTCATCAGTCAAATGTTTTTTATTGACCAAATCTGCCCAATACACTTGAGAAGGGTTGAGTAGAAATAAATGCAAATCACAATGTCTTGATAGCCCCTGTAGATAATCTAAAAATAAAGGTGGCATTGTATTTAATCCAAAAATAAAGATTCTTTCAGGAAGTTGTTTTGAAAACTTCCCTTCATCACATTGGTTTAGCTGATTAATAACCTCTTGCCATAATGAGCCTCGATGTTTTTCACCAATGGAATGCGTGATTTTTTGCCATAAAGTTCGTTGCCAAATTTCATTTTCAGATTGATATAGTTGATGTCCTTTTCGCCAAAGTTCAAGCATATCAGGACGCATCATTTGATATTGATCAAAAATTTGAGCTAATTGCTGTGCTAATTGAAAACGTTTTAAGTTCTGGTTATCACCTTTTAAATAATGTTGAAGTGATTTAAAACAATTATCATCTATAATTCGAAGCAGTTTCTCAAAACGCCATAACATTAATTCTCGGTCAAAAAGTTCATCATTTATCTGAGAATCAATTTTTTTTGAGATTGAACTGAAAAATTTACCTGGGAATAAGAATTCATAATTTCCCCATATTCCACAATGACTTGCCAGTTTTTGAGATAGCCAGCGCTCCATTCCTTGGCTTTGAATTAGAAAAACTTCTTTACTTAAAGGGTGTGATAAAGGTATGTTTTCAATAACGGATATTAAATGGATGAGCAAGTTTTCTGTTTTATTTGAGCTATGCAGGATGAACATGGAATTTGTCTGCTTTTGTTAATTTTTAGATGTATGATAATCCCAAATAAATATGTAGAGCATCGATTTATTTAGAATCATAGAAAAAAGGGAGGTAATTTATGTCTTGCTGCGATGATCCAACAGAACCCGTTAAAATTACTCGTAGTGATTTGGTAAGGGTTCAGGAACAATATGGTAATTTGCTACGAGACCTATTAACTAGCGATCCTGAAAGGGTTATATTGACACAATTGAACCAAGCTAATAATTATTTACAAGAATTAGCGGCTCTTAATGCGCATTATGACTCGGTTAGAAAACGTGCAATTGAGTTGTTAAAGAAAGAAAGTATATCTACTCTTCAGCGCATTGTTAAGAAAGAAGGAGAAAATGAAATTGGGCTGTTCGCGCAGCAACGAATAGAAATATTAAAAAAAGAACCTGGTTTTTTTGGGAAATTTTTTAATTAATTTCAGGAATTGTAACAACTTCATTCTTTTCGATTAGAACAGAAGGTTCTTGCTGTTGATTTATATAGCTCCCTCCTACGATAAAAGCAAACACGAGCAAATAGATTATAGAAGCAATATATTTTACTTTTTTTTCTGCTTGCTCTGGATTAGATTCAGTCATATGAGTCACCACTTGATTTAAGGATAATACCGTTGTACCGACAGCATTTTAATTTTATCACATCACCTTTTTCTATTTCACCTGATCCTCATTTCATTTACATGAGTAGGCAGCATCAAGAGGGGCTTGCTCATTTATTATATGGAATTAATCAGAGTGGTGGTTTTGTAGTTTTAACTGGAGAAGTGGGAACGGGTAAAACCTTATTATCTCAGTGCTTATTAAGGCAGGTACCTCCTAATATTTTTCTTGCACTTATTCTAAACCCAAAATTGAGTGCAAATGAATTATTAGCTAATATTTGTGATGAACTACACATTTCTTATGATAAAAATAATCTAACGCTTAAGGGGTTAACTGACAGTTTGAATTCTTATTTACTTTCAGCTCATGCTGAAGGTAAGAAAACAATTGTTTTAATTGATGAAGCCCAGAATTTAAGTGCAGATGTACTTGAACAAATCCGGCTCTTAACAAATTTAGAAACTACAAAAACCAAGTTATTACAAATAATTCTGTTGGGGCAACCTGAACTAAAAAAGATATTAGATAAGCCAGAATTAAGACAACTTAACCAGCGTATCACTGCGCGATATCATTTATCGTCGTTGTCTTATCCAGAAACAGAAAAATACATTAAACACCGCTTAAATATCTGTGGGGGACATGATGATATATTTAATCGAGCTGCAATAAAAAAAATTTATGAGGCATCAAAAGGGACTCCAAGGCTCATTAATGTAATATGTGACAGAGCTTTACTAGGCGCTTATGGAGATAATCAGCAGATTGTGACTGCGAAAATGATTAATAACGCCGCAAAAGAAATTTTTAATTATCCAGTATCAGCAAGGAAACGCGGGTTACTTGGAATTATTGTGAAGAGTCTTGTCATTTGTGCTTTTGTATTTTCTTTATTTTATTTAATAAATAACCAGCTAAAGAAAACGCAATTTAAATTATCAAATCCTTTAAGTTTTTTATTTGATGAGGAATCAAATAAAAAACATATAACAGCACCTGAGAATAAAACAAAACAGCAAGCGTCAGCTGCTTTAATGAACGAAGAGGGGTTTGAATTTTATTTAAAGAAAAAGAAGTTGCCGGTAAATTCAAGCTTGTCGCAGCTTGCTGGTTTATGGGGTAAATCCATTTCTCCAGATACCGGATGTAAAGAAATTAAGACGGAAGGGTTACTTTGTTTATCTGGTCAATCAAGCTGGGAAGAGCTTGTTAAATTAAACCGGCCTGTCATTATGGCGTTTCCTGTCACAAAGACAGAAAAAGGATATGTATTACTGTTAGGGTTGAAAGATGGGAATCCTATTTTTCAGTTTGATAAGGATCTTACGTTTCCTATTGAACAAGTTCTTCAATTATGGAAAGGGCATTATTTGACTTTATGGCAATCACCTGTTCAAGGTATTAATTCAGCTTATCCAGGAAGCACTTCAAAATCTGTTAAATGGATCAAGGACAAAATATCGTTAAATAATCCTGGTGTGTTGACACTGCCTTATTCTAATGTTTTTGATAAGGCCTTAAAGGCAGAAGTGATCAAATTTCAAAAGCAACATGGTTTAAAGCCTGATGGCATCGTGGGTGCCAAGACTTTTATTTATTTGCAAAATAACGATCCTCAAGATAAATCGCCTAAACTGGGTAGGAAAGTGAAAGGATCTATTTCTTTGGAAAAAAAGAGTGAAGACAAGGCGCAACAACAAATGCCTATTGCTTTAGTTAAAACAGAGAAGACAGTATTAGATTTTGAATCTTATTTAAAGAAACATCCTTCACCTATAAAGCCAAGTCTATCAGTACTTGCCGAGTTATGGGGCAAGTCGATTTCTGATGATGCCGGATGTAAAGGAATCAAGGCAGAGGGATTACGTTGTTTATTTGATCAATCGAGCTGGAAAGAACTTATAAAATTAAACAGGCCTGTCATTATGGTGTTCCCTATAACAAAGGCAGAAAAAGGACATGTATTACTGTTGGGAATAAAAGATGGGGATCCTATCTTTCAGTTTGATAAGAAAATGATATTTCCTATTGAGCAAGTTCTTAATTTATGGGAGGGGCATTATGTCACTTTATGGCAATCACCTGTTCAAGGTGTTAAAGCAGCTTTTCCGGGAAGAACTTCAAAATCTGTTAAATGGATCAAGGAAAAAATATCCATTAATAACCCTGGAATGGTTGCTTCCCTTCACTCTAATGTTTTTGATAAGGCATTAAAGAAAGAAGTGATTGCGTTTCAAAAACAACATGATATAGAGCCAGATGGCATTGTAGGCGCCAAGACTTTTATTTATTTACAAAATAATGACCCTAAAGATAAATCACCTAAACTTGGGGGTATTGAAACAAAGGCACAACCTATTAAAGTGAACTCATTTGCTTCTTTGGAAAAAAAGAGTGATGACAAAGCGCAACAACCAACTTCTGTTGCTTTAGTTAAAAAGGCACAACCTATTAAAGTGAACTCATTTGCTTCTTTGGAAAAAAAGAGTGATGACAAAGCGCAACAACCAACTTCTGTTGCTTTAGTTAAAAAAGAGAAGACAGCATTAGATTTTGAATCTTATTTAAAGAAACATCCGTTACCTATAAAGCCAAGTTTATCAAAGCTTGCTGGTTTATGGGATAAGTCTATTTCTGCCGATGCGGGGTGTAAAGGAATCAAGATAGAAGGATTACGTTGTTTATTTGATCAATCCAATTGGGAAGAGCTTATTAAATTAAACCGGCCTGTGATTATGACGTTCCCTATATCAAAGGCAAAAAAAGAACATGCATTACTGTTAGGAATTAATAAAGGGGATCCTATCTTTCAGTTTGATAAGGACATGACGTTTCCTATTGAGCAAGTTCTTAATTTATGGGAAGGGCATTATGTTACTTTATGGGAATCACCTGTTCAAGGTGTTAAAGCAGCTTTTCCGGGAAGAACTTCAAAATCTGTTAAATGGATCAAGAAAAAAATATCGATAAATAACCCTAATATGTTTGCGACCCCTCACTCTAATGTTTTTGATAAGGCATTAAAGAAAGAAGTGATCGCGTTTCAAAAGCAATATGATATAGAGCCAGATGGCATCGTAGGCGCCAAGACTTTTATTTATTTACAAAATAATGACCCTAAAGATAAATCACCTAAACTTGGAGGTATTGAAACAAAGACACAACCTATTAAAGTGAACTCATTTGCTTCTTTGGAAGAAATGAGTGAGGATAAGGCGCAACAACAAACTTTCGTTGCTTTAGTTAAAAAAGAGAAGACACCTTTAGATTTTGAATCTTATTTAAAGAAACAGCAATTACCCTTAACATCTGGTTTGTCACAGCTTGCAAGTTTGTGGGATAAGTCCATTTCTGAAGATGCAGGGTGTAAAGGAATCAAGGCTCAGGGATTGCATTGTCTTTTTGATCGATCAAACTGGGAAGAGCTTGTTAAATTAAACCGGCCTGCGATGATGGAATTTTCTTTATCAGAGACAGAAAAAGAAAATGTAATATTGGTCGGGGTGAAAAATGGGGATCCTGTTTTTCAGTTTGATAAAGACATAACATTTCCTCGCGATCAGGTACTTAATTATTGGAAAGGTTATTACGTTGCTTTATGGCAATCACCTCTGGATGATAAAAGAACAGCTTTTCCTGGGAAATCCTCAAAATCTGTCAAATGGATCAAGGAAAGAATCTCGTTAATTAACCCTGGGGCGTTAGCACTCCCTCATTCTGATTTTTTTGATAAGGCATTAAAGAAAGAGGTGATGGCGTTTCAAAAACAACATGATTTGAAGTCTGATGGAATCGTGGGCTCTAAGAGTTTTATTTATTTACAAAATAATGACCCACAAGATAATTCACCTAAACTTTGGCAAGATAAGGCAAAGAAACAATCCCTTATGGCAAAAATACCTATTTCGTTAGAAAAAAAGGCTGAGGGGGAAACGCAAAAACCAGTGCCTGTTGCTTTAGTGAAAGAAGAGAAGACACCATTAGATTTTGAATTTTATTTAAAGAAACATTCGGCAACTGTAAAACCAGGGTTATCACAGCTTGCACGTCTATGGGATAAGTCTATTCCTGACGATGTAGGATGTAAAGGGATCAAGGCTGAGGGATTGCATTGTCTGTTTGATCAATCAAGTTGGGAAGAGCTTGTTAAATTAGACAGACCCGCGATGATGGGGTTTTCTATATCAGAGACTGAAAAAAAAAATATAATTTTGGTCGGGGTGAAAAATGGGAATCCTATTTTTCAGTTTGATAAGGAAATGATGTTTCCTATTGATAAGGTTCTTCAATTATGGAAAGGGCATTATGTGACTTTATGGCAATCACCTGTCCGGAATAGTAAAACAGTTTTTCCAGGAGGATCCTCAAGATCAGTCAAATGGATCAAAGATAAAATATCGTTAATTAACCCTGGTGCGTTAGATACCCCCCATTCTAATGTTTTTGATGAGGGGTTAAAGAAAGAAATAATTAAGTTTCAAAAGCAGCACGATTTAAAGCCTGATGGAATTGTGAGTGCCAAAACTTTTATTTATTTTCAAAATAACGATCCACAAGATAATTCACCTAAACTTGGGCGAGAGAAGGCAAAGAAACAATCTATTATTGCAAAAATGCCTATTCCGTTAGAAAAAAAGACTGAAGACAAAACGCAACTAGAAAAAAAGGCTACGGAGGAAACGCAACAACAGACTCCTGTTGTTTTAGTGAAAGAAGAGAAGGAACCATTAGATTTTAAATTTCATTTAAAGGAACATCCATTACCGATAAAATTAGGCTTGTCACATCTTGCACGCTTATGGGATAAGTCTATTCCTGACGATGTGGGATGTAAAGGAGTCAAGGCAGAGGGCTTGCATTGTTTGTTTGATCAATCAAGCTGGGAAGAACTTATTAAATTAGACCGGCCGGCGATTTTAGAGTTTCCTATAACAAAGACAGAAAAAGAACATGCATTACTGTTAGGGATAAAAAATGGGGATCCTGTTTTTCAGTTTGATAAGGACATGACGTTTCCTGTCGATAAAATACTTAAGTTATGGAAAGGGAATTATGTGACTTTATGGGAGTCACCCATTCATAATAAAAAAACAATTTTTCCTGGAAGAACCTCAAAATCAGTCAAATGGATCAAAGAAAAAATATCGTTAACTAATCCTGATGTGTTGTTATCTACTCCTTATTCTGATTTTTTTGATGATGAATTAAAGAAAGAAGTGATCAAGTTCCAGAAGCAGTATAATTTAAAACCTGATGGAATCGTGGGTGCTAAGACTTTTATTTATTTTCAAAATAACGACCCTCAAGATAATTCACCTAAACTTGGAGTAGATAAACCAAAAATAAAGGCGATTAAAGAAAAAGCACTTGTATCATTAGAAAAAAAGACTGAGCAACAGGTGCTAGTTACTGTTGTGAAAGAAAAGAAAGCGCCAGAGGTTTTTGATTTTTTTAAATTACCTGTTTCTTTGGAAGAAAAGGCAAAGAATAAGACTCCACAACAGGTGCCAGTTACAGTAGTGAAAGAAAACAAGGCTCCAGTTGATATTAAATTATACTTAAAGGAACACTCGGTACCTTTAAAGCCAGGTTTATCGCTTCTTGCTTATTTATGGGATAAATCAATTTCTGACGATGCCGGATGTAAAGGAATCAAGTCTGAGGGGTTGCATTGTTTATTTGATCAGGCAAGCTGGGAAGAGCTTGTTAAATTAGATCGGCCTGTCATTATGGAATTTCCTGTAAACGAGGCTGAAAAAGAATATGCATTACTGTTAGGTGTAAAAAATAGTGATCCTGTTTTTCAGTTTGATAAGGAAATTATTTTTCCTCTCGATAAAGTCCTTAAGCTATGGAAAGGTAATTATGTGGTTTTATGGAAATCTCCTATCCCTAATAAAAAAACAGTTTTTCCCGGAAGATCATCAGAATCAGTTAAATGGATAAAGAAAAAAATATCGTTAATTAATCCTAACGTGTTGGCACTCCCTCATTCTAATATTTTTAATGAGACTTTAAAGGAAGAAGTGATTAAGTTTCAAAAGCAATATGATTTAAAGTCTGATGGAATCGTGGGTGCCAAGACTTTTATTTATTTACAAAATAATGATCCATTAGATAATTCACCTAAACTTAGGCGAGAAAAATAATGTCTTATATTCTAAATGCGCTAAGAAAGTCAGATCGAGTAAGGCAAGCTAAGCAGGCTGATGCCTCCAAATTTATATTTTTAGATCCACAAGAAGAAAGTGGGAATAAGAAGCGTTTTCCATGGTTGATTGTCTTGGCATCTATTAATTTATGTATGCTAGCTTATTTTATTTGGATATCTGTACAAGAAGAGGAGGCGACGGTTGAAATAGAAACAAAGAGTATTGTTGAAGAGGTTCAAGCTCCAACTCTAGAAAATAAACTAGAAATAATAAAACCAACAGCTGACTTAACTGGTGACCTCGAAACAACATCAATTGCTCAAAGGATAGAAGCACAAAAAAAATTAAGAAGCAAAATGATAAAAGCCCCAGAAATTATTCAGGCTGCAGAAGAGCAAGAAATTGATGATGATAAAAATGTAGAAAGAATAAAGGATGTAGAAAGAATAAAGGATGTACAAAGACTAATGGATGTGGAAATAAAAAAATTAGAACCAACAGCAGTAAAAGTAGTGCCAAAACAGAACACAACTAATAATCAATCTGACAATATTCCGTTATTATCAGAGCTATCTTATGAATTTAGACGTACTGTACCCTCCATGCTAATCAATGTATTTGTATACTCAAATAATGAAGAAGACCGGTTTATCATGGTTGATATGAAAAAATATCAAGAAGGTCAGGATATTGAAGAAGGTGTAACGCTTAAAGAGATTCGTAATAATTCAATCGTAGTTGAATACAACAATAAAATATTTCAAGTTAAACGATAAAATGATTGTTAGGGGCGCGTATGTCAATGATTACTTTTTTATTGAAGGCGTTTACTTTTGAAATAAAGTTTAATGGCTTGCAGATAAAAATAGTGCTTATTTATTACCATAAATATAAAGAATGACATAGTCTCTGTATACTCAATTATTCAGTTTTATATTGGTTGATTTTTGCCGATAGGCGGTGTTACTGAAATGGTTGCGTAGCTCGCTATGCGCCCATTTCAGCGCCTTGCTATCGACAAAAATCAACCAATATAAAATCCGTATCGGTGATCGCGCGAAGTATATGCGTAAATTTCAGTATCTTTCTCTCATTAACAAAATAATGCAATAAACCATCGAAAACTTGAAAGTGAAAAGTATAATAAATTTTGTTCAAATAAAAATACTAAATTGATATACAGATATTCACTTAAAAACCTGCTACTATTGAAATATTTTCTTAAAAGCACTCTACTATTACTAAAGTAAGAATATGATAATTAGGACACCAGAAAATGACTGACTCTACAGCGAAAGATGATGCTAAATCGAAAGGCATACTTTGGTTTTTTGGCGCTTTATGTGGCTTAACGTTGCTTACCCTTGTTATCTTAGGGGCATGGTGGGGCACTGAGCCTGAGATGTTTAATGTACTTGAAGAAGCTGAAATATATAAGGAAAAGAGTGGGCTTAAAAAGGTGCCGCTTGGTTTTGTATACACCAATACTCTTGCCCATATGGCTGAGGTGCTTATGGAAAAGCCGGGGGGCTACATTTCAAATGACGTAGCTCCTCCTGGGGTGTTTTTAGATAATATTCGTAGTTGGGAATATGGTGCACTTGTCATGTTGCGTGATGGTACAACAGCATTAAGAAATCATTTTGCCAGAAACCAATCACAATCAATTGAAGATAAAGATTTAGCTTTGGCTGAGCCATATTTTTATTATGAGCCTAATTCGTGGGCGCTCCCTTCTTCAGAGTCAGAATATGATAAAGGGGTTAGATCTCTCCATGTTTATATGAAACGACTGTATGCACCAACGAAGCATCAAAGACGTGCACAATTCTATTCGCGCTCTGATAACTTGTGGACTTATTTAGAGGTTGTTATTAAGCGATTAGGTGGCTTATCCACTCGATTAACGGCAAGTACTGACCGATTTGCTGGGGCAGCAGGCATTCTTTATGATCCTAGTGGACAAAAAGAACCAGAAAACTTAATAGAATCAACTAAAGGCGTGGGTAGAACACCGTGGTTATTAATTGATAATGTTTTTTATCAAGCTCGTGGAGCAAGCTGGGCCTTATTGCATATTTTACGAGCGATTAAAGTTGACTTTGAAGACATTATTTTAGATAAAAGAGCAATGAATACATTAGATAATATGATTCATGCTTTAGAAAATGCATTAACCCCTATTATGAGCCCAATGATTTTAAGTGGAGATGGTTTTGGTATGTTTTCAAACTACTCACTTTCTATGGCTAACTATATTGCTAGGGCAAATGCAGCAGCACTTGATTTACGTGATTTAATGAATAAAGGGTAGATTTTTATTATGCAAGAAGAAATTAATGACAACTTAAAAAAAATTAGCACGTGGAAACGTATTTTTTTCTTATTAGTTTTTGCTGTGATTGTAGGGCTTGTCAGAATGTTACTCTGGGCTATTGTGTTTTTACAAGTAGCGTCTGCTCTATTTACGGGAGAGCCAAATAAAAATATTTTAAGCTTTGGGAAAAAATTATCCGCTTATCTTTATCATATTTTGTTATTTTTAACCTACAACACAGAAAAAATACCTTTTCCTTTTTCAGATTGGAATTTAACTGAAGAGTTAGAGTTACCCGATATCAAGGAAAAAAAATAAGTTCAGGACGTGAACAATGAAAGTAGGAAAATCATTCATATAGATATGGATGCTTTTTTTGCTTCCGTTGAGCAACGTGATTTTCCTGAATATCAAAACAAACCCATTATCGTAGGCGGAAAACCAGAGTCCAGAGGCGTTGTCGCTACGTGTAGTTACGAAGCTCGTCAATATGGTATCCATTCTGCCATGCCTTCTTCTCAGGCTTATAGACTGTGTCCCCAAGCAATTTTTTTAAAACCTCGTTTTGAAGCGTACAAAGAAGCATCTTCTATTATTAGGCAAATATTTTCTCACTATACTGAATTATTTGAACCCTTATCTCTTGATGAAGCGTATTTAGATGTCAGTAAAAATATATTATGCCAAGGTTCTGCGACGCTAATTGCTAAAGAGGTTAAGAAATCTATTCTACAAAAAACGGGTTTAGTTGCTTCAGCAGGTATTTCTTACAATAAGTTTTTGGCTAAAATAGCATCAGACATGGATAAACCTGATGGGCTTTATTTGATTGTTCCAAAACAAGGAATCGCTTTTGTTGAAAAGCTTACGGTAGGGAAATTTCATGGAATAGGTAAAGCGACTGAAAAAAAAATGCATGCTTTAGGTATCAAAACAGGGAATGATATTAAAAATCAATCGCTCGCTTTTTTGCTACAGAACTTTGGAAAAAAGGGGCAATATTATTACAATATTTCTAGAGCTATTGACCATCGCCCAGTGAATAGTCATAGAAGCACTAAATCTGTGGGAGTTGAAACAACATTTCAGGTAGATATTAAAGATCGCCAGCAGGTTGTACAATATTTACATCAGTTATTGAGCAAAGCATTAAAAAAGTTAGAAGATAAACAAATGACGGCTCAGACCTTAACCATCAAAATTAAATACCACGATTTTGTCCAAATAACACGGAGTCTTACTTTATCCAAGAAAATAACTGATTCAATTGAACCCGATTTAATCTTTGATGAGTTATTAAAAAATACAGAGATAGGGCATCGTAAAGTCAGGCTGTTGGGCGTTACCTTATCTTCGTTAAAAGGTCACTCTCAGAGGTTACCATACCGGCAGATGGATTTATTTGAAATGCAGTGAAGATATTGAATTTTAAACTCTGGTAGTCATCTTTACTTGTTATTCTGTCACTAATTCTTTTAAGTATTTATATAATATACGCGATGATTTAGGCGGCTTTTCTTCTTTCGCTTCTTTTTGAGCATTTCGTTGTAATTGTCTTAAATGCTGATGATCTGCTTTTGGAAATTGATTTAATAATTCTGTCAGTACATCATTCCCATGGTTTTCAATTAATTTGTCTCTCCATTGTTCTGCTTGGTGGTGTTCTCTAACGCCATGAGCACTTTTTGTTTTAAGTCGGTTTATATTTTCAAGAATAAGATCCATATCAATCTCTCGTAACCGAGCTGTAATAAACTTAAGCTGACGTTTTCTGGCTGGTTTTGTTGCCGGCATTTTTTTTGCACTTAGAATTGCATTTTCTATTTTCTCAGGCATTCGCATCATGGTTAATTGAGATTCTGTTAAATGCGTTAATTCTTCTGCTAAAGATGCGACCTCTGCAATCTCTTTTTTGATCTGTGTTTTATTAGGACGAATAGCATAATATTCAATTAAATCACCATTTTCATCGTATTCTGGCTCTTGGTCTCCACCATAAGCTATATCACTATTTTTCATTTTAAACCATTGATACTAAAAAAATTACAAACATAACGACTAAGCCTATTGGAACTAGAACCCCCACCCAATCAGACTCCGCATTTTTACTAAACTGAAGAGATGATTTAATTCCAGGCTTCATCCAAAAAATGATACCAAGTACCATAACACCTAATAAAATATTTTCCCAAAGTGAAAATTCCATAAAGCTACTCCTTAATTAAGAAATTATTATAATCTTTTATTTCTTTTTTCCAAATGGCTGTTTTTTGTTTCAACGTTATTGATGCATGTGCTGGACTGGTGGATGGCAGTCGGCAATACTCTAAGTCACTAAATTGTTTGTTAAGAGTGGATAAAACATGTTTTATATAAATAGCTTCAGCTTTTAGGCCATTAAAGAATACTTTTTTAATATCAGGGTGAGACAGAAAAAATTGCAAAAAATTATTGGTTTTTATTGAGTCCATTTTAATTGCAGTATCTAAACTCCCATCTCTATGGCAATTCTTTAAAACATCCCATACTGCTATATTATTTTCAATGAGTAATCGTTTTCGTTGTGTATAAGGTAAAACACTATGATTAGGCTGATCACAAAAGAGGGTCATCATGATTGACCAAAAAGCATTGCGTTGATGGCCGTAATATTGCTGTTTTTGTAACGATGCTTCACTAGGCATAGAACCTAAAATGAGTAATTTTGCATTTTTACCAGCAACTGCAGGAAACCCGGAAATATTTTTCACAACCCTCGATTTAATCTCAAAAATAACTCCTACCTTAGCGATATATTTGAGATAATGCACGTTTTTTTATTCACGATAATACTCACTATGTGGTTTAAAAACCTTACTCTTTACCGATTTACCGAACCTTTTACTTTACCTGTAGATGAACTAACTGAAAAGCTAAGCGATAAACGGTTTCGTTCTTGTAGTAGCCATGATGAATTTAGTATGGGTTGGACTTCTCCCATAGGAAATGCTACAGAGGAACTGATTCATGCATCAAATGGATTTATGATGGTTTGCTTAAAAAAAGAAGAGAAAGTTGTTCCGGCTGCTGTCATCAATGAAATGTTGCAGGAAAAAATATCAGAAAAAGAAGAGCAAGAAGCTAGAAAATTATCTAAAAAAGAGCGTACAGCACTAAAAGATGAATTGATTTTTGAGCTTTTACCTAGAGCCTTCTCATTTTCAAAAAAGACCTATGCTTATATTGATCCTAAGGGCGGATGGATGGTTGTTGATGCAGCTTCTGCCAAAAAAGCTGAAGATTTGCTCAGTTATTTGCGTAAATGTATAGGGTCTCTGCCTGTTGTGCCTATTAATACAATTGATAAACCTGCGGTTATTATGACTCAATGGTTGGTTGATAATAAAACAATGCCTAAAGATCTTGTTGTTGAAGATGAATGTGAGCTTCGGTCCCCAGAAGAAGATGGAAGTATTATTCGATGTAAACGGCATAATTTAAGTTTGCCGGAGATAACTAATCACTTAGATACAGGTAAGCAAGTTATAAAACTTGCGGTTAACTGGACAGAACGACTGTCCTTTATTGTTGATGAAAACCTTTCTATTAAACGTTTAAAATTTTTAGATTTAATACAAGACCAAGTTACTGATACAGATGCAGATGATGAAATTTCTCAATTTGATGTGGATTTTTCTATTATGTCGCTGGAATTGTCTAATTTTTTACCGCGACTGCTTGACATTTTTGGCGGAGAAAATAAAACATAAGTTGATAATGAGCTAGTCTTAAATAAACTTGGTATCCTTAAGAATGGGAAATATTAATTAACCCTCATTCTTTAGTTAATGTTTAAAATTCTTATGTCAATAATTCGCAACGCTTTCTTTTATTCTCTCTTATTGGCCAGCAACGTTCTTGTCGCTGATGGTTGGAATTACCCAAAAAATTCAGGGGATTCACTGATTGGAAATAATCCTTTGGCTAATCAGTATACATATGCAGTAGAGGAAGAAACTTTACTTGATGTTGCAAGAACTTATGATATGGGGCAGAACGAAATATTATTAGCTAATCCAGGGGTTGATAGATGGTTGCCTGGGAGTCAGGCTAAAATTAAGGTTTCTATTGGCTACTTATTACCTGACACAGATCACGATGGAATCGTGTTGAATTTAGCTGAGTATCGTCTTTATTATTTCCCTAAGAATGAATTTGGAGAGAAAAGGAAAGTTTTTACACATCCAATCAGTATTGGACGAGTCGATTGGGATACACCCTTGGGCGACACGACGATTATTGCTAAAAATAAAAACCCTGTTTGGCGCCCTCCACAATCAATTAAGGATGAGCATGCGGCTGAAGGGGATATTCTGCCAGATGTATTTCCTGCTGGGCCTGACAATCCTTTAGGGCTCTATGCTCTTAGGCTTGGTGTTCAGGGTTATTTGATTCATAGTACTAATAAGCCATATGGTGTTGGTATGCGTGTAAGTCATGGCTGTATCCGTATGTACCCGGAAGATATTGAAAAGTTGTTTCCAGAGGTAAAGGTAGGCACAAAGGTAAATATTATTAATCAAGCTATCAAGGTCGGCTGGTCTAACAACAAGTTATATTTAGAAATACATCCTAAACTGGATGCAAAAAATGAGAGTTATAAAGAAAAGTTAAGTGAAGTTTTAAATTTAATTGTAAAGAAGAATAATAATAAAATGCCAATTATTAATGGTAAAGCTTTAAGGCAGGCTATAAAAAGAAGTGATGGAATTCCTGTTTCAATTGCTATGCGCAAATTATTACCTAATGTTGACGCGAATAACAGAAAAAACCTATTAAATGATGTGAAGAAAGAAAAAATTAAATTTAAAGACGAATGAAAGTCCCCGAGAATAATATTCTCGGGGAGAACTCAACCATGAATTTATTTCATCATTGATTTTTTAAACATACGATCAAGTTTATTGTTAGTATCTTGAGAGTATTGAGCTGCACGACTAGCTGACGCTTCTGCGGCAGATGCTTTAGACGCTGCTAGCTCCGCTGCAGACTGAGCTTTAGCCGCATCTGAAGATACGGTTGATATTTTAGAAGATAGACCGTCAATTTGTGATTGTAAATCTTTAATATCAGAATTACTAGCACAACCAGTTGCTAATCCTGCTACAAGAACAACACTTAAGATTTTTAATAATTTCATATTTTTTCCTTTGTTTTAAATAGTTTTCAAATGCCTAACGCTTAATTCTCTCTTTTTTTTAAACTCCTTTCCAGTTTTATTTTATTTTTACTAACATTCCTTTATTTAGCCATTTTGCTAAAATATCTATTTGTTGGTTTGTAACGGCGATACAACCATGAGTCCAATTGACTAATTCATGAATTTTTTTATCGGCGTTACCTAAACCATGAATACCTATAACACCCCCCAAGGAGGTGTTTTGAGGTGGTACTTTATTTTTCTTATGGGCATTCATGATTGATGTGTATGACTTTGAACTTAATAAATTGTTTTTAAAAGCATTGCTTGTATTATCAATAGATGGGTAATTAAAGCCATAAAACTTACGAAATCTACTTTTTTTGTTAATCCAGCTGATTTTATAAGTTCCCA
The DNA here is from genome assembly GCA_023145835.1 of Methylococcales bacterium. GTDB lineage: Bacteria > Pseudomonadota > Gammaproteobacteria > Methylococcales > Methylomonadaceae > QPIN01. The sequence goes on from JAGLDH010000013.1 coordinate 18,331, forward strand.
ATGGTGTTATATCATCCCCTTTATACTGTTTAAAACCAGCTCCTCCACGTCCAATAGAAATATTATTCATTACCGCCAGAGTTGATGTGCCTTTTTTTACTTTAAGGTTTAATTTATGAGTATCAATTAGTAGCCAAATACTATCGTCTGCATAGAGAGAGGATGAAAAAAAAGTAAAAATGAGTAATAACACTTGGAAGAACTGAATTTTGTCCATAAAAACTTACATTAAATATAAAAATTGGTGTATTTTAAACAGACTAATTAAATGCACTTAGTCAGGTAAAAAATGCAAATAAATACTCAGTCAACCACTCCCTACGATGATCAAAAGCCAGGTACTTCTGGGTTAAGAAAAAAAGTAACCGTTTTTCAACAAACTAATTATTTAGAAAATTTTGTTCAATCTATTTTTAATTCGTTACAAGATTTTCAAGGGACGTCATTAGTTATAGGTGGTGACGGCCGCTTTTTCAATCGAGAAGCGATACAAATTATAATAAAAATAGCTGCTGCTAATGGGTTTGGTGAACTCATTATTGGGCAAGGTGGATTATTATCAACGCCTGCAGTATCTAATCTTATCAGAATCAACAATGCCTTTGGAGGAATTATCCTTTCTGCAAGCCATAACCCCGGCGGTCCTGATGAGGACTTTGGAATTAAATATAACGTGAGTAATGGTGGTCCTGCACCAGAAAAGTTTACTGATGCACTTTATGAAAACTCTACCACTATTTCAGAATATCAAATTGCCGATATTGTTGATGTTGATTTAGATAGCATAGGCCAGCAAAAAATTGATGACCTAGTTATTACAATAATAGACCCTGTTTCAGATTATGCTGACTTAATGGCCAAAATATTTGATTTTGATTTACTTAAAAACAGTATTTCTTATGGTTACATAACACTGTGTTTTGATGCGATGCATGCGATTACGGGGCCTTATGCAAAGCGTATTCTAGAGGATTTACTCGGTGCGCCTAAAGGAACGGTTATCAATGGTATACCGTTAGAAGACTTTGGCGGTGGGCACCCAGATCCAAATATGGCACATGCAGAAGAATTAACAAACACAATGTTTGGTGAAAATGCCCCTACTTTTGGTGCTGCATCAGATGGTGATGGTGACCGGAATATGATTATGGGAGCTAACATTTTTGTTACACCCAGTGATAGCTTAGCGATTATGGCTGCAAATGCTCAATTAATTCCTGCCTATGCGAAAGGTATTTCAGGTGTTGCTCGATCAATGCCAACAAGTCAGGCTGTTGATAGAGTAGCAAAAAAATTAGGATTACCTTGTTTTGAAACACCCACAGGTTGGAAGTTTTTTGGAAATCTTTTGGATGATGGGCAAATAACACTCTGCGGAGAAGAAAGTTTTGGGTCAGGGTCTGATCATGTTAGAGAAAAAGATGGTTTATGGGCCGTATTATTTTGGTTAAATTTAGTTGCTAAAAAACGCCAGTCTATTGAAGATATTGTGAATGAACATTGGGAATCCTTTGGGCGTGATATTTATTGTCGGCATGATTATGAAGCAGTCGATTTAGATGTTGCCAACGGGATTTTTGATCATTTGCGTAGCCAATTATCCGGATTAGCGGGGCAGAAATTTTCTGATTACACCGTTAAATATGCGGATGAATTTAGCTACACAGACCCTGTTGATAACAGTGTCAGTCATAATCAAGGTATTCGTATCGGTTTTGAAAATGGTTCTCGTATTATCTTTCGCTTGTCTGGAACAGGGACAGTTGGGGCAACATTAAGAATATATCTTGAAAAATATGAAGCAGATAGTAGTAAACACGGTCAGGACGCTCAAGAAGCACTCGCCTTTTTAATTGACCTAGCAGAACAGTTCTGCAAAATTAAAAAACGTACAGGAAGGACTGAGCCTACCGTTATTACATAATTGTGAATAGACTTCAGGCTGTTATGAATAGAGTAAGTTTAATGCTGATTGCGAACTGAAGTCTTCTATAATTTTTTTCATGAATCAATTGATCGAAAATTTTGACCCGGAAAATACCGCGTTATTAACAGGCATTAATTTGATTGAAGCCAGTGCTGGTACAGGTAAAACGTATACCATTGCTATGCTTGTTTTACGGTTTGTGATTGAGAAAAACCTAGATATTAAACAAATTTTAGTTGTTACCTTTACTAAGGCTGCTACTGAGGAGTTGAAGGATAGGATTCGATCTCGATTAGTTGATGCAAGGCTTGCTGTTATTTTTTTAAGGGATGGCGGGCTTAAGTCCGCTCTACCCTCTGATAACATTGGGCAATGGGTCGATAATTTGGATATTGATTTGGCCCTTATTTTACAACGCCTTAATACTGCCTTATTGGATATTGACCAAGCAGGAATATTTACGATACATGGGTTTTGCCAGCGTATTTTAACGGAGCATGCTTTAGAGAGTGGGCAATTATTTGATATTGAATTAACAGGTGATATAAGCACAATTAAACAAGCTTGTTCAGATGACTTTTGGCGGAAAAATATTTATCAGCGCTCTGCCTGGGAGGCATCTTTACTGACAGCGCAGTATCATACGCCGGACAAGCTACTGGCTAGTGTTGATTTTATTGCCCCAGATCTGACAATCCTTCCTGAATATGAAGATTTAGATCAGACATTAGATGAGTTGAAAAAACTGTGTCATAAAAGTAAGCAATCTATTATTTCATCTTTGCTCGTTTTACAGAAAAAAATAACGGAAGGAAAATTCAAGGTTAGTTTTGAAAGCGAGTTCACTCGTTGCCATCAAGTTATTGCTGACTGGCTAAATGGCCATAATTTAACTGCCCCTGACTTTTCATTACTGACAGAACGAGGCTTGCTTGATTCTTTAAATGGAAACAAATTTAGAAAGAGTAAAGCTAACCCTGAATCATCTGATGAACAGAAACAAATCTATATTAATAAGCTAGGAGTTAACCTCACTCTTTTTGAAAATATGGATTCAGCTATTAATAAGATAAGTTTAATCTTACGTCGATCTCTGCTTCAAACGTTGCATAAAGATATAAATCAGAGGTTACAAGAATTAAATGTTTTATCTTTTGATGACTTAATTACACGACTCGCAGATGCTTTACGCAATGAGAAAGGACGTGTTTTGCAAGAAGAAATTCAGCAAAAATTTAAAGTCGCTTTGATTGATGAGTTTCAGGATACTGATCAAAATCAGTGGCATATATTTTCTACCCTTTTTCATTCGGCTGAACATTCTTTATATTTAATTGGTGACCCAAAACAGGCAATCTACAAGTTTAGAGGAGCCGATATACAGTCTTATTTCTCCGCAAAAAAACATGCAGATCATCACTTTAGTTTAGGTTTTAATTGGCGCTCACATCCTCAGCTTGTCGACGGAATCAATACACTATTTAAGACTAACAATCCATTTTTATCAGAAGAATTAATCTTTAATCCTGTTAGTGCGGCATTAACTTCAAAAAATGGAGTTCTAGTGCAACATGATGAGTATTTGCCTCCTTTAGTTTTATGGCAATTAGACAAAAGTGATAAAGAAACATGGTCTGCAGGAAAAGCAGCAAATGAAATAAAAACAGCTGTTATTGATGAAGTTTTAGATTTGCTCTCATCTGGATTTACCCTTCAAAAAAGTGAAAGTAGCAATAAGATTCACCCTAAAGATATTGCTATTTTAGTAAGAACCAATCCGCAAGCCAAAGACTTTCAGCAAGCACTTAATGAGGTGGGTGTTATTGCCGTTATTAACAGCAAAGAATCCGTGTTTACTTCGCCTGAAGCGCTTGATCTTTATTTTTTATTGCAAGCGATTGCACAGCCTACGAATAACTTACTCATTAAACAAGCTTTGACGCTATCTTGGTTTAATCTTAATGGACAGCAGTTGGTGCAAATACTAAATGATGAGATGGCTATGGACAGCTGGTTATCTCGTTTTCAGGGCTATCTGCAAATATGGAAAAACAAAAGCTTAATGTCAATGATGTTACAGCTACTGTCAGTAGAAAATATCCTGCCTCATTTATCAAAAAATAGCCTGGCAGAAAGACGTTTTACTAATCTACAGCACTGTATTGAATTGGTTCAACAAGCGACTATAGATGATCATTTAAGGATTAATAAAACACTGGATTGGTTACATAAAAATATCACTCAAGCCTCTTCTGGTTCTATTCCTTCAGACGAACAACAGCTTCGATTAGAAAGCGATGAAGATGCTGTAAAAATCATTACAATGCATAGCTCTAAAGGGTTGGAGTATCCTGTTGTTTTTTGTCCCTTTTTATGGCAACGAGGAGATCGACTTAATAAAGAAAAGTGGTTGATTAAGTGTCATAAAAATTCAGAAATGATTGCTGATTTAGGGTCAGAGCAATTTGAACTCCATCGAAGCATTGCACTAGAAGAAGAGTTGGCTGAGGATTTAAGAGTCTTTTATGTTGCGGTGACTCGAGCAAAATATCGGTGTTACATTAATTGGGCCGATGTACGGACTAAAGATAAGTCAAATAACTCTGCAATGGCCTATTTGCTAGATTTTTATGAGGATGATTTTTTACAGCAACAGGTGAAACTTCAAAATTATAGTATTAATCACCCTTCAACTTTTGAATATCGTTTGTTAGGTGATCGAGAAGAAATAGCTCAAAGATGGCAGCCTCAGGCGCTAAACAGTCAGTTATCCTATAAAAAAAGACAGCGATCTCTTTATACTCATTGGCAAATGAGTAGCTACACAGCTCTTTCTTCCTTAAGTATTCATGATACGCCTGAGTTACCTGATGACAAGGCTAGAGAAGAAATAATAATGGGAGCTAAAGGGCAAGATGATGAAGAGCTTCCCCGTGGAGCACATACTGGTAATGTAATTCACGATTTATTAGAAAACAATTCATTTAAGTCTTTAGCATCCGGTGAGGATATAAGCCTTCAGAGAGATAAATCGTGTTTGCGTTATGGGTTAAAAACTAATAACCCTGAGCAAATAGATCAGTTACTAACTAGAACGGTTAACACCGTATTAAGTGTTGGAAATGATAGTTTTAGCTTGAAAAATTTGGAAGAACAGCAGTGCTTAAAAGAAATGCCTTTTTATTTATCAATGAAAACAATAGATGTTAGTCAAATAAACAAAATACTAAAAGAAGACTCTACGTTTCAACCTTTATCAAATAAAACATTATGCGGATATTTAACAGGATTTATTGATTTAATCTGTGAAGTTAACGGTCATTATTATGTTATGGATTATAAATCTAATCGTTTAGAGTCATACAATCAAAAATTATTAACTCAATCCATGAGGGAGCATAATTATGGTTTACAGTACTGGATTTATACTTTGGTTTTACATCAGTACTTAAAGAGTCGGCTGCCTAACTACAATTATGAGCAACATTTTGGTGGTGTGATGTATTTATTTGTACGTGGGATGGATGGAACGGTCACAAATAGTGGGGTTTATCAAGCTAGACCTGAATTATTAAAAATTGAGCAATTAGGAGAGTTGTTTATATTGGAAGCATAATGAAGGCATCACTTGCCATTTTTTTTAAAGGTTTTTAAAAAAAATGAAAGGCTGAATAATAAGAGGGTTTTAAAATAAAATTGATTTGTGGGATATAACTTGTTTTGTTGTGTCATATCGCACATAAAATACTAAATTATTTCTGTTTTCTTTTGAATTTCCCTGTTTTTCTTTGCTTAGAAGATTATTAAAAGCAACTTTTATGCCATTTGTAGCGGCATATTGTCACGCGTCAAAATGCCACATTTTCAACAAGACATTGACTGACTAAACTGTACCCAACTCTTGTATGCAAACCCTCTCTCTTGGGTATCTTGAGTTGATAAAATCCTTCCTCTCGTGCGGTCAGGCGACCGCACTTTTTTGGAGACTTTCAATGTATCGTAATTATCAGTCAGTTTTTTCTAATATTAAGAATCATCAGGAACTGACTATTCAAACAGCTTTTCACGAAGCGGGTCATGCTGCTAGTATTTATTTAGGTAATAAAGAAAAGCAACTACCTCCCGTATTTTTCCAAATTTTAATAACGAACCCTTTAAATACAGATGATCAACTGTATTCCGCCAAAGTAATAGATGGACAATTAATTCAACATTTCCCTATTGTAGGTATTGAAAATATTAAAGATTTATCAGTTGAAGAGCAAAGGGGTTATCAGTCTGCCTATGAAGCTGATGTCATTAATTTATTAGTGGGGCCAATAGCAGAAGCTAAATATGTAGCTGAACGAGATGACGAATTATTTAGTGTTAATCTTTTAAATGTTCAAGCATTAAATTACTATGGTGGTTCTTCTGATATAAAAAAAGCCCATGCTTATCTTGAGTTTTTTATTTCATTAGAGCAGGAACAAAATATTAAAATGCGTGAATTATTTTTACAAGCATTTAAGTTTGTTGAAAATGTAGAAAATTGGAATTGTATTAGGGGCTTAGCAGAATATATTTTAAACAGTAAAAAAGAAGTTATATCATGTGAAGATGCTGTTGAGGTTTTCGATAGATCTTTAGCCGCCTGATTATTACAAAGAGTTACCTGATTAGCAAGAATCTTCCG
>JAGLDH010000130.1 GCA_023145835.1 Methylococcales bacterium
GAGTTATTAGTATGTAGCAATGGGAACTCCCTATTTTGTTTTGGTCAAAGATTTCCTGATTATCAAGGATCTTCCGCCAAAATATATTCCATTAACAAATAAGACCTAATAGTTGCGGCTCATAAACTACAAAAGGCTTTCTAGGCGATGAATCCCCTCGAAATTCCATTTTCCTCGTTGGATAGGTATTCCACTGTTTCATCGCTGAGATTGGTTTTTAAAGGGCTCTCAACGTTTGGCGGAAGATTCTTGCTAATCAGGAAAATAATGGGACTTAATCAGAGATTCCTTAAGGAATTCGAACAAATTAAGCATACATTATTGCGATAGTCTAGCCCAATAAGTCAGGTAACTCTTAGACACTTTGTCAGGTTTATTATCGCAGCTCTGCTTTATCAGAGCATACAGCAGGTGTATTAGTATGCTACAGCTTAATACGTATAATGACTAATCCCAAAAACAACGTTAAAATAACAATACTATCCCCTAACCGAGCATAAGGTGTAAGCCCCCCCATAGGATAAATACTTCCTTTTAACACAGTCTTTGTAAACATAGGTGCTTTATCAATAATCACTCCATCGGGTGCAACAATTGCTGTGACCCCAGTATTGGTTGATCTTAATAGATAACGTCCTGTTTCTACCGCTCTCATTTGGGCAATTTGCATATGTTGGTAAGGTTCAATTGAATCACCAAACCATCCGTCATTCGTTACATTCACCAAGTAAGCCGCCTCTGGTAAGGAACTCACAATCTCACCTCCAAAAACATCTTCATAACATATTGATGTTGAAAAAGGGTATCCTCCTGCAATCAATAGCTTTTGATTGTTACCACCAGGTGTGAAGTTTCCTAATTGAATATTTAGCGCCTTTAAAATAAATCCTGAAAGTGGCTGTAGAGGTAAATACTCGCCAAAAGGTAATAAGTGGTTCTTGTAATACCTTGCTTCATGCATTCCTAAAGTAATGACTGCATTCGAATATTCATTTTTCTTACTATTAATTGGTAAACCCACGATTAAATCAGTGTTGTGTGCTTTTGCTTTTACCGAAAGGGGGTCTAAATAAAATTCTTTAACTTGAGAAAAATAAGCTGGGATTGCAGTTTCCGGCCATACAATAACATCAGAGTCCCAGTTCTGAGCTGACATTTGTTGATAACTTAACAGTGTACTGACTCTATTCTGTGGCTGCCATTTTTGATCTTGCGCTATATTCCCTTGTATAAGTGATACCTTAATTTCCTTACCAATAGGGGCAGTCCATTTAATCGTTTGACAATATGCACCCACTCCCCAAAGCAAAATAATGCTGATTAAAATGCGAATAGGCTTAATGTATTTTTTTAATCCAGCAGCCAATAAAGATGCAGTTAAAGCTAACAAAAATCCCATCCCATAAACACCCACGAGTGGAGAAAACCCTTTTAATGGCGTTTCCAACTGAGTATATGCAATTTGTAACCAAGGAAAGCCGTTAAGCAACCAATATCCACGAACGTATTCCACAAGAACCCAAACAAGAGGAATAATCCAAATTAATCTATTTTTGTATTTATGCCCTGCTATTTTGACAGAAAGGTAACCCGCTAATGCAGGAAATAAGGCCCAAAAACAAACAACAGCAATAGTTAATAAAACAGCACCCAATACAGGGGCACCACCATAATCATGAATACTAATGTATACCCAGGAAATACCACTTCCAAATAATCCTAAGCCATAAAGATAGCCACGTAAAAAGACACGTGAAGGAGAACAATCAAGCCAAGCAAAGAAAATATAAGCCAGAGATATGACAGATAAATATGAATAATCAAAAGGAGCAAATGCTAAAGTTAAGAATAGTCCCGCCAGAGGTGAAATTATTTCCCACTGCCACTTAGATAAAAAACGCATATTATTGATTGAAAGGTCTAAGAATTAAGGATCAAAAATAAAACCTATAGTAAGTTTATGACATAACTATATCGGTTATTTATCTATGTTCTTAAAAGGATAAATAAGACAATTGCCTATTATCTTATTTCAATAAACCAAAGACAACTTAATTTATGCTATTCATCTTTCTCATGAACATGCACAATACAAAAATTACCAATAATTTTTACTCTTATCATCATTCTCGGGGAAAAAACGGGGAATACCTGTAATATTTTTTCTTTCCATTTGTACATATTGAAGACCCATTAAAGTAAAGTCATCATCTACATGCTCAATCCAAACAATTTTTATTTCACCTTGAATCCCAAGTTTTTTAAAATCAAATATAGATATTGATCCTTCTTGAACAACAACCTTTTCATTTAACATAATTGTCATTCCTCCAACAGAAACATTTTTCGTGAAAAAATTATGTTTTTTCCCGTTAAGAATAATCTGTCCTGGTGCCGTTAAATTTTTTCTATATGCCTTACGTTTATACAGCGAGTTACTTACTTCATATGAAATATTTCTAAACTCAAGAGCCAAACTAATTTTTTCATCATGCATATCAGCTCTGGTAATTTCTGCTTCACCTGCCAGTCGCATCTCTGGCAAGTAAAGATCAATCACTGTTTCTATTTCAATCGTCTGAAAGACATCTTTAACCCCATAAACAGCATCACTCCCTTCTAGTTCTGCTAATAAGCCGGTGATTGATAAATTCTTTACAGAAATTTCTAGCTCTTCTCCTCCTAAATAAATGAGTCCATAGGACGCTAATTTTTTCCGGTAAGACCTTTTTTTACCTGACATTCTATTCTTTACACCATTAATACTTTTTAGTTATAAATTTAAGTATAGTTAGTATTCTTATTTTTTTTGATTACCTATAAAAAATCAAATGCTTACCCAATAAATCAAATTATTTACTCCCTAAACCCTCTCTTTAACACTGACTAAATAGAAGTGCAGAGAAATCTACAGCTTGTGCTAAAATCAAACATTCATTTGTTTTTCTAGATTTACATGTCAAAAGCTCATCTTTACCTTGCTATCCTGTTTTTTCTTTGTTCTTGTACCGCGTCAACCCCAAAAAGAATCAATAATATTTGTGATATTTTTAAAGAAAAAGATGACTGGTATGACGATGCAAAAGAGTCTGCTAAAAAGTGGGGAGTACCGATCCATGTCACTATGGCTATCATGCATCAGGAGTCTCACTTTGTAGCAGACGCAAAACCACCCAGAAGGTGGATTTTGGGCATCATACCTTGGTCACGCCCTAGCAGCGCTTATGGATACGCTCAAGCATTAGACGGTACTTGGCAAAAATATTTGAATCAAAATGATTCTTGGGGAGAAGACAGAGACGATTTTTCAGATGCCTCTGATTTTATTGGCTGGTACTGTACTATTAGCCATAGAAAACTAGGCATTTCAAAGACCGATACAAAAAACCTATACCTTGCTTATCATGAAGGGTATGCAGGCTATAGCCGTAAATCCTATTTAAAAAAACGTTGGTTAAAAAAAGTCGCAAAAAAAGTAAACAGAAAATCTAAACAATATCAGCGACAATTATTAAGCTGTAAAGAGGAATTAGAGAGCACAGGTTGGTTTTTTTGGTAAACTATACTTCACGCAACCACAAATACTATGGTTTAAGTTAGTTAATTTTTATCGATAGCAAAGCGTTAAAATGGCTGTATACATACGATGCAACCTTTTTAACAATACAATCTATCGACTAGAATTGACCGAGTAAATTTGTGACCGTGTAAAGTATATGCAGTTCAAAACTATAACAACGAGAGATTTAATGAAAAATATTCAACACCTTCAAGTTGTTGCAATTTTAACAACGTTATTAATAGGATTTACTATGTTCTCAATGGCAAACGCCTCATCACCAGAAGAAAATAAAGCTGCTGGTGAAGCATTTCTAGCTAAAAATACTAAGAAAGAAAATATCAAAACCACTGCTAGTGGTTTGCAATATGAAGTCCTAACAAAAGGTGAAGGCAAATCTCCTGCTGCAACAGATACTGTCACAGTCCACTACAAAGGTACAACTCTTGAAGGCAAAGAATTTGACAGCTCGTACAGCCGAAACTCACCTGCCACATTTCCATTAAATAGAGTGATTGCAGGTTGGACAGAAGGTTTACAACTCATGAATGTTGGCGCAAAATATCGCTTCTTTATTCCTTCAAATCTAGCTTATGGCGAACGGGGTGCTGGTGCTGATATTGGCCCAAATGCAGCTCTAATTTTTGAAGTTGAATTATTAAATTTCTAATTTACACCTTCATTTCTACTCGTTTTGGTTTGATAGACTTTAGTAGAGCTGGCTTTTAAGTTTGCTCTACAATTTTTTTACTCATCCAAAATGAATTAAGCCTTGCTCAAGCAAGGCTTTTTTATTTAAAGCTTATGAAACAATACCAACTATTTGCCAGCACCCCTAAAGCCATGGAAGACATTCTGGCTGATGAACTGAAACAACTCGGTGCAGAAGATGTTCATGCCAAATTAGCAGGCGTTAGTTTTCAAGGTGATCTTGAAATGGCTTATCGTGCCTGCCTTTGGTCAAGAACTGCAAACCGTATTCTATTACCCTTAAGCTCTTTTGAAGTCACATCTAAAGAAGATCTCTACGAAGCGGTAAAAAAAATCAATTGGTTTGATCATTTTAAACCTGACGATACATTTGCTGTTTCTTTTAGCTCCAAAAATTCAGAAGTGATTAATAACAGTCATTTTGGATCACTCGTGGTAAAAGATGCCATTGTTGATCAAATGCGGGCAAAATTTCATAAACGTCCCGATATTGACACCAATCGTCCTAATATTAGGGTTAATGTCTATTTAAATGCAGAAAATGCCCAACTAAGCCTTGATCTCTCTGGAGAGAGTTTACATAGACGAAATTACAGAGCAGCCAATGTAACGGCTCCCATCAAAGAAAACCTAGCAGCAGCGATGCTATTACGCTGTGAATGGCCAGAGATAGCTAAACAAGGAGGATCTCTTATTGATCCTATGTGTGGCTCGGGTACATTACTTTTAGAAGCAGCAATGATTGCAGCTGACTATGCACCAGGAATATTACGTGATTATTTTGGCTTTATAGGATGGAAACAACACGATAAAGAATGTTGGCAAAAATTACTCGCGGAAGCAGAACAACGTAAACTAGAGGGGATTGAAAAAATGCCTGTTATTGCCGGTTTTGACCAAAGTCGCCGAACCGTTGCAACGGCTATCACTCACGTTGAAAATGCTGGTTTTCAAAACAAAATACATGTTGAACGCAGAGACATCCTTGATGCAAAACCCGCTGACAGTTGGCAAACTGGATTGCTTATTTGTAACCCTCCCTATGGTGAACGATTAGGTGATGACGAACAAGTTGCTCAGCTTTATTTACAATTTGGCGAGGTATTAAAAACCAGCTTCAAACATTGGCAAGCATCACTTATTATTAGTAACCCTGAAATGGGATTTCGCTTAGGCATTCGCTCAAAAAAACCCATTACACTTTTTAACGGACCATTAGAATGTAAATTACTCCGCTTAGATATTGAAGAAAAATCTTTCTTTGTTCCTAAAGCAAAATCTCAACAAGAACGCATCGCTCAAATTACTCAAAGTGAATCAATTCAAACGGATGAAGAACACCAAGCAGAAATGTTTGCTAATCGTTTGAAGAAAAATCTTAAAAAAATGGCTAAATGGGCAAAAAGAGAACAAATAAACTGCTATCGTTTATATGATGCCGACTTACCTGAATACGCTGTTGCGGTTGATCTCTATCAAGGAGAACAATTATGGGTCAATGTTCAGGAATATGAGCCTCCCAAGACAATAGATCCGCATAAAGCTAATCAACGCCTTGCTGGAGTTTTAGCTGAAATACCTAGGGTGTTAAATATTGACAAATCTCAAGTCTTTTTAAAAATTCGTCGCAAACAAAAAAATACAAACCAGTATGAAAAACAAGATAACAAAAACCATTTTCATACAATTGAAGAAAATGGATGTAAATTCCTCATCAACTTTGAAGATTACTTAGACACTGGATTATTCCTTGACCACAGACCTATTCGTTTAATTATTCAGCAACAAGCCAAAGATAAAAACTTTCTAAATCTATTTGCATATACGGGAACAGCATCTATCCATGCTGCAATTGGAGGGGCTAATTCAACCACCACGATTGATATGTCAAATACTTATCTAGAATGGGCAAAAAATAATTTCGACTTAAATAATATGGCAGGTAATCACAACATTATCCGTGCAGATTGCCAAGAGTGGTTAGAACAACAAGCTAAGCAAACAGAAAAAACTCAATATGAGTTGATTTTTCTAGATCCACCAACTTTTTCAAATTCTAAGCGAATGGAAGATCATTTTGATATTCAACGTGATTATATAGATCTAATTAACAATGCCTTAGCACTCTTAACAGATGATGGCACCCTCTACTTTTCTACCAACTTTAAACGCTTTAAACTAGATACACTGCTTTTTCCTAAGGCTACTATTGAAGATATTAGTCTATCAACAGTACCTGAAGATTTTTCCAGAAACCCAAAAATTCATTATTGCTGGAAAATTCAACAAAAATGAAAACAATCCATATTGTTATCAGTGGTCGCGTACAAGGCGTTTACTTTCGGGCATTTACTAAAAAACAAGCTATAAAACATAACATTACCGGAACTGTTCTCAATACAGAGCGTGGAACGGTAGAAATTATTGCCCAAGCAGAACAAGAAAATTTAGTTCATTTTGTAAAATGGTGCCACAAAGGACCTCTTTTAGCTAAGGTAGACAATATCTCTATTACTGAATATTCAACAACTGAAAAATTCTTTTTCTTTAAAATCTGTTAAGAAAACTATCTAACGGGGAGTGAAAAAGCACCTCCCCAAGGATTGATCTTAACGGGTGCCTTCAACATAACATTTCCACTTTGATAAAGCCTAATCAAAGCATCAACTCGACCCACTGATTCTGCCCACTCGTTTTGAGTTTCTTTATTAGCTGGGTTAAGCAAAGTAGATTTCCTATCATTCATAAATGCTTGTACCCATCGCATTTCATCAACACCCGTTTTAGGACTTCCTCCTACTTTAGAAGAAGCCCGTTGTATTATTGCGCTCAGGCTATCAGCATCAACGCCATCACCATGCTGAATAGCTGCATCATAGAGATTAAGTAATGTGATGGGCAATGAAATACCTAATTGCTTTGCATATTTTATTGCAGAATTGAAATAGTAATCATCAACTACATTATCCTGAATTTTTCTAAAAGCAGAATCCTTAGCAGCCTTTTTCCAGTTTTTCTCTAACCCTTCTAACCCTATAACCGAACTGCCCTCTGTTTTGGCTAGTTCTTTAAGTCTTGGTATATAAGCAACCAATCCATTTTTAGGAACCACTGCAGAATATCGCTCAATCACTTCCAACATATCAGCAGTAGCCGAGGTAAATCCCGCACGCCCTGCAGTATACCCACGCCCATCATGAAGGTTTTCTATGAAATCATATTGAATAACTGGGTTATCATTTTCAAACACACTAATCACCTGATCTGCAATTGTTCTACGTTCTTGGTCAAAAATATTCTCAACCAACAAACCAGAATCATTATTTTCAGTAGATTTCCCCTTTATATCATTTTTTTTGTTTTCAGGGGTAGAGTCTGAAATACTATTAGGATTATTACCACATCCTAAAACAGTCATTAACAGACCAATAACTATCAATTTTTTTTTCATTTTCCCTTCCGGGTTTTGTTTAGCAGTTTTGTAAGTATAGTATTATTGATTTAGATCATTATTCTTTAATTTCACAATCATCTAGAGAAGGAATATCCTCATCTTTATAGTTAATCCCTGCCTTACTCAGCTCTTTTTTCATTTTGTCTAATCGCTTATCCATAAGATGAATATGATCTAACATATGATTAATAGCATGTGAAACAGGGTCTGGCATATCTGACGTTGCTCCATATGCATTAAATCCCATTTTACTCGCTATTTCTTCCCGTTTTTTACTGGTTTGGTTTTTTTCTCTGTCGATAATATGCCCTGGAATCCCAACGACAGTTGCGCCCGCAGGAACAGCTTTAACTACAACAGAATTTGAACCAATTCGCGCCCCTTCTCCTACCTCTATTGGCCCTAAAACTTTTGCCCCGGCACCAACGACAACTCCATTGTGTAATGTAGGATGTCGCTTACCTTTATCCCACGATGTACCTCCCAAAGTCACCCCATGATAAAGGGTGCAATCATCCCCAATAATTGCTGTTTCTCCGATCACGACGCCCATCCCATGATCGATAAAAAAACGCCTCCCTATTTTAGCGCCAGGATGTATTTCAATTCCCGTTAACCAGCGTCCTACATGTGAAATAAACCGCCCCAACCATCTAAACTCCATGCACCACAACCTATGAGCAAAATGATGAATCATTAAAGCGTGAAAACCTGGATAGGTTGTAATCACCTCAAAAACAGTTTGTGCCGCGGGATCTCTATCAAAAACACAATTTATTTCTTCTTTTATTCGACTTAACATATTAAAATTATTTTTTATTATGGTTTTGTGAATATCTTAAAATACCACGAAGTATATCGAGTTCTTTTGTATCTAACGAGACCCTATTATATATCCTGCGTAACCGACGCATAATTGATTGCGTTTTATCAACATGCAAAAAACCAATATCAGAAATTGTTTGTTGTAAGTGTTCATAAAAAAGTTCCATTTGCGCCATAGATGCTAAAGGATCTGCATCTTTATCGCCAATCGTACTTTCTACTTTATGTCCTGTCGCAACGAGTAATTCATAACTAACCACTTGAACAGCAGCTGCTAAATTTAGAGAACTATAGTCTTCATTACAGGGAATACGTAATAAATAATGACAACAATCTAATTCGTGATTTTTTAACCCTGAATTTTCTCGCCCAAAAATAATAGCCACATTCTCTTTTGAACCCTCGCCTGTACCTGCAAATTTTTCTGCACATTCTCTTGCAGTTAATTCTGGCCAACTGATGGTTCTATCTCTTGCACTCGCACCTAATACAACTTGACAATCAGAAATAGCCTCTGACAAGGAATCATAAACTTCAGCAGCACTTAAAATATCATTCGCCCCAGATGCTCTAGCTGTTGCATCAGCACTAGGGAAAATTTTAGGCGAAACAAGCCGAAGGTTAGACATCGTCATGTTTTTCATTGCTCGCGCAACAGCGCCTATATTGCCAGGATGTGATGTTTCTACTAATACAATTTTAATATGCGAAAGCACTACCAACACTCACTCAAGAAAAAATTAGAACACTATAACAAAAAATTTGTTAGTCTAAATGGTTTTCTAACTGCTTATTACAAATTCCTATTATGCATCCAATGCTAAATATAGCCATCCGCGCCGCTAGAGTTGCCGGGGGATTAATTCAACGCTCGTCTGATAATGTTAAACAGCTATCAATTAGCAAAAAAAGCAAAAATGACTTTGTCACTGAAGTTGACCTTGCAGTTGAGCAAGAAATCATTAATATCATTAAAAGCTCTTATCCTGATCATGCAATTCTTGCTGAAGAAAGTGGCGAAACGCCAGGTAATAATTACACCTGGGTTATTGATCCTTTAGATGGCACAACAAATTTTTTACATGGATACCCCCAATATGCTGTTTCTATTGCTTTAAAAAATAAAGGGAAAACAGAAATAGGTGTGATTTATGACCCGTTAAGAGATGAATTATTTACCGCAGAAAAAGGTGCTGGCGCAACTTTAAATAATCGCCGAATAAGAGTAAGCAATCAAGTTCAACTCGATACAGCATTATTAGGAACCGGATTCCCTTTTAAGTACCCTCAACACCTTGATGCTTATTTAGAAATATTTAAAGATTTAACCCTTAAAACAGCAGGCATTAGACGAGCCGGTTCAGCGGCTTTAGATTTAGCTTATCTTGCTACGGGCAGGCTCGATGGTTTTTGGGAAATTGGGCTTAAAGAATGGGACTTTGCAGCAGGTGTTTTATTAGTCCAAGAAGCAGGAGGTGTAACAACAGATTTTTCTTTTAATAATAATTATTCACAATCTGGTAATATCATTGCTGGAAACACTAAAATGCATCAAGCTATTTACAAAATAATAGAACAACATATTACGGATTCGTTAAAATAAAACGTTCCTTATCCCTACTGCAAAGCCTACTTACACATTTAAATTTGAATATAATACCTTTAAATAAGCCTTGTATTACTGGAAACGAGCTTCAATACATTCAAGAGGCCATCCAACTAAAAAAATTTTCAGGGGATGGAGTATTTACTCTTCGCTGTCAACAGATCATTGAACAAAGCTTACAGGCACAAAAAATATTTCTAACACCGTCAGGCACTGATTCTTTAGAAATGGCAGCTCTGTTAGCTAACATCAGTTCGGGTGATGAAGTCATTATGCCAAGTTACACTTTTGTATCAACAGCTAATGCTTTCCTATTGCGTGGAGCAAGTATTGTTTTCGTCGATATTCACCCTTCTACAATGAATATCGATGAAAATCTTATTGAAAAAGCGATAACAGATAAAACCAAAGCAATAGTTCCTGTTCATTATGCTGGAATAGCCTGCGAAATGGACACCATTATGAATCTTGCAACCCGTTATAGTTTATTTGTCATTGAAGATGCCGCTCAAGCATTATTTTCTTTTTATAAAGGCAAAGCATTAGGTACCATTGGGGATTTAGGTTGCTTTAGTTTTCATGAAACTAAAAACTATAGCTGTGGTGAAGGCGGTGCTATATCAATCAACAAAAAAGAATATATTAGTCGTGCTGAAATAATCCGTGAAAAAGGCACTAATAAAAGTCGATTCATTAGAGGTGATGTTGATAAGTATACCTGGGAAGATATTGGCTCCAGTTTTTTACCTAGCGAACTACAAGCCTCTTTTTTATTTGCAAATCTTGAGGCTGCAAAGGGTATTGATATCATAAGGTTACAAGCTTGGAATTTATATTATAATGAGCTAAAACCTCTGAAGGATGAAGGGAAAATTGATTTACCTAGGCAACCCGTGGGATGCCAACATAACGCACATATTTTTTATTTAAAAACAGAAAATTTAGATCAGCGAACCCAACTGAGTCAATATCTAAAAAATCAAGGTATTGAAACAGCATTCCATTACATTCCTTTGCATTCATCAAAAATGGGGCAGCTCCACGCTAGATTTGATGGGGAAGATAAACACACCACTCAAGAAAGCGAAAAGTTACTACGTTTACCTCTGTATTACGACATTCAAGATCATGAAGTAGAGAGGGTTGCCCAAGCAATTAAACGTTTTTACGCTTAAATTAATCATGCTTAAAACTCCAAATTCACACCTCCTTCCCACAGAAAAATCTAGTACACATCCTTCTTGGGCATATGATTTCAAATTCAAACACTTATTATTTATTGCCATATTATTCATAAGTATGGCTTTTCTTGGTTACCTGTCGTCCCTAGCACTGTTAAAAATTGATCTTGATTCATCAACAAAAAGTGATCTAGAAATATATTGGACAGACGAATCAAAACCTTTCTCACAAGAAAAATCAAAGGTAACACCCACTATAATAGGTCGAAAAAGTTATTGGTTTATTATTAATGACTTTAAAAGATTCACTTACTTTAGAATTGACCCAGCTAAAGAAAAAACAAATATAAAATTACACGGCGTCAAACTCTTTTCAATTCAACATTTTCCTGTCAATATCAATCTTTTTAATGATTCGGAGAGCAAAAAAGAAATAAAAGACCTGGTTCCCTCAACTCATATGAATTCTTATTCGGAATTCATAACCCAGGGTGAAGACTCGCAAATTGAAATAAAACCCATTCTAGTAAGATCACATCTAGTCTCAATCTTATTTTTAATTTTAATAATAGGGCTACTGTTTCCTAAAAAATACTATCTTCAAGCTTTTCTTCTATTTGGAACGGCTACTTTTCTATATTTTTGCTTAAGTCTAAATGAAACTGTTATTTCTTTCCGTGTTCAAGCCACACAAGCCGGGCAAGTCAAAGTTTTCTGGAGGGATGAGTTTGAATCATTTTCAACTACAAAAGTTCGTACCGTAGAAATTAAGCCAGAAACACAACACTATCAAGTAAATATAAGAAATATTAGTAACATAGAAGAACTTTATCTAGATATTGGAAAAAATAAAGAATTTTTTACTATTGATGAATTACAGATTAAAGAAACCGGGTTTGAAAATTTTAATTTTACAGGCACCAAAAGTATTCTTGATAAACACGGCCGATCAAATGAATTATTAATTTCCATTACTCTATTTTTATTTGTTTGTTTATTAATACTATGGGTAATCTTTTATTACCCTAAAAATAAAAATCATTTTTATTTTAAAGTATTTCCAAAGCTAATCCGTGTGCTATTTATTTTTTCCTCGTTATTAGTTTTTAATTTAGCCTGGGAATCAAATTTTAATATTCATCCCGATGAACATGCTCATATAGCATCCGTTGAATATTTTAGCCACTATTGGGATCCTCCAAAAATTGGGGACATACGTTCAATTGACACCTACCAACTTCCATGGGCAACTTCTCGCTTAGACGATTTAGGTATTAGCTATTTTATTGCCGGAAAATTCAGAAACCTTGTTCAAGTACTATTTACAAATGAAGTATTTATTGCAAGAGCATTTAATGCGTTTCTATTTATGTTGTTTTTTGTCTTAAGTACAAACAAACGCTTATTATTATTTTTGACCCCTTTATTATGTACCCCTCAAATATGGTATTTGTATGCTTATACCAACCGAGGGGGGTTTGTTCTTTTTATTAGTCTATTACTTGCTTGGCAATTAGTTAATAAAAAAAGTTCTCTCAATATCTTTCTTCGAGAAAACCAACCATTATCCAATTGGAAAACCATTCTATTTCCTGGGCTTTTATTAGGCCTTTTGAGTATTGAGCAAACAAACTATTTATTATTTATTCTATTTGTTTTTTCTTTTTTATTTTGGCAATTATTATTTTTTGTAAAAAACAAAAAGGTTTTCATTTATAAATGCCTACTTTTTATGATAATGGCAATCTCAATTTATGGCGTTCGCTATGGAATAGATGTTTCAATTAATGGGTTTGATAAATTAGATCAACGCATTGCCTATGCCGAAGAACACGCAGGAGAAAATTTTAAACCCTCTATTGCAGAGACTAAAGATTCATATTCTGGCTTACGGTTAAAAGCTAAAGGGGTTGGCTTTACTGAAATATTTAATCCAGAGTGGGACTGGCATAAAATGTCATTTAAAAGCTTTGTTGGATTTTATGGCTATTATGCAGAATACTCTCCAAAATGGTATTACAGCTATATTCTAGTTATTTATGCTATTCTGTTTTTAGTCATGCTAAGGCATGCCATTTTTCAGGCCACCTGGCAATATAAGTTATTTTCATTGCTTTCGTTTACGGCAATATGCGGTGGGTTATTAATGGGGATGCTATTTTGCTGGTTATATGATTTTCAACCACAAGGGCGCTATGTTTTCCCTATCATTCCAATCATGTTGGTTTATTTTTGGACTATGTTCTCCTTTTGGAACCGGCATGAAAAAGCTATTATTCTGACCTGTGTTTTAGTGTTAGCTCTACTCTCTTTTTACTCTTTTAATGAAGTTGCATTAAATTACCTTATTTCATAACAAATACATGACACTATTTAGATCTATACCATGGGAAACAAGAAACCTTGGCATACCAAGTTATGAAATAAACGTACCAAACCTTAATTTAATTACCGCCACCGACTTGGTAAATGAATTAGACCTTCTGCATAAAAAATATTCACACTTTTTTATCTTTGCACGACTACAAAAAAAGGAGATCCATCTTTCTGCTATATTAGAAAAGCAAGGTTTTTATCTGATAGAAAGTACCATTTCGCCTTACATGAATTTGAATAAAAATGTAATACTGGCAAAATTTAATGATAATAAAAAATTATCTCTACCGAAGCGTTATAAAGAGAAAAATATAACATTTCATACGCTAACTAATGATGAAAAACTTCATTACAAGAACAAATTAAAAAAAATAGCCGAAGAGTCATTTTCTTACGATAGATTTCATCTTGACTTTAATTGTACCTCTACAATTGCTGACCGGCGTTTTTCACTCTGGGTTGATGACCTCATAGCAGATAACAATGTAACATTTGATGCGCTACAACATGATGATGAGCCTATCAGCTTTATTGCACGAAAAAATAATCACCTAATTCTAGGGGGGTTTAAAAAAAAATATCATCTTGCTGGACTTGGAGAGTATTTCATATTAAGTACTTGTTCAACCATAAAACAGCAAAATCACCCTACACTAGAAACCTTAATTTCAGTCAATAACCTTCCAATTGTTAATTTGTATGCAAGTGTCGGTTTTAAGTTTAGAGATACGCGTTATTCTTTTCATTTCTGGAATAAATAAAATAGATGAAGCTATCAATAGTCACTACACTTTATTATTCTGAGCCGTATTTAGATGAGTTCTATCGTAGAATCATAATATCGGTACAAAAGATCACGTCAGATTATGAATTAATTTATGTCAATGATGGCTCCCCCGACCAAGTTCTTAATCTGGCTCTCGAACAACAAAAAAATGATTCAAAAATAACCCTTATAGATCTATCTAGAAACTTTGGCCATCATCAAGCTGGGATGATTGGACTGAATCAAGCGACGGGTGATTCTATTTTTTTAATTGACTGTGATTTGGAAGAAGCACCTGAACTACTAGAAAAATTTTGGACTGAATACTCAAAAAACAATCATATAGATGTTTTTTTTGGCGTACAAGCAAGCAGAAAAGGAAAATGGTTTGAGCGCCACTCAGGCTCACTCTTCTATTCTCTTTTTAATAAGCTAAGCACGGTAAAAATGCCAGCGAACATGTTAACTGTTCGCTTAATGAGCAAACGTTTTGTCACAGCACTACTTGAATACCAAGAAAAGAACTTATTTCTTGGCGGCTTAATGTGTCACGCTGGTTTTGAACAACAAGCAATCACCGTAAAAAAATCATCAAAGCCCACCAGTAGTTATACGCTAACAAAACTTCTCAGCTTGTTTACAACTAGCATAGTTTCTTTTTCTTCAAAACCATTAGAATTCATTCTTTATCTTGGATTTTTATTGATTGGTTTATCTAGTCTAACAACCATGTTTTTACTCTGTAATATAATTTTTTCCTTTACAGATACTGCATCAGATCTACAACTTATTTTGCTTTCAATCTGTTTTCTTTCCGGCATCATAATTTCTTGCACAGGCATTCTTGGGATCTATTTAGCAAAAATATATGATGAAGTTAAACAACGCCCTAGAGCTATTATTAAAAAAGTGTACCATTCAAAATAAAACAAAAAGTCATTATCTTCAGCTCATTAAAACAGGAACAATAGAATGATTGGTTATTTCTATATCTTTAGCACTATCGCATTTACCGTTTACGGGCAACTTATCTTAAAGTGGCGGGTCGCACAATATGGTGAATTACCGCCATTGCTTTCAGAAAAATTATTCTATATTTTAAAGCTATTTCTAGACCCTTTTCTTATATCAGGCCTAGCTTCTGCATTCATTGCCTCTCTCTTCTGGATAATGGCAATGACTAAATTTGAAATAAGCTATGCTTATCCATTTATGAGCTTAGCTTTTGTTTTCGTCATGATCTTTTCCGTGGTTGTCTTTAACGAATCACTCAATGCCAATAAAATGATCGGGCTTGCGTTAATCGTACTAGGCATAATAGTTACTAGCCGAGGGTAAACAAAAAGATCACTCAATCAATTACTTATTGATTTCGTTCTTCAATTAAATAACTTTCTATCCAGCTAACTTTATTATCAAGACTTTTTGAAGCTATATACATTGTGTTACCTAATACAATGGGTCTGGACAGAGGAACCCCCCTTCCAAGCATTGAGTGTTTTGCAATCAATTTCCCATCTTTAATACGAAGACCATAAAGAGTACCTGTTTTGCCTGGTTTACCCGGCTCAACCACCCAAACAACATCACCATGTTTAGCTAATGAAGTCATTATTGGTAATGTTGATGCACTACGAAACCTTCTAGTCGCTTCTGGACTGTCTGGGTTAGGAAATTGCCAAAATTTTTCAAAATACGGTTTACTGTTCTGAGAGATAATTTTCAATGCAATAATTCCAGCAGCATGAGTTTCATCCGAGACAAACGTTGGAATAATAACAACCGGTGTTTCATCAACTTTTGACACAACAGGATGAGTTATTATCATCCCACGCCAAGATAATTTACAAGGATCTTTCTTTGTACCACAAGTTTCTATTAATTGCATGCGATCAAACATTGTACCTAGATGATCTGCATCTACTAGATATACCGCACCTGCTTTACTAGCCTGGACTATTACCGATTGATGATTATTGAGTTTCATTTTAACCGGTGCATTTGCGCCCAAATCATAGTCCATCCAGGCAACACATTCAGAAAATGAAAGCTTATCACACTCTCCTGTTGCTGGTTTTAATGGCTTATCACCTAACTTAAGCCTGGGAATAAATAAGTTTTTGCAGGATTGAATACAAGCCAAAGCAGGATTGATTGGGTTAAAATCTTTACATAGCGCCGCATCACAGCGAGGATCGAATACCAATCCATGCTCTACACGCATCATGGTATTCGCATAGTCATGCCTGACTAAATCCAACTGCCCATTACCCGTAGATACCAACAATTCATACCCATCACCACTATAGTCAATTTGTGGTCCTGCAGGCGTCCATATCCCACCTGCACAAACCATTTCACGGGTACCGACCTTTACACTCACATCACATTGTTTTTCAGGCGTAGTCACCAAAACATTTTTTATCGCATGGTTTACCCCCTTCTCTTTCCAGGCATCCATATCTATCTCAAATAACCAGCCATGAAAGGGCTGAATATCACCTGCGTTACCAAATGCAACGTAGCTATAACCTAAAGTTGAACCTTTTTTCTTTGCGTGCTTAACTTCAGAATGCGAAAAAGCAAAAGATGAGTTAAATTTAACCATTGCTTTCCCGTCTGCCTGAGGCTTTTCTGCATTTAACTCTAATTCTGGAAAATCAGGGTTAAACTTATGCCTTGCAACATCAATGACTGCCACATGATGACTTTCTCTCCCTCTTTTCCCCAATTTTTGATAAAGCAAAATCAGATTATTCTCAACTAATGAAGGAGTGGATATAAGCTCTGATTTTTTAGAAAGGTTAACTTGAGCTATTTTTTTTCCTGTCTCAGCATCAAGAAACAAAATAACACCATCACGAGTAGGCACAATAATTTGAGGTTTAACCCCAGTTAAATCAAGTAGTAGTGGTGCTGCTATAATTGAAGCATCATGCCTAATTGAGCCCCTAGATTCAGTAGGGAATTGTCTTGTCAATTTTAGAGGAAGAGTATCACCTGACACTTTGATTGGAGATAAAATCAACAATGAAAATAAAGTGATCGTTTGAATAGACCTATAAAAAGAAGATAGATAACGTATAATTTTAATACTCACAATAATTTTCATAAAAATGCAGTTAATACTGGATGCATTTTTCATCAATATATTATCATTGAACTTTACACATCATTAACAATTAAAGGTTACATATCTATAATATCATTAAGAATAAAGAGACTCCCATTAGTTATTAATTTTAATTTTTTGCTCCTAGTTCTGCCTCAATAAATAAAATAATATTAAACATTCAATCTATTCGTAGACACAAAATACCTAAAGAAAAATATTCAATGTACTATTTTAAAAACCATAACTTAGAATAAGGAAGCATCAGTGCTAAAAATCTCCGAAAATACATCAATCCCTGATAATGAAATTGAGATTTTAGCAATACGAGCACAAGGAGCCGGAGGTCAAAATGTTAATAAAGTATCCTCTGCTATTCATTTACGCTTTAATATTAATGAATCATCTTTACCTGACTTTTATAAACAACGTCTATTAAGATTACAAGATAATCGTATAAACAAAGAAGGCATTATTGTCATTAAGGCTCAACAATACCGAACACAAGAAAAAAACAAAGAAAATGCACTTGAACGCTTAAAAGAGATTATAAAAAAAGCAGTCACAATACAAAAGAAAAGACGTCCAACCAAACCAAGCAGAGCTTCTAAAAAAAGACGACTGGAGAGTAAAACTCGCCGTGGTAAAACCAAAGCTCTTCGCGGTAAAGTATCAGAATAAAAGTAAAAAAAATTAATAGTCTCTGTACTCACGTAACCAAGGGTGATAGTCTTAATTTTACCGCTGGTTTTATCTGACTATTTAACGCGAGGAAGACAGGAATAAAAATGAAAAAAACAATTAAATTGAGTCAATCTATTTCAACAGCAGCCATAGCTTTACTCTTATCAGGTGGCCTTCAAGCCAATTCAGATAACAGCCCTCAAATATATAAAGATAATTGTGCCAGTTGTCACGGTTCTGATCATGGTGGCTATTTAGCACCCGCACTCAATTCTGAAACATTAAAAGGTCGTAGTCCAACCGCATTACGTACTTTAATCATGACGGGTAGCTTTGAAACATTAATGCCTCCATTCTATGGAAAATTAAAAGACAAAGATATCCGCAATATGATTAAACATTTGCAAGCAACACCGAAGAAGGATAACCCACCTTGGACCATTAAAGACATGAAAGCCTCTTTAAAAGTCTATGTAAAAGATGAAAGTGAATTACCCTCAAAACCTACTTATCAAATAGATAGTATGGATGATTTGATAGGTGTTGCTGCACGTGGAAAATATGGTAGAGGTAAAGGTTCCAAAGCGATATTTATCAATAGTAAAACACATAAAATAGTCGGTGAAATAGAAACAGGAACCGCTGCACATATTATAGATTTTGACCCAGCAAACGAACGCTGGGCTTATGTAAAAACAGATACAGCAGAAGTTTTTAAGGTCGATTTATATTCAATGAAAGCTGTTCGAAGTATTAAAACAGGTTTTAACGGCCCCGCATTGGGTGTATCGCGCGATGGACAATACCTGATGGCAGGCTCTTTTGTACCACATAATGCGGTGATATTAAATGCTGATTTAGAACCTTTAAAATTACTTGAACTTGAAGGGGTTGATCCTGATGGCAAAAAAGTAAGTTCAGATTCGGGCATGATTATAGGCACGCCTTATGCAGACATTTTTGCAATCGCATTAGAAAATGCAGGACAAGTCTGGGTTGTTGATTTAAAAGAAGGCTTCCCTATTACTAAAATCAAAAATGTAGGTAGACATTTGCACGATGCTTTTTTGACTCATAAAGGTCAAAAACTAATGGTTGCTTCTTATGATGACAGCATTGTTACTGCAATTGATTTAAAAGAACGTAAAATCATCAAAAAATTAAAAGCTGGCTGTGTTCCACATGTTGGTGGTGGTGCTGCCGTTAAAGTTGATGGCCGAACCCTAGGTTTTGGTACCAATTTTGGAACCTGTGATAACGAGACAGTTGTAAGCGTTTGGGATCTAGATAAAATGGAAGTCGTTAAACAAATACCTGTGTCTGGTGGAACAGAGTCACCTGCAGCTCATGCCAATGCACCTTACGTTGCTGTTGATATTATCACTAAAGATAGACGCGCTCGTACCATTCAGTTAATTGATAAAAAATCATTAAAAGTGGTAAAAACACTCGATGTTGGCGGACATGCTTATTTCCCTGAATATAGTGCTGATGGAAAATTTCTTTATGTCAGTGCTGGTTATGCCGGTGATGAGGTGGTAGTTTATGATTCTACTTCATTAAAAAAAGTAGCCTCAGTACAAATGGAAAGTCCAGCCGGTATTTTCTCAAGAGGTCGTGTTAAATATATGACACGCGGTTTATCACCTGATGAAATGGAGTAAGACGATGAAAGGATTGCTTTTTTCAATTGTGATACTGTCCATATCCACAGTACAAGCGGCTAGTCTCTATGCAGGGAAAGCAAAAGCAGCTGCAGTATGCTCTCAATGCCATGGTGTTAGATTGACTAGTGCTGATGCACCCTTTCCTCCCTTGGCAGGACGAGATGAAGAATATCTTGAAACAGCCTTAAAACAATACAGAGATAAAACTCGAGTTTCAGATATTATGAATAATATTGCCAGCTCATTGACAGATAAAGATATTAACAATATCGCTTCTTATTACAGCCGATTAAAAACCAAGTGAAACTATTAATTATTGCACTGGGTTTTTCTGCCAGTGCAATAGCGGATGAACCAAACTTAGAAAGACAAAAAGAGCTACGAAATATGCTTGCGCATGATTGTGGCTCTTGTCATGGATTAACACTAAAAGGAGGACTTGGGTCTTCTTTATTAGCTAAAGACTTGGCCAATAAAAGCGATGAGTTTCTTGTTAATACTATTTTAGAAGGCCGCAAAAATACTGCAATGCCACCATGGAAACCTTTTATGACAGAACAAGAGACCCTTTGGCTTGTACAAAAACTTCTTAAGCAACAATAATATTGTTATGCTTTAAAGCCTGATTAAATCAGGATTAAGCAATACATTTCACGAAAATTCCTATACCTTAAATACATTGAGACTCGTAGACAATTCATTCACCACTTTCTTCGTTTCATCAAACTTTACATTCATTTCTTCTATTGTTCTTATATTATTTTCACTTAATTCACTTGATGATTTAACATATTGGCTTGCCACTTCAACTTTGTTTCCAATTTCATCTAAATTGATCATATTTAGTTCAAAACTTTTTTCTGTATTTTCTAAGATTTTAGAGTTACTACTAATTTGATCCGAAACTAAATTAGAGGTGTCAATAAGGTCTGATAGTTCAGCTACACCCGCCTGCATCCCGCCATTAATCTCATTAATATTTTTAATCACCCCAGTGACTGTATCATTTGCCTGATGAAGAGAACTCTGTGTTCTTATAGCCAACTGTCTAACTTCATCAGCAACAACTGCAAACCCCCTACCTTGTTCTCCTGCTCTTGCTGCTTCAATAGCTGCATTTAACGCAAGTAAATTTGTCTGTTCTGAAATACTTTCGATAACATCTAAAATACTATTCACCTGAGTTACTTCACTAGATAACATGATTAATTTTTCTGAAATATCAGTCTCTAATTCAACATTTTTTTCTACTTTTACTTGTAATATCTGCATAAGTTTATTCGCTTCTCGCATCATATTATTAGCTTTTTTTACTTCTCCAAATAATTCTTTTGTAGAATCAACTGATTGATGAGTAAAACCTGAAATTTCACTAATTTCATTATTTGATGTCTGCAAATTAGAGTTAACACCAGTAGAATCTTGAATAACTTGCTCTGAAAGTCCTCCAAGCTCTTTTAAAGTTACATTCGTTAAATTTGTACTGACTTGTACATTTTGAATAACAGACTTAACACTTTCCATAAAATGATTGAAATGTGTCGCTATCACCTCTAGTTCATCATTAGTCTTAAGATCCAGCCGTTTATTTAAATCACCTGTACCACTTGATAACTCATTCGAAATATATCTGATAGGTTCTACTATAATTTTATGAATAATAAAAGACAGTAAACCCAACACCAATATATCAATAAAAACAATAATAAACCCTTGAGTTAACAAAGCTGATTGAGCATCCTCAACCGTTGTTTCAACTATAGACAAAGGCTTCCCAAAAACAGCGTACCCAACTGTTTTATTTTGAAAATCTTTAATGACTATACTAGAGTAGAAAAAATTAGTCGTTTGGCCTGGAACAGTAATATCTTCTGTTGTTAATTCATCAAAAAATGATTGATTCAAACCTTCTTTTTTAGATGCTAATACATATTGGTTATTTAGTTTTTCAGCCTGGCTTAATTTTGTTGCTATTTCTAAGTACTGACTATCCATCAAAATGAGTGTTTGGATATCCTTATCTTCTCCTTCAGTAATCAGTGAGTTAAGCCCTTGCATAAACTCAACACTCCCTAGATACTCTCCATTTTCTATCACAGGCGCTAGTCCTCTTAGAATTAAACCTGCTCGCCCAAGCTCTATTGTCGCAATGGGTTTTTTCTGTGATTTTATTGCAACTATTGTATGCCTAAACCCTTTTAAGTCATCTCCATATTTGTTTGGTTTCCAGAGCCTAACAAAACTATTTACATCTTTATCATGAATATGAATTTTAATATTTTTAAACTTAGTATTGTCATTATAAGAAGTAACAATTGACCGAAGCCCATTAATCGCAATCTCACGATTATTTTCTTTTAATGCAGTAATAACATAATAATTCTTTGCTAAATTAATGGCACTAGAAATAGCAAGATCCATTTTTGCTTGATATTTTTGATTAAAGTAATTATCTAAATCACTCGTCTCTTCTTTATAAGTTTTAAGCCGTATTTCTTGTATACTTTGATAAGAAGTAATAAAAATAATAATCATGCCACACAATAGGGCAACAATAAGAGGTATGTGGATTTTTGTACTAATTTTCATTTTCATTTTTATTTTTATTTATTTGAAATCTCACTCAACTGTATCTCTCCACCGAGACCAAGCCATCTATGGAATATCTGATCAAGTCCAATTATTTTTAGCTTACTAAAACTACCGATATTTTCTACGAAGATCGGTGCAATAGAAAAAATATCCCGTCTCACTTCGCGAAAAATAGCGACCGTTTTTTCTGTGCTAAATTCTAATCGACTTAACCAGAGGTTCCTTATGTAGGGCTAATTAGAATGCCCATTGTCCACGAATTTGGAATAAACCAGGCTCTTCATTATCATGAACGCCTCCATTTATATTAAATGTTTTGACATAACTTCCTGAGAATCTAAGAGTAGAAGTAGGAAACCAATTTAAACCTATCGTCATATTTTCAGCATCGCCACCGTGAATATTCCCATCATTTAAATCAATCGTGCTGTAGCGAGCTGCTAATTGCCAAGCCCCAATTCCCCCCCGGCCTACAACACTCTTTGGTGAAACACCTGAAAACTTGCCTTTTTTATAACGTCTTGACTCTCCAGTCAAAAAATATGCAGTTTGAACATACCAACCATTAAAGTCGATGTCTCCTTCTACATTCCTTTCAATTGTTGTCCATACATATTCAGCCTGAGCTGACAGAGGCCCTTCTACAAAAGCAAGCTCTGCTCCTAAATGTAAATAATTATCGACGCCTGCAATCTTACCTGTATCAACAATGTTAACACCAGATATATGTGTCTCAGGCTGTTGCTTAAACCGAACTGATTCTGTATCACCAGTATTCCGATAATCTCCAGCAACACCTAAATGAATAACACGTGTTTTCTCATTAATCGGTGCGTAAGTAGCACGTCCAGCAACACCCCACCCTTCGTCCTTAGATTTGGACGCTGTGTTAACTCCTCTTCCGAATAAACCGACTGCAGCAGTCCAGTTTTTATATTTGGCCGATGTCATTACACCAAGATGTCGACCTGATGCAAAAGCATCAACTAAAGCTCTTTCTGTAAACGTTATATATTTAGAACTAGTTTGCTCTTGTAGCATATAAGGATCTTTAAAATTACCGGCTTTAAATTCAATATGATCAAAACCATTGTAAGTTAAAAAAGCATCTCTAATTCCACCACGGCCTGTTCCAGTAAAATCATATTGGAGCTTATAACCCCAGTCATGAAACATTTTCCCTTGAAGATAAAGTCTAGCTCGACGGAATTCTGTACCATTACCCATTTCAGACCCATCTTCATCATGCCAAGCCGCATCCATTTGAACACGCCCCCCAATTTTTGTATCAAATTCACCATCGCTGGTTTTGACTTGAATTCCACCTTTATTAATTATCAATTTAACATCAGTAGATTTATCTTTTTGAGCATTCATTCCCTTAGCATTTGATTCTATTTTTTTAGCTCCCCCTCTTACTTCATCCATTAATCGCTCAAATTGAGCATCGTCAACAGTACCATTGTCATGCAACATTCTGATCAACGTTTCAATTTCAGATCCTGCTTGTGTTTGTCCACTTAGAATTCCGACCAAAGCACCCAATAATATTTTTTTTCTTATTATCATTTTTAATCCTCTCAACATTTTTCTAAGGAGCTAACTCTTTTTTATTATGTATTTTTTAACATCCTTGCTATATAAATCAGCTCACTTAACCTAGAAATATAGCCTATAACCATACTTTTACAATTGGATATATCAACGTCCTAATTTTCATAATAAAAACAGCTTCTAAGTAATTTATTTATTTAAACTAAAGCTATTGATAAGACTTTCTAACAACCTTTTTCACTACAATTTCTCTTATTTTTTTTGCTATATACAATCTAATTACGCTATCATTCAGCATAAACAAATATTTTCTTCGTAAAGCTTTTAATTCCTAGTACGAATGAAAATAAAAAAACGGTACCATTAAAGAATTTCTACTAATTAACCTTCTTTTACTACATGCTCAAAATACGACTACTTCCTCTACTATCATTGCTCTTTTGTTACAACGCTCACTCAGAATTACGAGCAACAGGAGACTTAGGTGTTGTCATAGAACGCGCCAATAACAGCGCACTTATTATCAATACCAGTCAACAGACAACATTAGCCAAAATAGAATCTTTAGGTGATTTATCACATGCATCCGTCGTATTTTCCCGAGACCAGCGTTATGCCTTCATTTTTGGACGTGATGGTGGATTAAGTAAAATAGATTTACTAAAAGACAAAATTGATAAACGCATTATTCAAGCAGGTAATAGTATTGGGGGTGCTATTTCACAAGATGGACAATTAATTGCTGTTTCAAACTACACGCCTGGAGGGATAAAAATATTTTCCACCGAGTCTTTACAATTAGTGGCAGATATTCCAACTGAATATGGTGACAAGCAGCTTTCTAAAGTTGTTGGGTTAGTCGATGCACCAGGACAACGCTTTGTTTTTAGTTTATTTGATGCAGGAGAAATCTGGTCAGTTGATATGACAAACCCAGCTAAACCCAACATCACAAAATTTAAAAACATCGGTAAACAACCTTACGATGCCTTGTTAACACCAGAAGGTCGTTATTATATTGCAGGGTTATTTGGTGAACAGGGACTTGCTCTATTAGATTTATGGAACCCAGAGCTAGGGGTTAAACGGATTTTACCTAGCTATGGTAAAGAAGATGAAAAACTACCTGTCTACAAAATGCCACATCTTGAAGGCTGGGCTGTCGCTGGTGAAGTTATGTTAATACCAGCTGTAGGACAACATGAAGTTTTAGTGGTAGATAAACGTCAATGGACATTAGTTAAGCGTATTCCTGTTAAGGGTCAGCCTGTCTTTGTAATGGCAAGACCTGATGGAAAACAAGTTTGGGTCAACTTTGCTTTTCCAGACAATCAAAATTTACAAATTATAAATACCAAAGACTTTACCATTGCCAAATCATTAACTCCCGGCAAAGCAGTATTGCATATGGAATTTACTCCACGCGGTGAGCACGTTTGGGTATCCGTTCGTGATGACAATCAACTCATCGTTTACGATACAGAAAACTTTAAAGAACTAAAACGATTACCAGCCGAAAAACCAAGTGGAATATTTTTCAGCTCTCGTGCACATAAAATGGGCTTGTAATATGTTCACCCCACTACATAAACAATTGTTGAATAATTATCAACAAGACATGCCCTTGTCCCCTACCCCCTATAAAGACATTGCTCAATCTTTGGGAGTAACTGAAGATGATGTTTTGTCTATCTTTCAAGAATTAAGCGATAAACAGTTTATTACTCGTATTGGATCAGTCATTGCTCCCAACCAACTCGGTGCAAGTTCTTTAATGGCGATGAGCGTGCCACCAGATCAATTACAACACATTGCTGCAATAGTTAATCAATACCCAGAAGTGAATCATAATTATGAAAGAGACAACCGCTTTAATCTTTGGTTTGTATTGGTCGCTATTAATAAAGAACAATTACAAACTGTCATTGCAGATATAGAATTAAAAACCAGTTTTAAAATACTGTATTTACCACTACTCGCTGATTACTTTATCAATTTAGGATTTGAAATCGATTTTGATGATTGATGTAATTGATCGCCAATTAATCCACCTTTTACAACAAGGGTTACCTCTAGTTTCTAGGCCTTATGCTGTGATTGGAAAACAACTTCAATTGAGTGAAGATGAGACTCTCTCACGATTAGCTTTACTTAAAAAACAGGGTGTGATTAAACGCCTAGGTGTCATTGTCAATCATCGCCAGCTTGGCTATAAAGCTA
Organism: Methylococcales bacterium; assembly: GCA_023145835.1. Lineage (GTDB taxonomy): Bacteria > Pseudomonadota > Gammaproteobacteria > Methylococcales > Methylomonadaceae > QPIN01. The sequence goes on from JAGLDH010000130.1 coordinate 26,308, forward strand.
ATGCCATGGTTGTGTTTGATATATCAGATAGCTTAGTTAATCAAGTAGGAGAACATATCAGTCAATTTAACTTTATCAACCTTTGCTACCAACGTCCCCGCCAAGGTGAACTATGGCCTTATAATTTATATTGTATGATTCATGGAAAAAACCGAGACAAAGTATTACAACAACTCAATCACTTGATTGAGTCTTGTGGATTAGGTCAATGCCAACATGAAGTGCTGTTTAGTAAGCAATGTTTTAAGCAACGTGGTGCACTTTATCCCTTACTATCTGTTCAAAAAAAGACATAAAATACGCGTCTCCTTTCTATGCATTACCTCGATCATTATGCCTTTTTTTAACTCGCTTTTTATTAGGATAAATAAATCGGCCACAGTGATTGCTTTGTTTTCCTTCTGGTTTTTCAGCCCATACCGCAGAATTGAGGAATGATGTTGATAATAGAGCCAGTGTACGGCATCCTTTAACAGTTATCTTTGACAGATACTGATAACGCACATTTATAAAACCAGGCAGGAGGAAAGAGAACCAAATTTTGATCATCTTATTCAGAAACAGAGACTAGCTGAACTGGTACCTAAGGCTTGAGAATGATCAAGCCCCCTATTGAAGACTCGTGACCTCATGCTGACTCAACAATACTAGCATAAGCGTCTAATAGTCGAATATACCTCTTATACTCAGAACCAACTTTCACCACGCTTATAAGTACCCAAGTAAAATTAAT
>JAGLDH010000131.1 GCA_023145835.1 Methylococcales bacterium
AATTTAATTTTACTTGGGTACTTATAGCACCGGAAGTTCATCAATATGAATTTTTGTTGCCTGTTAAGAACCAGATACCTATTTCTCAGTTAGATTTTTATTCATTTTAACCATAAAATTCTTCCCATAAAAAAGGAAGGTGCGTTAAAATCCCTATCCATTTGCCGATAGTATCGATTCAATTATTTCAAATCTGATGTTACAGTGAAACAATGTTTCAGGATTTTAAATTTTTATATCTCCCTAAAGGTTATTGTTTATCACGTTTGGATCAAATACCTTGAAAGAAATACCACCAAGTTTTATAGCTGTTAATAACACACCACATCCCAGTACCTTTGTTAAGTTGATATGCATGAAATAGCAGATACAACTCTGACAGGCTGTTTTATTTATCCTGTAACCAATAGGGAAGTCATTACCATGACTTGTGTCAATGTACGCCAATTCAGCGAAACATTACAAATATAAAACGTAAGGAATACTGATCGTCTGCATAGCAAAGGTATTATGAGTAAACAACCATTCAATAATTTGAAAATATAATCCCTATCAAAGCAATGTAGCAAAAAACTTGGTAAGAAATAAAGCAAGATAAAGCAGGAAAACAAAAAGATGAAGTATTTTAGAATTACCTATCGATTAATTGCACTAGTATTTTTGTTAATAAGTGGCTTGGTACTAATGGCTATTTATGGAGAACGAAAAGAAAGTGAAACGAAAAACCAAAAATATAAGATTATCCGACAAGGGTGGTTACGAACGGTGATTTCAATCGTTGGCTTAAAAATAACTGTCAAAGGGGACACCAAACATGATCAACCAGCACTGTGGGTTGCAAATCATATCTCATGGTTAGATATTCCTGTGATTGGTAGTGAGGGAGCAACTTTTTTATCAAAGTCAGAAGTACGTCAATGGCCGGTAATCGGCTGGCTGGGTAAAAAAAGCGGAACAGTTTTTATAAAACGTGGGGGTAAAAACGCCTCAAAAAATGCCTCTCAACAAATAGCTGAAACAATTAGAGGGGGCGATAGTGTTCTAATCTTTCCAGAGGGAACAACCTCTGATGGAACAGGAATGAAACGCTTTCATGCACGGATATTTGCACCAGCAATTGATCATCACCTACCAGTGCAACCTATTGCTATTCATTATTTTGATGCGCAGGGAAATACACACCAAAATACCCATTGGGGAGATGAAAGTTTTATGCGTAATCTAATGGGTATTCTTGGTGGAGAAGCTATTCTCGCAGAACTAACCTTTTTACCCGTGGTAGCTGGAAGCAAATTTTCAGAAAGAAGGCGTATTGCCGAGTATACAGAAAAAGGGATTAATGCAATATCAAGAGGTCAGCCAACTTGATAGTTGTATTTGTCACTTTTTCTATCTCATCTATAAGAAGTGAGCTTAGTTACTCTTGAAATGAATAACTCTATTTTCCTATGGAAATCATCACTATCAAACTAGCAGAAGTTAATGCGTACTTCCCAGAGAGATCCCCCTTCTTTGATATTTTTAATGTAAGGATATAACCCACTTACTGATGTTGGTAGAGATGTGAACAAACACTTTCTAAAAACAATCTAAGTCTACCTAAATGGACTTTTAAAAAAACTCATTCCCACCCACTATAATAATTCATCTTCCTTGCAAAGTTTCACAATAATAAAGAGGGCAGTATACGTCAAGTGTAGAATCAAGGAGCTAGAAAATAATACTACCCGTCGTTTCCTGGCTTTTATACACTTTGTTGAAGATAGGTTTTCTGATTATTATTCGTTTCTGGTAAGAGTCCTTTGAAAAATAGAATTTGTATGCGAAGGGTTAATCAATTAGATTTGTTAATCTGTTAAAATTTTTCTCTGGATTAATTGTGTTGTAAAAACAATTCTATTATATCCAACATAGAATTAAAGCTTAACTTTAATTCTTATAAAATACCTATCATTCAATTACTTGCATTTACACTGGTAGCAGTATTATTGGTTGTCCTCTTGATTTTCTTCTTTTTATATCTACGAGTAGCTGGAGGAGAGTTGACAACAAATATACAATATAGATCAGTAACTATGGACACATATTTCACCATTTATCGACTTAAGAATAAGTAGGTTTGTACTGATTGGTCGCATATATTCAGAAACTACTGTTAGGTCACGAAACCTTAAACGAGAATCTTCCAGCAGCGTAAAAGTATTTTCTTTACCACAGCTGTTTAGAGGCCAGCGTCTGTTTGGTAATCGCATTGTGATACGAATTTTGTCGTGCGCGCCTGAGTCACATAAGCTGTCTCCTAAGCAATCGAGTTCCCTGGAATTGATTTCCAGTGTAAATTCTCCATTACTCGGCACGTTGATCCAAGTTCCTCCTTGACTTGGCCTCCAGAACGAGCCTTCCAGTTGAATAGATTCACTCCGTCATTGTGTCTGATATTCACGTAATTTTCGATGTTACCCAAAGTACGAACACCACGGGTACGGATTCCAGTGAAATCTTGGCTCCCCATCATGTTGTATTCGAAGTCAGAACTTAATGAGATGGTGACTTTGTACAATTCGCCAATATCCTCATCAAAAATTTCGTAATCACCAATACTATGCACTCGAAATGTATCCATATTCCTAAGATACACTATTACCAAGTTGGCCTTTCATCGGAGTGTCTTTCCTGGAGTATACCGCCCTGATCAACAGGACAAAATAAGAAACCGAAGAGGCAACCAGCCCAAAGGGCAGATGGCTATAATAGGAGTAGCGATAAACTCATAACCCATTGCCTATTGGGGGTCTTATAGGAACCAAGTAAATAAACTTTTTTCATTGAGCACTCCTAATACGGTTTACTGTATAGATAGAAATTAAATTATATATTGTGTTCCATGCAAGCCATTGATTTATTTTAATACCTTCCGTGTATTTTTCTGATTTTTCATCTGAACCTCTATAAAGGAATTACCTACCTTTTTTCCAAGGTAGTTGTGTCACTTCTCTTAATTTTCTATTTTCTTCTGGCTGTTTTAAGATAAAGCTATTATTATTCCCCATGGCCTGTTCCTGATTGTAAGTGTATCTTGAAGAATTAATTGCAAAAAAACATGCCTACCTAGTTTTTTTATCAAGCACCATACCTAGCCGTAACTCTTAAAATAATATAATAATAAAGAGGAAAAGTTCATGAAAAAACAGTCACTTATTTTTTTAACCTTTTGGGTATCATTACTCAGTTTTAATGCTAATTCGATCACTCTCTCACCTAATTCAAATGGTGGTGGCGATATTCCTGGAGGCCATGCAGAAATCCAATTCAATTTATATAATGGAAATTTTAGCCGAACCCTTACTTTACCAAAAACAGCATTAAATAATGCAAAAATCACTATTAATAGCAATGCTACTATTCCAGCAACTATTAACTTAAGACATACTGATGCCTATTTATTTATAAGTTCGGCTACCTTGACAAAGGGGAGAAGTATAAGCTTTATCTTTAACACCAATATAAATAAATGGGAAGTGGGTCAACAATATTCAATGGATCCTCAACATGCTAACTTGCCGACGCCAGTAGATCTTATTACTCATTGGCAATTAGCTGATGCTCAATTCGCGCCATCTTTAAAACTGCCAGCTACTGCAAGCAATAACGCAATTATAATAATAAGCTCAGACGCTACATTGGATTCTACAATCGAATCCGACAATACGCTCTTTGGTACGCCACTGACTTTATCAGCAAGTGATAGTTATGCCTTTAAATTTAGTACTAGAATTAATAAATGGTTACGTGAAGGGTCTTCAATATTTAAAACAACAGCCCGCCAAGTTAACATTACAGTAAACCCTAAAAAGCCAGTCACAAATGTATCCTTTTATAACGGAAACTGGAGAAATAAAATACGCTTACCAGAAAATGCTGGTGATCGCTTTCGCGTAAACATTAAATCAACCGCAACATATAATACAACCATTCTAAACGACAACATTACCTATAGTGGCACGTTGACTTTAAAATATGGCGATACATATCAGTTTACCTTCATAAAAGAAAAATCATCCTGGGTGGTTACTCAAAGCCCTACTCGCTTTTACCAAGTTAAAGATATTGCTTCAGGGCAAATACCTTCTATGAGTTCGCCTCATAGCCAGCTTTATTCATCCAATGCTAATTGGAGATCAACCATTACTTTACCCAATAGAGCCAAATTTGGTGATAAGGTAACTATTAAAAGTGCTGCAGAGCACGGCTTTGACCTAGTCGCCAATGAGTCTACTTTTGGTGTAAAACGCATTAATCAAGATGATGAGTTTCAATTTACATTCAATAATAATGGTCAATGGGATTTAACAACTGACCAGATTCGTATTTTGTTGGTTTCAAGTGATGAAGTTGTTGCTAAGATTGGTAAATCAGCTGCTCGCGCACGGGTTTTTGAAGCACTTTCACTGACTAATGAAGCACTACGTAATTCTAATACCTCAGCGCGCTTTAAGCTTGCAGGTTGGTTACAACATGAGGTTGAAGGCGACAAATTAAATGAAGCGTTAGGGGCTGTCCGCAGAGACGTTGTTGTTCAGAATTATCGGGATCGTATTAAAGCCGATAGTGTTTATTATGAAGGAAATGAAAACGGTTGTGGATTTGGTTATTTAGTCGGTTATACCAATGCGTTTAATATGGCCGCAGCGGGTTCTTTGGGATGTGGCGTTCATGTAATGCGTCATGAATTAGGGCACAACCTAGGTATTAACCATGCTGGTACCAATGGTGCAAACGGCTTGATATATGCCCGAGGACTGGGTCTTGTAACGGGAGGAACCGTTATGGGTGGTAATTCACTGCCATACTTTTCTTCACCTCATCAATATACAGACAATTATGGACAGAGTTTTGGCATCATCAACGATATCGATGCTGCTAGAGCAATTTCTGAACATTCATTTTCTGCATCACAGCTTAGATAGCTCCGATACACCACTCCCCAATAGATATTCTAAGGTATCTATTGGGGAGTCTTTAAACAAAAACATGAAGCCTTCTAAACTCTTTTTAATATCGTTATTATTAACGATATTAATCGCATATGTTGTCAATTACTCTATTTTTCCTTCAAACCCACTCCAGAATGTGGTTGTCAAAAATTCTGATATAAAGGGAAATCTGATAAGCACACCAAAATTAGCCTTAATAACAAAACAACATTCAATACCGGTTGATGTTTTGGTAGATCAGGAACTATTAGAAAAAATAGAAAAAATTGAACAACGTAGACCTAATTTTAATTTCTCACTAGATGAACTTGAAAATACACTCAATACAAAGTCACCCTACCAAATAATTCCACGTGAAGATGTTATTGATGCTTTAGACTATCTTACCGAAAAACAAAAAACGGATAGTCGTACATTTATTCAATATGATCCTTATGTCATAGAAACAAAGTTCAAAAATGATGTTATTGAGCTATATATTCCAGGGCTTGATACTAGCTTAAAAGCGACTATCATTCAGATTGATTCTGGATCGATGGAGGGTGTTATACGTTGGTCTGGTCATTTTGAATTATTTGCTGGAAAGCCTTTAAATAGCTTTAGTCTTACACAATCTATTGAAGACTTATATGTAGCAGGTACGGTCGTTACACCGTATGGCTCGTATAATATTGAATCTAAAAATGGTTATGGCTGGGTTGTTGATCAAAAGACCGACTTTTTTCTTCCTGAATCAGGGGTCGATACATTGGCAGAATAAATATCTAACGTCTAAAACCAAGATGTGGAATGATATATAAACATTTAATACTGCTTAAAAGATCATTCCATTCATTTTATTGAATAGATTACCCATAATATTTATTGGTTCCTTAAAAAAGTCTATTATTAATCATGATATTCTCCTGATTCGTTTAAAAAAGTGGATCACTCTTCATCTCGGGAGCATGATAACGTAAGGTTAACTGGTATTTATATAAAATAATTCACTCTTTTGGGGATAAAAAATCCAAGTTGTAATTTAAGAAAATAGACCAAAAATGAAATAATCATGTTCTAAAATACTCATTACTGCTGTACCCATGCATAACTCAGAAACTATAAAAAATATTATTTATGGATCATATTAATAAACAAATTATTAACATGCTTCAAAAAGGTTTTCCTATATGTGATTCACCTTATCAGGTCGTCGCTGAACAAATAGGTTTAACAGAGTCTGATTTACTTGAACGGATTAAGCTGTTATTAGAAACGGGAGTTTTGTCACGTTTCGGTCCACTTTATCATGCTGAACAGATGGGAGGAGCATTAACTTTAGCTGCTATTAAAGCACCAAAACAACGGTTTGATCAAATTGCTAAAATAGTCAATAATTTTCCTGAGGTTGCTCACAATTATGAGAGAAATCATGAGCTAAACATGTGGTTTGTGATTGCTACAGATGTACCAGAGAGGCTAACTCAGGTAATTGAAGAAATTGAAAAAAAAATAGAGTTGCCTGTTTATAACATGCCCAAAATCAATGAATATTTTGTTGGCCTCAAGCTGGAAGCTTAAACGATATGGATAAAATTGATCGCCAAATCATCACCGCCACTCAAGCTGGTTTGCCTTTGACCCCACAGCCTTATCAAACCATTGCAGATCAATTGGGAATTAGTGCTGAAATAGTCATGCAACGATTATCATCAATGCAAAAACAAAAAATTATTCGTAGAATAGGAGTCGTTCCTAATCATTATCGCTTAGGTTATAACTTTAACGGTATGACAGTTTGGAATATTGCAGATGAACATATTGATAAAATGGGCAAAAAAGTTGGGCAACTAGATTTTGTCAGCCATTGTTATCATCGCCCTAGACATGAACCTGAGTGGCATTATAACTTATTCGCCATGGTTCACAGTAAAACAGAAACAGGTGTGAAGCAACAAATTTCAGCCATAGCTGAGTTATTAGGAGACTATAATTTAGGACATAATGTTTTATATAGCACACGAATTCTAAAAAAAACCGGATTAAGGATTGATAGTAAAAATGTTTAGATTAAGCCAATATATGCGAGAGGTGTTGCACCCTACCCCTATAAAACTAGCCAAAAAACCATCAGGACCAGTAGTGATCTGGAATTTAATCCGTCGCTGTAATTTAACCTGTAAACATTGCTATACCACATCCGCAGACATTGATTTCCCTGATGAATTAACCACGCCTGAAATTTATAAAGTAATGGATGACTTAAAAAACTTTAAAGTACCCGTTCTGATTCTGTCAGGTGGAGAGCCTTTATTGCATCCAGATATTTTTGATATATCTCGCCGCGCTAAATCCCTGGGGTTTTATTTAGCGCTTTCAAGTAATGGTACATTAATCACCAAAGAAAATATCGGTCAAATTGCTGAGATTAATTATCAATATGTGGGTATCAGTTTAGATGGTATAGGAAAAACACATGATAGATTTAGACAAAAAAAAGGCTCCTTTACTGAATCTTTAGCAGGCATTGGTTTGTGTAAAAACAATGGTATTAAAGTGGGTATTCGCTATACCTTAACACAAGATAATGTGCATGATTTTCTAACCATGTTGGAGTTAATAGATGATGAAGATATTGACAAGTTTTATTTATCACATTTAAATTATGGCGGTAGAGGCAATAAGAATCGAAAATCTGATGCTGAATTTAATATGACTCGTGATGTGATGGATCAATTATTTGAGCAATGTTTAAAATGGGAACATCAAGGGTTAGACAGAGAGATAGTGACGGGAAATAATGATGCAGATGCCGTTTATTTTTATCATTGGGTCAAGAAAAACTATCCAGATAAGGCTGAGCATATCAAGGCAAAACTAGAACAATGGGGAGGAAATTCTTCTGGTATTAATGTCGCCAACATTGATAATTTAGGTAATGTTCATCCCGATACTTTTTGGTGGCATTATAATTTGGGTAACGTTAAAAATAGATCTTTTTCTGATATATGGCAAGATACATCCGACCCACTCATGTCTGGTCTTAAACAAACTCCAAGGCCTCTGGAAGGACGGTGTGGTGCATGTACTTATCAACCAATATGCAATGGAAATACACGTGTGCGAGCACAACAAATATATAATAACCCTTGGGCTGAAGACCCTGGTTGTTATTTAAATAATAATGAAACTTCTAGTTTTTTAACCTAGATCCAAACCTTTTTTGTTAGAAAAACCATCAAATAATCAATATTATATAGTTTAATTATTCAAGTGCTTTACATCTATTTATTCTGATACACTTTCCTACACAAAAATAATAATGAAGATCTCAAAAACCGAAGAATCTCTTTAGAAGCAGCAATAGAGCGAACACTAGTACGAGCCCCTTTTAATGGCGTCATGGTTGAAATCAATGCTGAGTTAAGTGAATATGTACCCCCCTCTCCTATTGGCACCCCCTCCTTACCGCCTATTGATTTATTATAGATATTAGTTGTTTAACTGTTTCTGCTTCCATATAGGTTCTGTCGGTATTTTAACGATTATGAATACCCCTGTTTCGGAACGAATATCTGAAATTGGGTTATTAAGATACCATTTTTAAATTTTTCCTATTTGAAGCATTAGTACTCAGTTTTATCGGGAGCAGCATAGAGATTTTGTTAGGTATAATAATCGTACAGTTTGTTAGTATTGTTATCCCTGAATTTACCCGTACAATTAGCCTGGTTTTATATCACCACTGCTTTTGTAGTTTCATTATTAATCCTGATTAGCAAGAATCTTCCGCCAAACGTTGAGAGCCCTTTAAAAACCAATCTCAGCGATGAAACAGTGGAATACCTATCCAAGAGGAAAATGGAATTTCGAGGGGATTCATCGCCTAGAAAGCCTTTTGTAGTTTATGAGCCGCAACTATTAGGTCTTATTTATTAATGGAATATATTTTAGCGGAAGATCCTTGATAATCAGGTTATTAATTGGTCTTACAGCCTGAGTTATACCCGCTATAAAAGCTGCACGGTTACAACCATTAGAAGCTTTACGCGCAGAGTAACTAAATTAATATGCAAACACATAAAATAGTTCTATCAATTGAATTTTACCTGTATTATCAATCACCTTGCAAATACACATTACCTTACTCACTCTAGTATTATCTTTTAGATTAGGTACAATGAGAAGTCACATTTCGATCTTTTGGGGTGTGATCATTTTCCTATTTTTATCAAAAAAAACATTATGAAAAAGAATGACCCTATATCAAAAATCATGTCTTCTGAGCTTGTTACTGTACACCAAGGTCAAAAATTAAGTGATGTGCGTCATATTATTTGTGAATCGAATATCCAGCATGTTCCTGTCGTTGACGGGAAAAAATTAATTGGCCTGATAAGTTTTACAGATCTAATGAAACTAAATATTGTGATTAGTGGTGCTGATGAGCGCACTATTGATTCAATTATTGACCAACAGTTCACTATTAAAGATGTCATGGTGACTAAACTAACCACTCTTGGGGATACTGATACGGTAAGACAAGCATCTAAAATACTTGCTGACAGTAGTTTTCATTCCCTACCTGTGCTTGATAAACAAAAACAAATTGTTGGTATCGTCACAATGACTGATTTAATTCGATACCTAAACGAGCAATACTAGACGTCAAAAAATAGCACAATTGCATCATGCACTGTGCTTTAATCAAACTAATAGCGCATAACTAAAACCTAAACAGTTAGAACTCTAAATATATACTTCGCAACGGTCGTTGAACATGCGAAGTATAAATGCTGCGTACTTATAAAATTAGAGCTAACCCTTTTCCATCACAAAAAAGCTATCATAAATATCTTATACCGGCTGACTACTTAAGTAGTCTTCGTAAGTTCCCTTAAAGTCAACAATCCCCGTTGGCGTTAATTCGAGAATACGTGTTGCTATAGATGAAACAAACTCACGATCATGACTGACAAAAATCAAAGTACCTGGATAATTTTCAAGCGCAAGATTAAGCGCTTCAATCGATTCCATATCAAGATGATTTGTTGGTTCATCCAGCAACATAATATTGGCTCGTTGCAACATAAGCTTACCAAATATCATTCGGCCTTTTTCACCGCCAGAAAGCACACCCACCTTTTTAGAGATATCATCTTGAGAAAATAATAGCCGACCCAATGTACCTCTAATCACCTGATCATCATCACTGGCCTTCTTTCTCCATTGTTCCATCCAAGCAAATAGCAGCATATCTTCTTCAAAGTCAGCAGCATGATCTTGGGCACAATAAGAAATTTCAGCATTTTCTGACCATTTTACAGCTCCAGCTGTAGGCTCAACATCACCAACCATACATTTTAATAATGTTGTTTTGCCAATACCATTAGGCCCGATAATCGCTACACGCTCGCCGACTTCCACCATCAAGTTAAAATTTGAAAATAATGCCTCATCATAGCTTTTACCTAATCCGTCTATCTCAAGTGCTAATCGATGAAGTTTCTTATCTTGATCAAAGCGAATGAATGGATTTTGGCGGCTGGAAGGCTTTATCTCTGCCAAATTAATTTTATCTAATTGTTTAGCTCGAGACGTTGCCTGTTTGGATTTTGATGCATTGGCAGAAAACCGGCTAACAAAAGCTTTAAGCTCAGAAATCTGTACTTGCTTTTTAGCATTTTCAGATTGCATACGCTCAATAACTTGTGTTGCTGCTGTCATATACTCATCATACGAACCAGGATAAATACGAATTTCTCCATAATCCAAATCAGCCATATGACTACAAACACTGTTCAAAAAATGTCGATCATGTGAGATGATAACCATCGTACAATTACGTTCATTTAATACACCTTCTAACCAACGAATAGCATTAATATCCAAGTTATTTGTAGGTTCATCCAGCAACATAATATCAGGTTCAGAAAATAACGCTTGCGCTAACAATACCCGCAATTTCCAACCGGGTGCAACCGCACTCATTAATCCATAGTGTTGTTCAACGGGAATCCCTACACCTGTTAGTAACTCGCCAGCCCGTGCTTCAGCCGTATATCCATCCATCTCAGCAAACTCAGACTCAAGATCTGCAGCGCGCATACCATCTGCTTCTGTCATATCTGGATTAGCATAAATTGCATCACGCTCAGACTTGACCGCCCATAATTCATTATGTCCCATGATTACGGTATCAATAACGGCATATTTTTCGTAGGCAAACTGATCCTGTTTTAGTTTACCAATCCGTTCATGAGGATCTTTTGAAACATTACCAGAGGAAGCTTCTAGGTCTCCCCCTAAAATTTTCATAAAAGTTGACTTGCCACACCCATTAGCTCCAATGAGTCCATAGCGCTTACCGTTACCAAACTTAACGGAGACATCTTCAAATAATGGCTTAGCGCCAAATTGCATGGTGATATTTGCTGTTGTAAGCATGTGTTATTTAATTAGGAAAAATCTTTAAAAAAGGGACGTATTCTACACGCTTTCAATCAGGAGAGTAATGTAAAATATTTCACCTCTATTGAACATTTTCTATCGTATCTCCCACTTGTTGAGCATAAGCATCAGAAATTAATTGGTGAACATTGCTTCCTTTTAAAGATTTTAGAAACTCAACTAAATTTTTTATTTCCTCATCGGTTAAATTCAGAGGTTTAATGTTGAGGTCTAACGTATCGTTTGCAATCCCACCCTGATTATAAAAATGAATGACTTGTTCTAAAGTACTGATTGAGCCATCATGCATATAAGGTGCTGTTAAACTAATATTTCTCAAAGAGGGTGTTTTATACTTCCATCGATCATCTGGGTTTTGTGTCACTTCATAACGACCGAGATCATTAGGTTTATTTTCACTAACTGATTCAATCACTTGACTATCAACTTGAGTAAACACTCCGGGAGCCAACTGAACTTTTATTGTTGTTGATTGTATTTTCATTGCTTTTTCATAACCAACCCCTGTATTGTGAAACTGATTATCTGTAAATAAAGCATCTGATGATGATATTAAGTGGCAGTGATTGCACTGCCCTTTCCCAACAAAAACTTGATATCCTTTTTGTGCCGATTGAGTTAACGCATTGTTTTGTTGTGCGAAATACCAACGATCAAAATCAGAATCAGCAGCATTCAATGTCCTTTGATAACTCGCTATTGCTTGACCAATAGTTTCCATTCCTGCTGGACGATCAAACGTTTTTTCAAATAAACCTTGATACTCAGGTAGTCGTTTAATTTTTTCAATAACATATCCAATGGATGGATTAGCCATTTCATTATGAGCCAATAAAGGTCCCCACACCTGTTGTTCTAATGTAGTCTCTCGACCATCATGAAAAAGTGTTTGAAAATAACCTACGTTATAAAGTGTTGGAGAATTTCGCCTAACAGTGCGCCCTTCTATACCGACTGCTGTTGCCATTTCATTACTGCTAAACCCCTGTTCGGGGATATGACACATGGCACAAGAAAAAGTATTGTTTATTGATAGCCGACGGTCATAAAACAACTTTTTCCCTAAACTTATTTTAGCTTCAGTTATTAAATTATTTTTAGGTATAGGTAACTTCGGTAATCCTAAAGGCGGATTATTAATCGTGTCGAGCAAATGAGTTACTTGCCCTTTTCTATCTACTAATGCGATTGATTGAGTTTGATAATTCTCTTTATCATACGCAAGTTTATTATCACCGGCTTGGTAATATGATGTATCTTTGAGGTCTATTGCACTCTTTTTGGGTGTTTGCACACCACCATCTGCAAGTAAAGTCTTCACATCATTAATTAAAGTATCAGCATGTAAAAAGGACACACTGTATATATTACGAAGTTGTTTATTCTTATCAATCAAATAAACACGCAATATATGTGAAAAAGTCCCTGTAAACTGTCCTTTCTCATCAACAATTTTTTGAATACTTTGTCTATAGTTTTGTAATATCGGTTGAAGCTCTTGCTCTGATTTTGTTGTTAAAAATTGCCAATCTAATAATGAATCTTGTAATCCTTTTGCATAGTGCTTCATTGCTTTTGGGGTGTCATGTTCAGGATTAAAACTTAAGGTCAACAATCGGAGTTGGTTGGCTAACTGAGGTTCTTTTTTTAACCTGTTTTTAATTTTATGGAATACCGCTGTCGCTAGTGGACATCCATTAACATCACTACATGTTGAATATATAAAACTGAGTAAAACAATTTTATCACCCATCAAATCATGCAGTTCAATTTTTGTATTTTCAGTCGTTAATACCAGCCCATTAGCGGCTTGACCTAATGGAGATAATACATAACTACCTGGTTCCGGGGCAGAAAAATTTAATGGACTATAACCTGGAGCAGGAATTGTTTGTGGCAGATCCGCATAAAGAAGCTGAGCTATTAGGCTAATGAATAAACCTATTATCAATTGGTGGTGTTTGAGAATTAGCATATTGAATCTCACATTGATGAGGAGTGAAGAGATTTACCCTTCACTCCTTACTATCAAATAACCCAAAATCTACTTATGTATCATCCAGGTTATAACTGTTTTTTATTTCTTATTATTTAGTATTGATTGATTAAGAACTAAGTTTTTAAGTGGCACAGCTTTATTAGCATAAAGTGAATATGCACCAAAACGCATTTGATGTGCTCTACCCAATTTTTCTTTAATAAAATCAATAGAGAACTGTTCACTTAGTGTTTTACCATTCCAATGATAAAGCTTTAAAAACTGTTCATTATCCTTCCCTTTTTTGTCCCAGTTTGCTAACAAAGAAGAGGTGTAATACAACCTTTTCCCATCCCAACTAGATGAAACCATATTGACTTGAGCCGCTATTTTTTTCTCAAAAACCTGTTTAGGTTTAAAAGGGTCAGAAATATCAAAAGCTCGGGTTGTACCATCCATAAAAGTATTAACCCAAAGCAGGTTATCATCACTTTGAATAGAAATATCAACAGGTAATGGAATCGCACCTGGGTCTGCTATATCAGCCACATCTTTACTTTGCCATTGCCCTTTTTTATCTTGATAGATTAACCAAATTTTTGAGGTTAATGCCGTCGTTGTAAAACAGTAATCATGTTTAGGATTCCATGCACAACGAATTTCTAAGGGTGCTCCGGGAACATCCAATACTTTTTTAGGTTGGCGAGCATGTAAATCCCATTGCACGACTGTATTTCCAAAATGCTTCATAGCTTCGGGATCTTTTAACATTTTTCCAAAATCCATCATGTAATTTGACCAGCCAGTAAATGATGAAGTAAACATCGCATTTTTTCTAGGTAGTACGCGAATATCGTACCCATATCCATCAGCAAATTTGCCTGTTTTAACAGCACCTTGTAAATTACTATCTGTGGGAGTCCAGTGGGTAGAAATGTATTCACCCTCATTAGTATATTCAACCAATGCAGTACGACCACCATGATCTTTATTATTAGATAACCCTGTTATCATCATTCGTCCAGGTAATGCATATGTCGTGTGAGGCCCTACAATGCCCCCACTTTTAGCAACAAAGTTAGTGATGGTTTTATATAACGTTGGTTTATTTGGATTAGTATGAACATCAAAGATAAATATTTTATTAGTATCCAATCCTCCTGCCCATAAAAATTTTCTATCATCTGTAAAACCAGAATGATGCGCCTCATTTCTTCCCCCAACGGAAAGGCTGTTAATCACCTTCCCGTAAGTCTTTGATTTAGGGTTCACATCCACCGTCACCAATTTGTCCTGTTCATCACCGATACCTTGCATACCAAGGGTCCAGACATAGACAAAGTCTTCCTGTCCTGTAATTTTTGCCATATAGGGTGACTGACACGTTTCATCTGCATTACTTGGAGCTGAAATAGACAATGTGGCAACGGTAAAAGCACATACTTTTAAAAAATATTGCCATGAATACTCTGCTCTTTTTAATCTTTTTTTCATTTTTCTTCCTCATTATCGGTACCTCTATTAATAATGTCTGAACAAATATGTACTTAAAATGTTTGATAACAAAGTTTCCGCTCCTTGCTTGCATGACTCCCCTATATCCATATAGGCGACAAAGTTATCGAATACTTTAAAGAAATAGGTGTCAATCATAAATTGCTAGAGATGCCCTTAAATCTTTATAATTATTATGACTCTTGTCTTTTTTACTCTCCTGTAGTTGGATCAATAATTGTTTTAATCTCTTCAATTGAATTAGCGGGAAACTCACCTAGTTTTGCATGCTCCATGACGCTCTCTTCATCTGGAGCGATATAAATACAATACACTTTATTATCTGTTACAAAACTTTCTAGCCATTGTATTTGTGGCCCTAGTTCTTTTAATACACAGCATGATTTTTGTGAGATCCCTTTTAGCTCATCCTCAGTTAGATTTCCAGCATTTGGAATTTCTCTTTCAATTATGTATTTAGGCATATTAACTCTCCTTAATATATGTGACCGGTCGTCTTTATATTTTTAACAAAGACTCATTTTTTTATAAAACCAACAATTAACGCTTAAGCTTTAAAATAATCCTCCAATAATGTGGTACAACATTCTTTTAAAGGTAGCACTGATCGTTCAATCTTCATTCTTAATAATGCACCTTGCCAATTATTTATTAATAAGTCAGCCATACTTTTTGCAGATCGATCCTTGCGAACAACGCCTTCCTCTTGGCCACGAACTAATGCAATTTCTTGTATATTACTGTATCGATCAACTGCTTTAATTAATGAATCTTTACAAATTTCACTGGTACCACCAATCTCTCCCATTAAATTCCCTAGTAAACACCCCCCTTTAAAATCTGACTGTGCTAGTTCATCAATCAATTCATCGTAATATTTTTTTAATGCCACTAATGCATTAAGCTCTGGGGCTTGTAGATGAATAGTCAATCGTTGTAAAAAAGGCTCTATATAGTGAAAAATAATTTCTGCACAATATTCCTCTTTACTAGCAAAATAGTTATAAAAAGAACCTTTAGGTATTTTTACAACATCTAAAATCTCTTTTAAACCAGTACCATGATAGCCCTGTTCTGTGAGCATAAGCACACCTTGGTCTAATAATTTGTTTCTATTTATTTCTTTAGTTGATAATTGTGCCATAAATAAAATAATATGACCAGTCGTCTTAAAAGTCAATAAAAAAGATTTGTTTGAGACTGTCTATACATTAAAAAGAAAGTTAATATCACTCGGCGAAAGAGAAATAAGTGCTTATATTATATTTAGTAAATATAAATACCAAGTAGCTATTATTTAAACATTTTTATTGCTATATTAAACAAGAACTTCCTTTGAACAAGGAAAGAATGGGTGTTTTACTATAATAGCTTTAATGGAAAAATACAACCAACTAAACGCTAGCTGACTGTATTTTTCCGATCAAACACAAATGAGTATAATCCTCATTGCTAATTAATAAACCAACTAGATTAATAAATAGTGAGTCATACTATTTTGCTGTTATGTTAGTTTCTAAGCTTAATGGTTCTAATGAAATAAGTCTCCAGCGGCCACTAGCCGCTAATAATAGTTCTGCACTCGATGCTTCTTTATTATTTATAGTAACTTTTGGAAAATAGACAATACTTGTTTTTAAATCAAAGTCAGGAACTCCTACAATATCAGCATCTCCAAACTCTATATCTAATAAGCTAGCTTTCAAGACAACCCAATTTTCTGTTTTTAATGATAGCTCAACATTTTCATACAAGGTGCTATTTCCATCAGTTGCCGTTACGAGCACTTTTGGGATAAAAACAACCTGAGTACTAGGGTCATAGTTAGAAGCAGGAGTAGGAGCAACCGTTGCAGTCGGAGTTGTCACCGTTGCAGTCGGAGTTGTCGCCGTTGCAGTCGGAGTTGTCACCGTTGCAGTCGGAGTTGTCGCCGTTGCAGTCGGAGTTGTCGCCGTTGCAGTCGGAGTTGTCGCCGTTGCAGTCGGAGTTGTCGCCGTTGCAGTCGGAGCTGCAGCTCCAGGAGCAGTAGGAGGGCTAACAGCAAATACCCTCATAGATGCTAAGGCTAAAAACAAAAATAAAAGTGATTTTTTTTTCATAAATTTCTTCAAGTTAAGTTGTATAAAGAGCTGAGGTTATTATGACAACATTCTTAGCTCTCGACAAAAAATATAGAAAATCGGCATAGCTTATTGAAATATAACAAAATACCATATTTTTTTTAATGAAATATGAGTAATTATCAATTACAAATCAAGGAACTAGCCTCCTATTCTAAACGAGCACTTTCATTGAAACAAGATAAAGCCTTATATTAATACTAAAATTTTTAATACATTTAGAAATTTTCCCAGCAACAACAGAGGAAAAGACAGTTATCAGGAGCCTGCTTTTTTTTGTAATAGACTGATATTAAAAATTATTTTCTCTAATTAGTTTGTTTCTAACGTAAAAGTTACGGGTCCATCATTGATTAAAAAAACTTTCATATCCGCTCCAAACTCACCAAATGCTGATGCAGGATACTTTTCCATCGCTTGCTGACAAAAATAAGAAAACAATTGAAATCCTTTTTCTGGTGTTGCTGCTGACGAAAAACTAGGGCGATTTCCACTTTTAGTATTGGCTGCCAAAGTAAATTGAGGTACGACCAGCAAACCACCGTCTATATCACGTAGACTCAAATTCATTTTATCATTCTCATCAGTAAAAATACGATAGTTGAGTATTTTCTCTAATAATCGATTTGCATCACTTTCAACATCTTCTTTTTCGATGGCAACTAGCGCCATAATCCCTTGATCAATTTTCCCTATAGTCTCCTTATTTACAACAACTTGAGCTTCAGTTACACGTTGAATGATAGTCAGCATAGTAATTCTCAGAAAACAGATTATTCTTAAACAAATAAATATAGCGTACCTTTTAAAAAAATACTCTACCATGTTTTTTTTATTACTCATTTTAATACTTACACCACTATCAGTCCAAGCTGAGGTTTTTCAATGGACAGATAATAATGGTAATAAACACTATTCTGACACACCTCATCAAGGCGCAACAAAATTACATTTCAATACTGGATATTCTTACTACCAAGTCAAAAAAGTTTATGATGGAGATACTATTTTATTATCTAATGGCAATAAAATTCGTTTCCTAGGTATGAATACCCCTGAAGTTGAAAATAGACACAAATCAGCTCAAGCTGGAGGTGAGGAGGCAAAGCTCTGGTTGCAAAAAGCATTAAAAAACAAAAAAGTAAGATTAGAAAAGGATATTGAAAAGCACGATAAATACAACCGTTTACTCGCACACCTTTTCACCAAAGATAAACAGCATATCAATCTTGAGTTAATAAAGAGAGGACTTGCTACAGTAAATATTCATCCTCCTAATTTGAAATATTCAAATGACTTAATAAAAGCTCAACAACATGCAGAACAAAATAAATTAGGTGTTTGGCAACGTAAAGAATATATACCTAAACAGACCAGTAAGTTAAATCGTTCTAACTACAAAGGTTGGCAAAGAATTAAAGGTGAAGTAACAATTATTCGCTATACTCGGAAATACATTTATCTAAAATTTTCCGAATCTTTTTCACTCAAAATAAGTCAACAGACTATCGACCTCTTTCCTGACTTAAACAGTTATATAGGCAAACAAATTGAAGCTCGTGGCTGGATAAATAAACAGAAAAAAAAATACATTATGTTTATTAGACATCCTAGCCAAATTTACATTAAATAACATGGCGATTAACAAACCACAGGTTGGTTCCCAATTAGTTTTCAGTTAACATTTGAAATATAAATCATGTCCCTTGTTTACAAGGTTTCTTTTGTAAACAACCTTATAATCAGGTTTGAGACAATTAAGGTTTAGAGTAGCCTGTGGTAAGTTTATAGCCATCTTTTCTTAAGTAGTTTGTCGAAATAACACACAAACGGATAACAAAGTTTCCCAACAATCCCCTGCTTCTTGCCCTTTTATTTGTCTATCTGCTTGTGAACTTAATACGAGTGCCTCCTGCAACTGTTTTATTTTCATTCTAGATAAAGCCGAGCTAATTAATTGTTGGCGTTTATCCCACAACCGATGATTTTTAAAAACAGTTTGTTTATTTTGCCCCTGTTTTAAATCCATTGTTATATTGATTAATAACCTTATTTCTCTAGCCAAAGCCCAAACTATAACAGGTGCTACAATACCTTCTGCTTTTAAACCATTAAGAATTTTTATTGCACGGGTAACTCGCCCTGACAAGACACAATCAGTTAATTTAAATACATCGAAACGAGCACTATCTGCCACAGCATCTTCCACACTTTGCATTGATATTGCTGAGTTTCCATGCAGAATAAAAAGTTTTTCTATTTCTTGAGAGGCAGCAAGTAAATTACCTTCAACACGTGATGCTAACGCTTTTATCCCGTCTATTTCAATCTGCAAACCTCTTTTTTGTGCTCGCTGTTGTAGCCATTGAATCAAATCAGCGCCATCAAGCGGCCAGATTTGAATCACTATACCTGCCTGCTCAATAGCCTTAAACCATTTTGTATTTAATGAAGATTTATCTAGTTTAGAGGATGTAATCAGTAATATCGTATCTTCTGGTAGACTCTGGCAATAACGAACTAATGCCTTAGCACCTTCTTTACCAGGCTTACCAGAAGGGATTCTTAAATCAATCAGTTTTTTATCTGCAAAAATAGAAAAGGAATCAGCCGTTTGTCCTAACTCATTCCAATCAAACCCAGAAGTATCTGTCGATAACACCTCTCGTGTTAAATAATCTTCTTTTTTAACAGCTAATCGAATTGCATCAGCCGCCTCTCCTACTTGTAAAGGCTCATCGCCTGTGACTAAGTATATGGCTGCCAGTTTATTTTTTAAAGCCCCCTCTAGCTGACCAAGTTTTAAACGCATGATAGTCCAATTATTTTCTATTTATCGTCTAAAATAGCTCTTGCTCGTTGTGCAATACTAAGTACAGCCTGGTCATACATTTCAATTCTAATGGTTTCATTTTCATTATTTTTAGCTAAAACATCGCCTTGGTCATTAAAAAAATCACGCCGAATTTCTATTTCTTGTACTTCCTTTAACGGCTTCCCTTTTTTATCAAACATCCTAAAATGCAAGGTATAAACCAACTCTTCCTCATTAACCCTTCCCGTATTACTTAATGAAAGTACACGACGATCCATTCTTTCTTTTAAGACCTGAACAATAAGCCCTGCAGCCTCCCTTGTACCAACTAATTTCCCATCAATATACTTTAATGTTTTCTTAAATGACCGACGTAAATCTTCAGAGCCATTTTGTAGATAAACAGCTTTTAAAGCTTTTGGTAGCTCTACATTTCCACGTAAATGGTAGCCGCAGGCTGTCATCATTAATAAAGAAAATAGAATAAAAGTAGTTTTAATCTGGGTCATAATGTTTTGATCGTTTTGTAACATATGCTAAAAGGTCGGGGTAACAAAGGAGCGATAGCCCAATCTACACAATACAATAGCCTATTTAAACAACTATATTAACTAATCGTTTAGGGACGACAATAATTTTCTTAATAAATTTTCCTTCAACAAATCGCATGACATTTTCATCTTCTAAAGCCATTTTTTCAATCTCTTCCTTACTAGCAGAAACCGAAACAGAAATATCCCCACGCAATTTACCATTCACTTGAAGCATCATTTTTATTGCATCTTGCTCTAATGCTGACTCATCAACAGTAGGCCATGCTTCAATCACTATATCTTTTGTATGGCCTAAGTTTTCCCATAGTTGTTTACAAATATGGGGCACTATTGGGGAAAGCATTAATAATATTGTTTCTAACGCTTCTTGCTTAACAGCTTTTCCATTGTCAGAATCATCATTATATTTTGACAATGTATTAACCAATTCCATATTCGCTGCAATAACGGTATTAAACGTATAACGTCGGCCATAATCGTCATTTGCTTTCTTTAACGCTAAGTGCAATTGTCGACGGATTGATTTTTGATCCTCTGTTAATGATGTTTTGTCCAATACAGGGATCGTTTGAACATTTTCAATATGTAAAAACACCTGTCGCCATAATCGTTTTAAAAATCGATAAGCTCCTTCAACACCGCTATCAGACCATTCTAAAGATTGTTCTGGAGGTGCTGCGAACATAATAAACATACGGACAGTATCTGCCCCATATTGTTTAATTAAACCTTGCGGGTCGACAGTATTTCCTTTTGATTTAGACATTTTAGCACCATCCTTTAGCACCATACCTTGAGTCAATAAACGTTTAAATGGTTCATCACACGTTACTAAACCTTCATCACGCAATAGTTTGGTATAAAACCGAGCATAAAGTAAATGCAAAATAGCATGCTCTATTCCTCCGATATAGTGATCGACAGGTAACCAATAGTTTGCACTTTCATCTAGCATGCTTGTATCAATTTTACCTGCATAACGGGCAAAATACCAAGATGATTCCATAAAGGTGTCAAAGGTATCTGTTTCCCTTTTGGCTGGTTTTCCGCAGGTAGGACAATCTGTATAAGGAAATTCTGGATGTGCCGCTAAAGGTGATTGTGAGCCATCTAACACCACATCTTCTTTTGGTAACACAACAGGCAAATCACTTTCTGGTACCGGCACTGTACCACAGTCATCACAATAAATAATAGGAACAGGTGCTCCCCAATATCTTTGTCTAGAAACCCCCCAGTCACGCAAGCGAAAATTAATTTTTCTTTCCCCTTTTTTATCGCGTTCTAGTTTGCTTGCAATAGCATCAAAAGCATCAGCAGAATTTAAACCATCAAACTCAGCCGAGTTTTTAAGTACACCTTTATTAGTAAAAGCCTGTTCTGATGTTGCATCTTCTTTACCCTCTGCCGAAAAGATAACCTGCTTAATCGCAATGTCATATTTTTTAGCAAATTCATAGTCTCTTTGGTCATGAGCAGGTACAGACATCACCGCGCCAGTTCCATAATTCATTAACACAAAGTTAGCGATCCAGACTGAAACCTCTTCACCAGAAATAGGGTGAATCGCTTTTATGCCAGAATCCACACCTCGTTTTTGCATGGTTTCCATTGCTGCTTCTGAGGTTTCCATAACTTTACATTCGTCAAGAAACGCTTTTATCTGATTATTTCCTTCTGAAGCTTTAATCGCAACAGGATGTTCAGCAGCCACTGCAAGATAAGTGACTCCCATTAATGTATCAGGACGCGTCGTATAGATTCTAATGGGATCAGCTCCAGCAACAGAAAAATCCATTTCTATGCCTTCGGAACGACCGATCCAATTTGCCTGCATCGTTTTAACACGTTCTGGCCAACCTTCTAACGTCTCTAATGATTCCAGTAATTCATCTGCATATGCAGTAATTTTTAGAAACCATTGAGAAATTTCTTTTTTCTCAACTTTAGTATCACAACGCCAGCAGCATCCCTCAATCACTTGCTCATTAGCAAGTACAGTCTGATCATTCGGACACCAATTAACTGGTGAGGTTTTTTTATAAACCAAATCTTTTTCTAATAGCTTTAAGAAAAACCATTGCTCCCAACGATAATATTCTGGATCACACGTTGATAACTCTCTGTCCCAATCATAACCAAAACCTAACTTTTTTAACTGGTCTCGCATGTAATCAATATTGCTATAAGTCCAGTCAGCTGGATGTACCTTATTTTGCATTGCCGCATTTTCTGCTGGCAAACCAAATGCATCCCAGCCCA
>JAGLDH010000132.1 GCA_023145835.1 Methylococcales bacterium
ATTAATTTTACTTGGGTACTTACATGATGGCGAAAAAGAAGAAACCTATACCAGGTTAGTTCCAACGCCAGAGAATAATGCTCAAGAAAAAGAGCAAGTTTAGTTACAACATGAATCAATAGGCGATTCAACTAGTCTTTCTACAGAAGATGAGGTCGCTAAAAAGAAGTCATGAGTCACAAGGGTAAGCTAAACGAAGTCAAACAAGCCACCGTTACCCAACAATCTAAGCTTACTCAATGATGCCAGAATACACCCTATGATCATTTTATTGTGAGTATCAGTCAACTCTATGTTCGACACATCGTTTGAGGAAAACAAACCAAACCAGTTGAATTGGGTGCAAAACTCAGTGTTAGCTTGGCAGATGAAGGATTTGCCAGAGTAGATCATCTACGCAGGGATGCCTTTCATGAGTGACTTGTTTTAAAAAACTCAGGTTGAGCACTATATATAAGCGAACAGGGTATTATCCAGAAAAGGTATTGGCAGATCCAATATATAGCACACAAAAAAAAGCAATACCTGAAACAGAAAGACATTGACTTTACAGGTAAGCCAATGGATCGCTCAAAAAAAGTGACTAATGAGAATCGGGAAAAAATGAAGCAACAGAAAGCACAACGTAGAGCAGGCTATCTTCAAGCATATCGCCATTGAAGGCAAGTTTGGGTAAGGTAAGGATGGTTGTCGACTCAACTACATTTGAGCAAAAAGAGTTGACACCTCAATCGCCTGGATCAACAGCATTTTCTTGGTGAAGAACTTACATTGATCTTGGAAAGGATTTTTTTACGTACTGTAAAAAAATCGAACCAGCTTGATAGCTAAATTGAAGAGAATTAAAAAAAATATTCAGTAGCCAAAAACACAAAATTTTTTAGTTTTTTGGCCAAAATGGGGTGTTTTATGAAAAACGATTGCTGACTTACTGAGCAGGCTCTAGTTATAGGAATAAAAAAATGTTTGTATTAATATTGACGTGGTTAGTAAAACGAGTGAAAAGGATGTGTTAATTCTTGACATAATTTAAAGACAGAAGTAGACTGCATTCCTAACCTAACGGAAAGGTTTGTGTTTTGAAAATCAAAATATTGTTTAGTCAAGGTTGACAAATAAATTCTCAATTATATTAATTGAGATTAAGTAATCTATTTTTAGGAGGTAGAAATGGCTGCTACAACTGAATCAGTAAAAGCTGATGCTAAAGAAGCACCACTGCTAAACAAGTTTAACTTGTTTGCAGGTTTAATGTTGTATCTTGTATTTTATTCATTTATTCGTTGGTACGAGGGTGTATACGGATGGTCTGCTGGTTTAGATTCATTTGCACCAGAGTTCGAAACATATTGGATGAATATGTTGTATATTGAGTTGGTTGCAGAAGTAATAATTGCATCTGGCTTATGGGGATACATTTGGAAAACTCGTGATCGTAAAGTAATGTCAATTACTCCACGTGAAGAGTTAAGAAGACACTTCCACCATTGGGTGTGGTTAGTAATGTATGGTTGGGCTATTTACTGGGGAGCTTCGTACTTCACAGAGCAAGATGGCACATGGCATCAAACTATTGTTCGTGATACTGATTTTACACCAAGTCATATTATTGAATTCTATTTGTCATATCCAATTTACATCATTACTGGTGTATCTTCTTTCTTATATGCTAAAACTAGACTTCCAACATATCATGAAGGTTTACACCTTATGTATTTGATTTCAGTTATTGGTCCTTTCATGATTCTACCAAATGTAGGCTTGAATGAGTGGGGACATACTTTCTGGTTTATGGAAGAGCTATTCGTTGCTCCATTGCATTACGGTTTCGTATTCTTTGGATGGGCTGCTCTTGCTGTAATGGGTATTGTTAATACTGAAGTTATGACACTAGCTAAATTACTTAAAAAAGACTTAGCTTAAAAAAAGCGAAGTTAATAAAAGTAATACAATACTATCTCCTGCCAAACCCACTTTAATATTTTATAAGGTGGGTTTGGTAAATGAAGATAGTAAATAAAAAAAATATAATTTTAATTTTTAGGAGGTAAGCCAATGAGCGCATCTCAATCAGCTGTCCGATCTCGCGCGGAAGCCGTTGCTGTTTCTCGTACATTCGACTGGATGATTCTCTTTACGTTATTTTTCGTTGTTTTAGGCGGATATCACATTCACTACATGTTAACTGGTGGTGACTGGGATTTCTGGGCTGACTGGAAAGATAGACGTTTATGGGTGACTGTCGCACCAATTGTTTCAATCACTTTTCCTGCTGCTGTTCAAGCTTGTTTATGGTGGAGATATCGTCTACCTATAGGCGCAACACTATGTGTGTTGGGTTTATTATTAGGTGAGTGGATCAACAGATATTTAAATTTCTGGGGTTGGACATACTTCCCAGTTAACTTCTGTTTCCCTTCTCAGTTAATTCCAGGCGCGATTATGCTTGACGTTATATTGATGCTAGGTGGATCAATGACTTTAACTGCTGTAGTCGGTGGTTTGTCATGGGGATTAGTTTTCTATCCAGGTAACTGGCCAGTAATTGCTCCTTTACACGTACCTGTTGAATATAACGGTATGATGTTTACTTTAGCTGATTTACAAGGATATCATTATGTACGTACTGGTACTCCTGAGTACATCAGAATGGTAGAAAAAGGTACATTAAGAACTTTCGGTAAAGATGTTGCTCCAGTATCAGCATTCTTCTCTGGTTTCGTATGTATTATTATTTACTTTTTATGGCACTTTTTCGGAAAATGGTTTGCAAAAACAGACTTTATTTCTGACGAAGATTTGTAAGAAAAAATATCAAATAATAATAGAAGGCTGGCGGATTAAATTGCCAGAAACTCTTACACTAATCTCTAGAAATAGAGGAGGGTATATGAAATTAATAAAAGACAAGGTAGCTAAGTTATCCTTTGTCGCACTGCTGATTACTATGACAGCAGCGATGTTTTACACACCAACTGCATCTGCACATGGTGAGAAGTCTCAAGCGGCTTTCATGCGTATGCGTACAATTCACTGGTTCGACATGAACTGGTCGAAAGAAGAAGTTGCAATTAATGACACAATGTCAATTTCAGGTAAATTCCACGTTTTTGCTGGTTGGCCTGAAACTGTTGATAAACCAGAAGTATCTTTCTTAAACGTTGGTATTCCTGGTCCTGTATTCATTCGTGCAGGTTCTTGGATTGGTGGACAGTTAGTTCCACGTTCAGTATCTTTAGAGTTAGGTGAAACTTATGATTTTAAAGTTTTATTAAGAGCTCGTCGTCCAGGTGAATGGCATGTCCATTCAATGATGAACGTTGAAGGTGGTGGTCCAATCATTGGTCCTGGTAAATGGGTAACAATTACTGGTTCAATGAGTGAGTTCACAAACCCAATTACTACATTGACTGGTGAGACAATTGATCTAGAGCATTATGCGCTGGATAACGTATACTTCTGGCATGCTATCTGGTATGCAATTGGTGTTGCATGGATGGTTTTTTGGGCTAGACGTCCTATGTTTATTCCACGTCACATTGCAATGGCAAGTGGTAAAGCGGATACATTGATTTCATCAAGTGATAAAAAAGTTGGTGTTGCATTTCTACTAGGTACAGTTCTTCTGCTTGGTGGAGCGATGGGCGCAACTAACGATAAGTTTCCAATCACAACTCCATTGCAGGCTGGTTTGATGCGTGGAATTAAGTGGATTGAAACGCCTGCAGCAACTGTTTCAGTTAAAGTTGAAGATGCTTCTTATCGTGTACCAGGTCGTGCTATGCAGATGACATTGACTATTACAAATAATGGTGATTCTGCAGTTCGTTTAGGCGAATTCAACACAGCTTCAGTACGTTTCTTAGATGCTGATGTACTTGAAGATGAGACAGGTTACCCTGATGATCTTCTTGCTGAAGAAGGTTTAACAGTTAGTGATAATAGTCCTTTAGCTCCTGGTGAGACAAGAACTATTGAAGTAACTGCTTCTGATGCAGCTTGGGAAGTATATCGTCTAGCTGACTTGATCTACGATCCAGATAGTCGTTTTGCAGGGTTACTATTCTTCTTTGATGAAGAAGGAAACCGTCAAATGACTATGGTTGATGCTCCATTAATCCCAGTATTCATTTAATGAGTAAAACTTAAAACATAAGTTTTAGGTTGGGATAAAAAACCCTCATCACCGAATAGGTGGTGGGGGTTTTTTTATTATAATTATATAAAGTTAGCCTTAAAAGAATATAATAAATAATAAATGAGAAAGCCTTATGATTATAAGGTGGTAGTAATTAACAAATTTTAGAGATAGAAGAAAATACTATTAAATTAGTTGCATTGAACCTTGGTTAAATAGTTTATCTAAAGAAGAGGTGGTGTATATTCTGATTTGAAATATGTAATAGATTGAAAGAAAATATTTTTAAATTGATTGAATAAAATATACGTTAGTTAATATCGAATATATTCTCTTAACGATTGTTGGTCAAAATAATAAATACAAGTTAGATAAATAATTATAAAAGGGAGTGAGAGGTGAATACAATTGAGAATATTGTGTCAATACGGAATCTAACTTTTTTACGACAAAACAGAAAAATTTTTGATGGTATTTCTCTTAATATTCAAAGGGGTAAAGTTACTGCTATTATGGGGCCAAGTGGAACAGGAAAAACTACATTGCTTAAATTAATTGGTGGCCAATTAATTCCAAATCAAGGTGAGGTGATTGTTAATGGCCATAATGTTCATGAATTAAAACGATCAGATTTATATTCTTTAAGAAAAAAAATGGGGATGTTGTTTCAAAGTGGGGCATTACTAACAGATTTAAATGTATTTGATAATGTTGCATTACCACTTCGAGAACATACACAGTTAAATGAATCGTTTATTAGATCTATTGTTTTGATGAAGCTCGAAGCTGTCGGGTTAAGAGGAGCGAGAGATCTTATGCCAAATGAATTATCAGGTGGAATGGCTAGACGAATTGCATTGGCACGTGCTATAGCTTTAGATCCAATGATGATAATGTATGATGAACCATTCGCAGGGCAAGATCCAATCTCATTAGGTACATTAGTTAAATTAATAAAAGAATTAAATTCAGTACTGAATCTAACCAGTATTGTAGTGTCACATGATGTAGAAGAAACAGAAAGTATTGCCGATTATATTTATATTTTGTCTGAAGGTAAAATAGTGGGACAGGGAACGCCTAAAGAGATTAGAAATGATAAGTCAGAATTAGTACAGCAATTTCTTAAAGGAAAGGCTGATGGGCCTGTCCATTTTCATTATCCTGCAAAAAAAATTCAGAACGATCTATTTGGAAATAAATAATCAAAATGATTTATTTTATTCAAAAAATAGGAAATAGAACAATATCATTTTTTTCGAAATTTGGTCGAAGTGCTATTTTTTTAATTCAAATGTTAATAGCGTGTGTTGCAGTAATATTCAGGCCAAAATTACTATTAACTCAGCTTTATTCTGTTGGCGTTTTATCTTTTATGATTATTACCATTTCTGGCTTATTTGTTGGGATGGTTTTAGCATTACAAGGTTATTATATTTTGTCTGATTTTGGTGCAGATGAAACTTTAGGCTTGATGGTGGCTTCTTCTTTGGTCAGAGAGTTGGGGCCTGTCGTTTCAGCTCTACTATTTGCGGGGCGGGCTGGTTCTGCATTAACTGCAGAAATTGGTTTGATGAAGGCGACTGAGCAGTTATCAGGAATGGAGATGATGGCAATAGATCCTATTGATCGAATTATCGCGCCACGTTTTTTAGCAGGCTTTATTTCAATGCCGTTATTAGCCGCATTATTTAGTTCAATAGGAGTAATCGGTGGACAATTGGTGGGTGTTGTGATTTTAGGAGTTGATGAAGGTTCTTATTGGTCACAAATGCAATCTAATTTGGACTTTTATGATGATATTGTAAATGGGATTATAAAAAGTATTGTATTTGGATTTGCTATTTCATGGATAGCATTGTTTGAAGGGTATGATACATTGCCAACTTCTGAAGGGGTGAGTCGAGCAACAACGAGAACTGTAGTAAATTCTGCTTTTGTGATACTTGGGCTTGATTTTATTTTGACTGCTCTTATGTTTGGGGATATTTAACATGCAAAATACTAAGACACAGGATACATTAGTGGGGCTATTTGTAGTGATTGGTATTGCTGCTATTTGTTTTATGGCTTTTAAGATAAGCAATCTAAGCTCATTTTCTAAACAAAATGTTTACACAATAACAGCTCGTTTTGAAAACTCTGGTGGGCTTAAAATAAAATCACCTGTATCTATAGCGGGAGTCCGTATTGGTAGAGTTTCAAAAATATCTGTAGATAAAGATAGTTATGAATCGATAGTTGAAATGTATATAAATAGCCAATATAAATTACCCGATGATACAACTGCAAGTATTTTTACAGCTGGCTTGCTAGGTGAACAATATGTCAGTTTAGAACCAGGAGGCTCAGAAGAAGTTATTAACCCAAATGGTGTAATTGATATTACTCAGTCAGCAATTGTATTAGAAGAAATGATAGGACAATTTTTATTTAAAGATCCTGTTGATAATTAAATACTAAAGATGTATTCATCAATATATTATGAAAATAGTTAAAATTACTAAAGCAAAGGATGAGCATTATGAGATGGAGGGAGACCTTGTATTTTTAACTATTAATAAAAAAGCTATAAAAGCATTAGACTTTATAAAAAAAGAAAAGAAAGTGAATATTAATTTAGAAAAAATAAAATTAGCTGATAGTGCGGGCTTGGCTCTTGTAATAGAATGCATAAAATATAGTAAAATTAATGAGACTAAATTGTCATTTAGTCACGTTCCTGAGCAATTACTCACACTAGCAAAACTTGGTGGATTTGATATGAGTCCGTATTTATCAATTACCTCTAATCATTTTTAACAAATAATAATTTGTATTAATATTTGATTAATAACGATGGATTAAGGAAAATCTTTTTGCATTATGAACTTTATAATTACAAATAAAAAGAATGTTTAGAACAGTTGGTTTAATTAAGGTTTATCAACTATATTACTAGTTTTATTTTTAGAACTTTACTTAAGGTTAAATAAAATCCCTATGGATAAATTGATTATTACAGGTGGTACTCAACTTTCAGGAGAACTAAGGATCTCTGGAGCAAAAAATGCTGCCCTCCCAGTTTTAGCAGCAACATTGCTTTGTGAGGAACCTGTTTCTATAGGTAATATACCTCACCTGCATGATATAACAACAACCATGCAACTTTTGGGGCAGATGGGAATCCAGCTTACTATCGATGAAAAAATGAATATCGAAGTAGACTCAAGTACCATAACAAAATATGAAGCTCCTTATGATTTAGTTAAAACAATGCGAGCTTCAATTTTAGTTCTTGGACCTCTCTTATCTCGTTTTGGTGAAGCTAATGTCTCTTTACCAGGCGGGTGTGCTATTGGTACTCGACCAGTAGATATTCATATTGAATCTCTTATAAAAATGGGAGCAGATATAAAAGTAGAGGCTGGTTACATACATGCAAAAGCAGGAAGGCTTAAAGGTTGTAAGCTGGTTTTGGAAAAAGTAACTGTTACAGGAACAGAAAACTTATTAATGGCAGCTGTGTTAGCAGAAGGTGTAACTGTTATTGAAAATGCAGCAAAAGAGCCAGAGGTCTCCGATTTAGCATTGTTTTTGAATAAGATGGGTGCCAAAATTACTGGAATAGATACGGATGTTCTAACTATTGAAGGTGTATCTAAATTAGATGCTAAGAATATACATTATGATATTCTTCCTGATCGAATTGAAACAGGTACTTACTTAGTTGCTGGAGCAATTACAAGAGGTAAAGTTAAACTTAAAAATACACGGCCTGACACACTTGATGCAGTATTAGATAAATTAAGAGAAGCTGGAGCTACTATTACTACAGGCGATGACTGGATCGAACTAGATATGTATGGTAAAAGGCCTAAGGCTGTTAATATACGTACAGCGCCTTACCCAGCATTTCCTACAGATATGCAAGCACAATTTACAGCAATGAATTCAATAGCTGAAGGTGTTGGTATTATTACTGAAACGGTTTTTGAAAATCGTTTTATGCATGTTCAAGAAATGCAAAGAATGGGGGCGGATATACAGCTAGAATCAAATACTGCTATCTGCAAAGGATCAGAGCAATTGACTGGAGCCCCTGTTATGGCTACTGATCTGCGTGCTTCAGCTAGTTTGGTTCTTGCTGGTTTAGTTGCTAAAGGAGAAACGTTAGTAGATAGAATCTATCATATTGACCGTGGTTACGATCATATAGAAGAAAAATTAGCTCAACTTGGTGGGACTATTAAGCGTATTCCAAAATAAGGTTTTTAAAATGTTAACAATTGCTGTATCAAAAGGACGTATCTATGATGATGCATTGCCTTTATTAGAAGAGGCGGGCATAGTTCCAATTGATGATCCGAAAACTAGCCGTAAACTTATCCTAAGAACTACGAAAGATGATGTTAATTTAGTTATTATAAGAGCAACTGATGTACCTACTTTTGTAGAATACGGTGCTGCAGATATGGGAATTGCAGGAAAGGATGTGTTATTAGAGCATGGTGCAGAAAGTTTATATGAACCATTAGATTTAGGTATTGCTAAATGTAGATTGATGACAGCAACTCCGGTAGATGCCCCTGAAATTAAAGGGCGAATTAGAGTTGCAACTAAATATGTAAAAACAGCACAAAATTATTTTGCAGGTATTGGAGTTCAAGCAGAAATCATTAAACTTTATGGCGCGATGGAATTAGCACCATTGGTTGGATTGGCAGACTGTATTGTTGATGTAGTTGATACAGGAAATACACTTAAAGCAAATGGGCTTGAACCTAAAGAGTTAATTACTCATATTAGTTCAAGGCTAGTCGTTAATAAAGCTTCAATGAAAATGAAACACCAAGTTATTCAGGCTTTATTGGATCAATTTGAAAGAACATTAGCAAAACGAGAATAAAGAGATGACTGCTTTGAAACTTAATAGACTGGATGTTTCAGAAAAAAACTTTGGAACACAATTAGAAAAGTTACTTTCTTGGGATGATGCAGAAGACAATAGTATTCAGCATCAAGTCATTGATATTATCGCTAAGGTTCGAAAAGAAGGTGATAAAGCAGTATTAGATTATACGAATAAATTTGATCAAACTCAGCATAAAAAAATAGCAGAAATTGAGTTGCCATTAGAAAAACTAAAGGTTGCATGGGATTCTTTGACTGCAGAAAAAGCAGAGGCTTTGCAAACAGCTGCCAATAGAATAAGATCTTATGCAGATGAACAGAAAATGCAGTCCTGGCAATATGTTGAAGATGATGGAACTGTTCTTGGTCAAAAAATTACAGCATTAGATAAGGTTGGTTTATATGTGCCTGGAGGTAAAGCTTCATATCCTTCCTCAGTATTAATGAATGCTATTCCTGCCAAAGTAGCAGGAGTAAAAGAAATTGTAATGGTTGTTCCTACACCCGGGGGAGTAACAAATCCTCTTGTACTTGCCGCTGCATATATCGCAGGTGTTGATAAGGTTTTTACAATAGGTGGAGCACAAGCGATTGCAGCTCTTGCATATGGCACTAAAACAATTCCTGCTGTCGATAAAATTGTTGGCCCAGGTAATATTTATGTTGCAACAGCAAAAAAAATGGTCTTTGGGCAAGTTGGTATCGATATGATTGCTGGCCCCTCTGAAATTTTAATTATTTGTGATGGAAAAACTAATCCAGACTGGATTGCGATGGATCTTTTTTCTCAAGCTGAACACGATGAAAATGCGCAAGCTATTTTAATTTCAGATAATAAAGAATATTTAGATTTAGTTGAACAAAGTATTAATAAGCTGCTTGTAGAGATGGAGCGTAAAGATATTATTGCAGCTTCACTTTCATCACGAGGAGCCTTAATTAAAGTTGATACTCTAAATCAAGCAGCAGAAGTTGCTAACACTATTGCACCTGAACACTTAGAGCTTTCAGTTGAAGACCCTGAAACCCTTAATCAACATATACGCCATGCTGGAGCCATATTTATGGGAAGGTTTACAGCTGAAGCACTTGGTGATTATTGCGCAGGTCCAAATCACGTACTTCCTACATCAAGTACAGCACGTTTTTCATCTCCACTTGGGGTGTATGACTTTCAAAAGCGTTCTAGTTTAATCAACTGTTCTGAAGTAGGCGCAGATACATTAGGTAAAACGGCATCTGTATTGGCTAGAGGTGAAAGTCTGACTGCTCATGCCCGTTCTGCTGAGTATAGAATAAAATAACTTTATTGCATTGTAATAAAACCAGCAAGAATCTTATTTATACTGCTCTTACAATAAAGGGTATTAATAGGGAAATTCTATTAAATATTTGTATTCACAAAATATCATTCAGTAAATGAAGAAAACTCCTATCTCTTCTTTTTTTCGAAAAGAAATAATAAGTATGTCTGCATATAAGGTTGCTGAAGCTAAAGGTTATATTAAGCTAGATGCTATGGAAAACCCATATACGTGGCCTGATAAAATTAAAGAAGAATGGCTTGATGAGTTGAAACCTTGTCTTATTAATCGTTATCCTGATCCTGAAGCTAAACAGCTTGTGAGGGTAATAAGAGAAACTAATAATATCCCTGAGCAAAGTGGAGTAATTTTAGGAAATGGGTCTGATGAAATTATTCAGATTTTATTGATGGCATTGTCTGCAAATTCAACTGTACTTTCACCTAGTCCTGGGTTTGTTATGTATAAACAAATAGCCCTGAGTCTCGGTCTTAATTTCCACAGTGTTCCTTTGCTAGCAGAGAACTTTGAGCTTGATTTGCCATTAATGCTTTCGGCGATAAAAGAGTATTCACCTTCTATTATTTTTTTAGCTTTTCCTAATAACCCAACAGGCAATTTATTTGTTGAAGATGAGATAGAAACAATTTTAAAAGAAGCTCCGGGTCTTGTTATTGTTGATGAAGCATATGCACCATTTGCTGGTACAAGCTTTTTGAACAAATTATCGAAGTATTCTAACCTTCTAGTCATGCGTACCGTTTCAAAATTAGGGTTGGCAGGTCTTCGCTTGGGATATATTGTTGGAGCTCGTGATATAACTGAGCAATTGAATAAAATTAGGTTACCATATAATATCAATATTTTAACTCAACTTACGGCAGAGTTTTCACTCAAGCACCAAGCTTTATTTGATCAACAAACTCAGAAAATTTGTATAGATAGAGCTTTAGTTTTAGAGCAGCTGAATGATTTCTCTCAGATTGAGGCTTATGATAGCTCAGCAAATTTTATATTATTTAAGACGCAAGAAAATCAAGCAAATTTAATATTTGATGGGTTAAAAGAGCGGGGGATTTTGATTAAAAATTTATCACCTCAAGGAGGTGCTTTAACAGATTGTTTGAGAGTAACCATTGGTAAACCAAAAGAAAATAAGATGTTTATTGATGCTTTATCAGAAATTCTATCTTAATTTATTAAGAAAAAAGTTTTACTAATTTACCCAATCAAATGAGTGATCTCGTTGGGTATATTAAATGAAAAACCTCTTATCCTATATATAGGATAAGAGGTTTTTTTGTTTTAAAGCCTAGAAGTTTGCTCCTACTAGTGCCTTAAGGCGAGGAATATAGTTTTTAACTTCTTTAATAAGAGATGATCTGTCTGCACTTGGTAGCATTTCTTGATTGATGTAGCCAAGAACGCGGTTTAATTTAGTAATTGCTAAATCAGGCTTACCATTCCAGCAATCCATAGCAGCTCCAAATAAATCCGCAGAAATTTTATCTAGCGATGCTAATTGTTCTTGCCATGTAGAGCCTGTAAAAAGGGTAAGATTTAATGAGTCGTTGTATTCCTGTAAATCATTAATTGCAAGCCCTAAAGCCACAATAGCTTCCCATGGATCTATAAGTTCAGTAACTAACCAGCTAAAGTTTATAGTACTGCTTTTTTTAGTATTACTTACTGTAATTGTTACAGTTTGATTTCTTGCTGTAGTTAATGTACCTGATATTACTCCTGTATTAGCATTGATTGATAATCCAGATGGTAAATTATTAGAACTAAATGTTAATGGAAACCCTGTCGAATCAGTTGCCTGAATGGTAAAATTAATTACATCATTAACAACGTTAGTTTTATTACCAGGATTAGTGATATTTGGAGGAGGTAAGGACTCATTAAGTGGAGATGGAGACCTCATCCAGTTGATAATAGATTTAAAGGGTACGATACGAACTTCTGGTTTAGAAAGTGCGTAAGTAATAAACTCTTCAATGACTTCTTGTCTTTCTTTAACAGTAATCTGACTAGCAAGACTAGCTTTTTTAGAGTTAAAATAGTCAGTGTGAGCCCCAAGCATAAAAGGTGCTCTGTTCCCATTTTCTCTGCGCAGATCTAAAGTGTATTTTAACGTAGCTAGGGTTTCAGCTTTGTTTAACTTTGCATCAGTCCAAAGGTTCCAATCAAATGCAGTGATTTTTCCACTTGCTACTTCAAACCAAGGTATATTATTTTTAACTTTGTTTCTAATTGAATAATTAATACCGTAGGTAGCTGTCTTATTATCTGGAGGAATAATTAGAGGCGTTACACCAAGTTCCCAAAGACCCGAATGTGAAGAAATGGGGGTTTTATTAGGAAAAGCATAATCAACCATTACTTGATGGCCTGGGCTACCCGAGTTAAGAGTATATGGCCAAGGATAGTTTGTACCATCCATTAAGTAATGCCAACCTTCTTCAATACTAGTGTCATAAGTAAGGCCGTTTTGTTTTAAGGCAATGAAAGTATTGTTGTTATATTCAAGAAAAGGGGATCTAAAACCAGTAAGTTTTGTTATGTCTGCACCCATGCCTGTTGCTGGATTAGCATTTCCAAGTGGTTCGTTTGGATCAAATGGCTTACTTAAATGTGTTTGTGTATTGGCAATTTCAGTATTCCATTTAGCAAGAGTGAAATTACTGCCACCTGGGCTATGACTGACTGTATGATTGCCAATTTCATGGCCATCAACAAAAGCCGTGTGCCAAGCTTGTTTAATATAAACAGGGTCGTCATTATGCCAGTCTGTTGAATACTCTGCTGTATTAAAAAAAGTTACTCGTACAGGTGATCCATCATAAGTTGCAGCATTACCAGCCCCATTTGGGTTGTGTTTGGTTCTAATAAAATTTAAGAACCAAGTCAAGCCCCCAGTACCTCCAGAGCCAGAAACTCCAGAAATACCGTTGTCATCAAAACCTATGCTAACAAACATGGGTACTTGATTTGGGGATAGATCTTGAGGAGGTGACTGTGAGTAGGGTTGGTTGTCTGAATAATTATAAGCTAATCCAGGTGTGGCAATAAATAGACTAGATCCAAGTAATGCGATTGAGCTTAAATTCGCAAAAAGATTCGAGTTATTGGTTATCATTAATTTCATAATCTGTTTATAAATGCAGCCTGCGACGTGAAACATAGGCAATATTGCATATTATTATTAATGTTTTTTATAAGATAAGCAATTTTTAAAGGCGTGAAAGCTTTTATCTATTATTATTTATTTTAAAAAAATAGGATTTATTAGAATAAAAAGGTATAGGTTTTTATTGTATTATTATGTTTTTAATAGATGTAAAAAAACTTATTAAATTTTATTTAATATTGTCCAGATAAAAAATAAATTATTTTTTTTAAAAAATTAAGGCACTCTTTGCCGGTGTAGCTCATTGATGAGATGTTTTTAAGGCAATATAATAGGTGCTATTCGGGGCAAACCCCGTTGTTTTACAATTTTTTGAAAGCTAAATTTTTAAATATTTTCAATACAATGATATATGTAATGGTCTTGACTAAAGGCTATAAGTTGAAAAAATTATATTTAAGTTATTTATATCTTAATTGTTCAATAATAAAAAAAACAAGTATATGCACTTGTTTTTCAAGATAACTTTGTTGTTATCATAATAATTATTTAACAATCTGGTTTATTTCCATTTCTAACATAGGGTTATTTTTGACAACAATATTTTTCAAAGTAGCAAATAGGTCACCTTTTTGTGGCATTGGTTGACCAGATAAAGAAACTCGGGCAGTTACTTCAACTTTTTCCACAGAAGAAATTTTTGCTGTTGGCATAGCGGCTTTAGTATCATCTAATACTATGCGCTTTGGTAGGTCTTTAACTTTTATTCGTTCAGCTGCTAGTGGCATACGACCTCCAACTGGGCGGGCAAAGACAAAGATAACATGCTCTCCATTTACCTTTGATTTTAAAGAGCTGCTCAGAGTTAAGTCTATTGTTACGCTAGCAGAAGATATTTTGGAATCTTGACTTTTTGGTTCTGAACTTTTTGCAACTTGTGAGGATGGAGCTCCAAGTTTTTGTTCGGCAGCTTGAATTGCAGGGTCAATAAAACGGGAAACTTGTAGCTCGCCAGCTTTTTGTTTAGCTTTGTTCCAAAAGTTAATGGCTTTTTGGTATTCTGCTAGAGAAAATGCGTTAATTCCTTGTAGCATAAGTGATGAAGGTTCAAGAGGGTCGGTGGCAAGAGCCTGTTTAATGATTCCTTGTATCTGGGGTGTCATCTTTTCTCCTGAAGCTTGGAATAATGATTGTGCCTGAGCACCTTTTAGTCCGGCATATTCTCCACTCTTAGGTTCAGCAGTATCTGCCATGCGTGCATATAAATCAGCTGACTTGTTGAATTGACCCACTGCAGCATAGCTGTTCGCTAATAATAATAGTTTTTCACTATTAGTCGGATCTTGAGCAACCTTTGACTCTAAAAGGGCAATGGATTTTTCCATGCTAGGAGGGGCTTTGTTTTCAGCTTGTTGTTCGCCTGTTTGATCCACCATGGATTGGCTAAGCAGTAAATCGTCACTGCGGCCAATTTTAAAATACATGCTTAGGCTAACAATGGTAACCGTTACGCTTAATAATATTGCAATTGACCAGTGTTTTCCTGAAACATTAACCGGCTTTAAAGAGCTTTTTTCTGAGTCTTGTGCATCTTGTAAGAGTGTTTTTTCTAGTTCTGTTTTTAGAGTTGAAAAGGTTTTTTGTTCTAATGTACCTTGATCTCTTTCTAGTTCTAATTCATGTAGGCGGTCATGAAAAATATCAATATTCTGTTGTTTTTGAATAGTGTGGGCTATTTTCTTTTTACGAAAAAAGGGCAAGATTGGCCAGAATATAAAAGAAAACGCAAACAGAAATAGCGCAGCAAAGGTCAGCCATAAACTAGTCATAATTAAGAATCCTGTTTTTTATTTAGCAAACCATCTAATTGTTTTTGCTGTTTAGTGTTTAATTCTATGCTATTGGTACGTTTGTTTCGAGCTTTTACAATAAAAAAGACAATGAGAAGTGCAATGGCTAAAAGTAAAAATGGACCAAACCATAGTAGGTAGGTTTGAGCCGTGATTTTTGGCTCATATAAGACAAAATCACCATAGCGATCAGTCATATATTGAACAATATCTTTATCACTTTTATCCTCAGTTAACATTTGCTGAAGTTTAGCTCGTAAATCACGCGCTATTTCAGCATTAGAATCAGCTATATTTTGATTTTGACACTTTGGGCAGCGTAGATCGGCAGTAAATTTTTGAAAGCGAGCGGTTTTTTCAGCATTATCAAATTGATAAACTTCAATCGCAGCATAAGCTGATGTAAAAAAGACAGATATGATCGATAGTAGAAGAATTGTTTTAAATTGTTTCATTTGACCATCCTTTTTCTAGCATTACTTTGAAGTTAGCCCAAACTTCGGCCGTAATTACTCCAACGTGTCGGTATCTGATGATACCTTTTGCATCCAATAAATAAGTTTCAGGGGCTCCATAAACGCCTAAATCTAGGCCAAGCATTCCACTTTCATCATAAATATTAAATTTATAAGGGTCACCTAGCTGTTCCAGCCATGCCAATGCAGCACTTCTATCATCTTTATAATTTAAACCTATAACTGGAACATTAGCTTCTTGGGCAATGGCTAATAATTGGTCATGTTCTTTGCGACAAGATGGACACCATGTTGCCCAAACATTAACCAATACAGGTTGACCTATAAAGTCAGTATTAGTTAATATTTTGTTTGGATTTCGTAAAGCGGGTACCTGAAATGCGGGAAATGATTTATTTAATAAGGCAGAAGGAAGCTCTCTAGGATCAATACTTAAGCCTTTCCATAGAAAAGCCCCTAAAACGATGAATAGTACTAAAGGAATAAATAACAATAACCTAGGCATGAGTTGCCTCGTTTTTTGTAGATAAACTTGTTTTTTTGCGATAGCGTTTATCGGTAACAGTAACTAAGCCACCCAATGCCATAAGAGTTCCTCCGTACCAAAGCCAGCGTACAAAGGGTTTATAATGTACACGGACTGCCCATGCTCCATCATCTAGTGGCTCACCCATTGCAACATAAAGATCACGAAAAAAGCCTTGGTCAATATCGGCTTCTGTCATCATGTTGTTTTTTACACTGTAATGTCTTTTTTCTGGATTTAAGGTGGTAATGACATTGTCTCCATCACGTACAATTAGCTGGCCTCGATCAGCTGTATAGTTAGCACCTTGTACCTGTTGAGTGCCTTTAAATTCAAATTCGTAACCAGCAAGAGATACTTTGTCACCTGCAACCATACGGATATCTCGTTCTTCACTGTAGACTGAGACTAAAGTAATCCCAATAGCAACAACTGCAACGCCAAGGTGGGCAAGCATCATTCCATAATAGCTCATGGGGAGTTGTTTTAGTTTGGTAAAAATACTCTCAGCATGTTTGAATTTACCTATAAATTCTAAAGATATTGTCAATATAATCCATAAGCTGATTGAAATACCTAAGAAGACTGAAAAATCAAATCCAGAGCCATAAATAAAAGGGAATGCTATTCCTATGAGTATGCTTGCTAAGGCAGGCTTCCATAATGCTTCGATAATCCGATCTAGCGAGGTGTCTCGCCAGCGAACGGATATTGAAATGCCTAGGCCTATTGCCATTAAGCTCATAATAGGAACAAACACGGCGTTAAAATAAGGAGGGCCAACAGAAATTTTTCCAGCACCCAGGGAGTCAAGCAATAGAGGATACAGTGTGCCTAAAAGTACCGTCATTGCCATGACGGTTAAAAATACGTTATTGATTAGGAGAAATGTTTCTCTTGAAAGCCAAGAGAATCGGGACTCACTTTGAACATTAGGTGCTTTAATAGCAAACAGAGTTAATGAGCCACCAATAGTGATTGCCAAGAGGATTAAAATAAATAATCCTCGTTCTGGGTCGCTAGCAAAAGCATGTACAGACGTTAATACGCCAGAGCGGACTAAAAATGTGCCTAATAAGCTGAGTGAGAAAGCAAAAATTGCGAGCAATAACGTCCAGCTTTTAAATACGCCACGTTTTTCAGTAGCAGCTAATGAGTGGACTAAAGCGGTACCAACTAACCAAGGCATAAGCGATGCATTTTCTACTGGATCCCAAAACCACCAGCCACCCCAGCCTAGTTCATAATAAGCCCACCAACTACCTAAAGTGATCCCCATGGCTAAAAATGCCCAAGCCACATTTGTCCATGGACGAGACCAGCGAGCCCAAGCCGAATCTAAACGACCCGAGAGTAGTGCTGCAATAGCAAATGCAAAGGCAACGGAAAAACCTACATAACCCATATAAAGCATGGGAGGGTGAACGATTAAACCAAAATCTTGTAATAAGGGATTTAAATCAGCACCGTCCGCAGGAAAGCGAGGTAAATAACGCTCAAAGGGGCTAGATGTTAATAGTAAAAATAAGATAAAGCCAATAGCAATCATGCCCATAACTGATAAGACTCTTGCAAGCATATCTAAAGGTAAGTTTTTGCTAAAAATACTGACAGCCAGTGTCCAGCCAGAGAGTATAAATACCCATAATAATAATGAACCTTCGTGTCCCCCCCAGATGGCGCTGAGTTTATATTGTGTGGGTAGCAGGCTATTAGAATGGTTGGCAACATAGGTAACTGAAAAGTCATCAATGGCAAAAGAGTAACCTAAACAAATAAAGCTAATCAATATGAAAAAAAACTGGCCTTTTGCCATGGTTTGACCATAGTTCATCCATAATTCGTTTTTTATAATCGTTCCAACCATTGGAATGATTGCTAACAAAATGGAAAAACAAAAGGATAATATTAAGGAAAACTCACCTATTTCTGGTATCACTCTGTACCTGCCTTTTTCTTCATTGATTCTGCAATTTCTGGTGGCATATAGTTTTCATCATGCTTAGCTAAAACTTCATCTGCTTGAAAAATACCTTGATTGTCCATTTTTCCCTGAGCAATAATTCCTTGTTCTTCACGAAATAGGTCAGGCAAAATACCCGTGAATGATACTGTGATTGGTTTGCCATAATCGGTTATGCCAAAACTGACTTGTAAAGAATCTTTTGAGCGTTTAATGCTGTTTTTAACAACCATTCCTCCGACCCGAATTCGAGTGCCAACAGGTGCTTCACCATCTGCAACCTGAGAAGTAGAATAAAATAAATTAATATTCTGGTTTAAGGCGTACATGGTTAAGCCAACAGCTATTCCTGTGCCGAATACTAAAGCAAGAATAATGTATAAGCGTTTTTTTCTTTTTGGAGTCATACTGATCTTTTCTCTCTTTTTAATCGGCGTTTAGCCTGTCTAAAAAATTGTCGTCTGTCCCAATATACAGACCAAATATTGTAAATAATTACGATTAGACCTATACCGTAACTTAACCACACATAAAGACCGTGTTTTCCCATCTGTAAAAAATCAGAAAAAGATGCAAAATGTCCCATAATTAATAACGCTCAACTAATAATTTAACCCAATCGGTTTTGCTTTCTCGGCGCAATACTTCAGTGCGCGCTCGACTCATTAACAATACCGCAAAAAAACAATAAAACCCAATAATCATAATAAGTAATGGAATCCACATTTCAGAAGGCATAGCTGGTTTTTCCGTCACTTTAAATGTTGCACCTTGGTGTAATGTATTCCACCATTCAACTGAATATTTGATGATAGGTATGTTGACTATACCAACAAGAGCCAATACGGCAGCAGCTTTATCTCCACTAGCAATATGCTCAAATGCTGATGTTAATGCAATAACGCCAATATAAAGAAAAAACAATACCAGCATCGATGTTAATCGTGCATCCCAAACCCACCATGCTCCCCATGTTGGTTTGCCCCAAATAGCCCCGGTGACTAAAGCTAAAACTGCCATTGATGCACCAATAGGAGCACAGGATTTTGCAATAACGTGGGCTACTTTTATTTTCCAAATTAAGCCAATTCCGCCTGCTATAGCCATTAGCATGTAGCAAGATTGTGCCAAAATAGCAGTGGGTACGTGAATGTAAATAATACGGAAACTATTTCCTTGCTGATAGTCAGCAGGTGCAAATGCGAGTCCCCAAACAGACCCAATAACCATGAGTAATAACGCTGCAATGGCAAACCAAGGTAATAATTTACTGGTTATATCATAAAACCAGCGGGGAGATGCTAGTTGATAAAACCATTTGGGGAATTTTATTTTCATATTATTTTACTCTTAACTACGAACACTAATTTTTAATGCCGCAACGATGGCAAAGGGAGCAAGCACAATGCTCAGAACCAGCATGGCAGCTAATAAAGCTAAATACCCTTGAATGGGTAACCCTATAGAGCCTGCTTGAACACTACTTGCACCAAAAATAAGAACTGGAATATATAAAGGGAGAACTAATAACGAAATCAAAATGCCTCCTTTACGTAAGCCAACAGTTAATGCTGCTCCTATTGCTCCTATTAGACTTAATGTGGGGGTTCCCAAAAGAAGGCTGAATACTAAAGGAGCAAAGCCTTCATTAGGAAGAAATAGCATTAAGGCTAAAACGGGTGAAACTAACGCTAAGCAAAAACCGCTGATTAACCAGTGGGTCGTTACTTTTGCTAGTACAAGTAGTAATAATGATCGTGGGCTCACTAGCATATGTTCTAAAGAGCCATCATCAAAGTCACTACGGAAGATACCATCTACCGATAATAAACTTGCCAACAAAGCTGCGACCCAAACAACCCCTGGAGCTAATTGAGCTAAAAGAGAGGCTTCTGGGCTTACACCTAAAGGAAATAATACTCCAACCATGAGAAAAAAAGCTAAAGGATTAATTATGTCGTTACGTCGTCTGAATGTTAGTAATAAATCACGACGAAGTGCTGCTAGAAAAAAACTCATGTCGTTAAACACTCATCTAAGTTTATTTTTCGAACGTCAGTACCTGGAATATTAAGGTTATGATGCGTTGTTAATATTACACACCCTCCAGCCTGTACGTGTTGAGCAATTAATGTTTCTTTTTCTGCGACACCTTTTTTATCTAAGGCTGTAAAGGGCTCGTCAAGAATCCAGAGTGGAGCGCTACTCAAATACAATCTAGCCAACCCAACTCTACGCTGTTGACCTGCTGATAAGGTATGGCACGGCACATCTTCATACCCAAATAAACCTACTTTTTTTAATGCCCCAGTAATACTTATTCGATCAAGAGCAGTAT
This sequence comes from Methylococcales bacterium, assembly GCA_023145835.1. Classification (GTDB taxonomy): domain Bacteria; phylum Pseudomonadota; class Gammaproteobacteria; order Methylococcales; family Methylomonadaceae; genus QPIN01. Next base: position 20,622 of record JAGLDH010000132.1, read on the forward strand.
CTAGTTGAGACATCCATATTAAGTTTTCTTTTGCTGTTAATACACCTTTAACACCGGACAAATGACCAACATATAATAAAGCATGATAAAACACCTCTCTTGAATGTTCTACGTTTTGTCCATGCCAGAATATATTACCTTCAAATGCTTCTGTTAAATGACATAAAATTCGTAATAATGTGGTTTTTCCACTACCGTTCTGTCCTTCAATCTGCAACACTTCACCTTCATTAAGGGTAAAGGAAAATTCACTAAATAGGATGCGTTCATCGCGCTCACAAAAAATATTTTTGACTTCAAGCATTTTAATGAATTTTTGAGGTAGCGTGAGTGCTTTTTAAGCAAACGACCATAAAAGAGAGACTTCGAGCAGGAGAAATAGTTTCGAGAAAGTGAATTATTCTGTAATAGATTGATTCTCTTTGTTTTCTAATCGTAACTGGCAAGGTGAGAAATAACTAAATGTTTAAAATTAAAGCCAGATAATACCATACAGTTCAAATGCTAAAAAGGAATGTGGATATTAATAGCTTTAGAATAATTAATTATCCTATGTTATTTAATGATATGTGTGGTTTATATTGATGAATAATAAAGAGATTATCTGAGTGAATATTAAAAATTGATAATATTGCATATATAAAGTTATTAGTATCAAGAATTGAATTGATATAATTATTAATACTATTTCTAGTTATATTTATTTTTAACCGGCGCTATGGAGCAAGGATCTACTTATATGATTAAACTAATTCACCTTATTTTTATTTTAACTTCATTTGTTAGTTTTTCTGGGCGTTTTGCACTGTCTATTATTAAGCCAGAGATTTTGCAAAATAAAATTTTGAAAATAATGCCTCATGTTATTGACACCATTTTACTTGTTAGTGGGATAACACTTGTCTTTCAAGGGAACTGGTTAGAAGGTGAGTTTGGATGGATAGCATCGAAGCTTACTTTGTTGATTGGATATATTATTTTGGGTGTTGTTGCTATGAGATCTAAGGAAGGAGTCAAACGATGGATGGCTTTTGGTGGTGCTTTGTTTTGCTATATTAGTATTTTTATTATAGCAATTACTAAGAATGGTTTTTTTTAAACAGAGAGTAAAATACTGTATAAATTTATAATGAGAAAGATAAGCTGCTTTTTAATATAATTCAAGGGTAACCCCATATGTGAAAAGTAATGGGCATAAAAAAACCCCGCTTACTATTAGTAAGCGGGGTTTTTTAATAAATAAGAAGCTTATTTATTGAGGTTGAACCTGAGCTGCTTGTAGACCTTTAGGGCCATTCTCAACTTCATAAACCACGGTTTGACCTTCAGCTAATGTCTTAAAGCCATCTCCAACGATAGCTCTAAAGTGTACGAATACATCTTCACCGCCATCTTCTGGAGAGATAAAGCCAAAACCTTTAGATTCATTAAACCATTTAACTGTACCAGTTGCCATTTTTGAAATCCTCAAAATATAAAAAATAAAAATAATAAACGCGAGCAGATTGCATGATAAAGGATTCATAGATGAGCCAATTAAAGGATGTTCTTAGAAAACTAGCTTGTAGCAAATGCAAGCGCTTATATTTTAACGTACATAAATAAAAAATACATGTTTTTTTTTAAATTTGTGTTCAAGTTCTCGGTTTTTTTTAGAAAAAGGGATTATAAAGGAGGTTTTTTTATTGAAAGCTTAGTTACAAATGTACGCCTAAATTATTAACATCAAACTCTAATTTTTGTAATACCTCTTTACTGCTGCATAATTTTTTTTCTTTAGTATCTAGCCAACGTTCAGTTGATAATGTTTGCCAGCGTAATAGCAGAGACTTTAATTTTATTTGGCTACTGACTGTGAAATGGCACTGGCTTACTATCATGTCAAATTCGTTTAATTTAGGATTGGTAATGGATTGCTGAAGTGATATCCAATGATTTAACAAATATTCAATTTGAGTTGAGTGATGATTAATCCATTGTGTGACTAATTTAGGGCGAATTTTTTCTATTGATGATTGCTCGTTATCAGATACAATTTTAAGTGAATGAATGAGTTCATTGCTACTAAACTTAATAGCCGTTTCATAAAATGCAGAGGCTTCCATATCATTCATATAATCTGTACTGTATTTAGTGCATGGGATAGATGATGAATGAATCTCAGTTGACTTTGGCCAATCGTTTCCAATTAACTGTGGATAAAACCGTTTACCGGAGTCACTATCAACAATTTTTGTTGCCAAAAAAATATCACCTACTGCATAATATTTATGTCCAGCAATACCTAGATTTATGAGAACAGGTGATTGAATGGTCTGAAAAAGAGCTTGTGTATAGCCGATAGCTCCCGCCATGGCAATTTTTCCAACACCAGAAACAGTCAATATGATATTTTGATTTCTATATACTGAAAAAGGGTGGTTATGACACTCTTTTTTTAAATTAAATCGATTGATTAAAGGTTTTGCTTCACATTCAAGAGCAGTATAAAGGAAAAGGTTGGGGGCAATCTGATTTTGCATAGTTAATAGCTTGTTTTAAAATGAAGAGAAATTATCAAATCGATCTATTATTTTCTGGTAGTGAAGCGCATGATCTTGTTTTCCCCTCTTTAACGCACCCTTTAGAAATATAGTACATTTTTTTAATAATGTAGAGGTCGCTTTTTGTTTGTTTTGCTCTGTTAAGGTATTGCTTAAAATGATTTTTTGTAAAGCTATAATTCTATATTTATCCATTCCCCAGTGTTTTTTTGATAATTGATCGTCATGCCCTCCATATTTGATGATTTGAGGTTCATCAATATACAAAACGGGGTGTTGGGCTGTTATTCTAAGCCACATATCATAGTCTTCGCAGGCTGGTAAAGTTGTATCAAAATATCCTAATTCTGAAAAAATTGAATTATGAATGATAATCGAAGAGGGAGACATCGCACATAAAGGTAAGCATTGAGGGAAAATCCAGCCACCTGTTTTTTTATGCTTTTTCATTTGGTTTACTTTTTGTCCATCACGAACCCACTGTTCTTCAGTATGGCAAATTTTATAATCAGGCTTGGATTTTAATAAGCTTATTTGATTTTCTAATTTTAACGGAAGCCATTCATCATCAGAATCTAAAAATGCAATCCATTCTCCTAGAGCAACGTCTATTCCTTTATTTCTGGCACTACTTACACCTGTATTAGTTTGAGATAAATATCTTACCTTAGGAAAAAGGTCTTTAATCATTTTATCCGTATTATCAGTAGAGCCATCATCTACAACAATGACTTCAAAGTCAGAGAAAGTTTGTTTATAAACGGACTTTAAGGCACGCTCTAAAAGAGTCCTTCGATTAAAAGTAGGGATGATAATTGATATGGGGTTCACAAAATTCCTTTATATTTTAAATAATTGTTGAGTTTTTATATTAAATAACCTAAATTAAGGTTATTACTAATAGAAGGGATTTTAATGCCGTGACTATGCAACAAGAAGAAAGACGCCAAAATAACCAGCACTTAGTTTCTGAGTTACAAAAAGAGAGAAAAGAGGTTTGGTCTTTATATTGTAAGATTGGAGAATTAAAGCCATTTTCTAGCACATCTGAAACGGAATCATTAGTTACTCAATTTTCCCAATTGCTAATAGATTATATCTCGCTAGGTCATTTTGGTATTTATGAGCGACTCTTAGCGGGTAATGAGCGTAGAGATAGTGTTTTAACTGCAGCAAATAGAATTTATCCTGAGTTCTCAAAGATTACTGATGCGGTTGTCTCCTTTAATGATAAATATGATGACAGTAAGCAACAGTTTTCAGTTGATAATTTAGAGTCTGATTTGTCACTTTTGGGTGAGAGTCTGGCGAAAAGAATTGATCTTGAAGATGAGCTTTGTAATCATTTAGGGGGTACGGTTACTTCTGTGGCCTAAGTAATAGTTTTTATTAAAACAGCTAAAAAAAGTAGAGCGGATTAATACCCACTCTACAGTATCATCTTATTTTCCTACAGAAGTCCCTGTTCCCTCTGTGTCACTTGCTCCTTGAATAAATTTTTCTTTTAAGCGGCTGAATGCTGACCATAATGTTTTATCCATTACGACTTCATTTCCTATCGAAACAATAACCCTAGTTAGCTCAGGAATTTTTGTTTTTGTGGAAATCATATAAATGGGTTGTACATAAAGTATTGAGTTTCCCATAGGTAAAATAATCATACGCCCCCTTTCAACTCGTGAACCATGCTGATCCCAGAGGGTAAACTGTTCTGAAATTTTAGGGTTTTGATCAATTAGGGCATCAACCTGAGCAGGTCCGTTTACCTGAATATCTTTGTCAAATTTGTATATGGTAATGCCAGGTTTATAGTCTGTTGTACATTTTTCATTATCAGCTGTACCTGCGACTCCCACCATACTTAAATTGTCACGATGAACTGGAGTCATGGGGTTAATCATGACAAACTCTTCTCTTTCATTACAATGATTAAAATCCATCGTAATGAAATAAGGTAAAACAGGTTTTTCATTGACTGTTGCAAATTGCCAAGTTTCAGCCTGTTCATAAAATAATTCAGGCGTTGTTTGATGATATTTTGCAAAAATTTTCATTTGTAGATAAAACAAATCACGTGGATAACGTAAATGTTGCTTTAGATCATCGGGCATTGATTCAAACTTTTTAAATACTCCTGGGTAGGCACGGCTAAAAGCATTAATGATAGGATCAGAAGGGTTTGATATGTAATACTTTATAGCTCCAGTGTAAGCATCTACAGAGATTTTTACTGAATTACGAATGTAGTTGAATTCGTGATTTCCATCAAGAAAACTATCTGCTGCTGGTTTTGAAACTGGATAGTGATTAGATAGAGTATAAGCATCCTGAATCCAGTAAAATCGATCGTCAGTAATGACGAGATATGGATCTTTATCTAAATGCAAAAAAGGTGTAAGTGTTTTGATTCGATCAATAATATTTCTTCGCATCATCACTTTGCTTTGTTTGTTAATATTACTAGAGAAAAATATTTTTTCATCTTGAAAATAAAAAGCAAACAAAGCTTTTTTAAAATAGGACGGGATTGGAACGCCTGCATTACCCTGATAGCTTCTATCTACACTAGGATCTGTTCCTCCAAGTTTAGGCGGTTCTAATTTATTAGGAACAATAGCGTATTTATAATTTTCTTGGCCATAATAAATGTCAGAGTATTTAACCTTAAAACCTACTGATGAAGACATGTTTAGATCTCGTAAATACCAAATAATTGGTTTCCCTGCATCTTGAGCTGCAGGTGTAACAACGGATCCAAATCCATGAGTATAGCGTAAATGCGTGTTTTCCCAGTTTTGAGCCTCATCGGGTAATTTATTAATGTTCATTTCCCTGGCTGCCAGATTAACTTGCTGGAAATGATCGTTTAAAAAATAACGGTCTTCATCTACTTCTATAAAACGATAATAAGGTCTAATACCCTGTAATTGCATATAGCCATCAGTTAAAAACTCTCTGTCCCAAACAGGAATATTTTCAAAATGTTTTTTTGTCCCCCACTTTTCGATGTCCTTGGTGGCATCTAGTGCAACGGAAAAATCAATTGTATTTATATTGTTTAAGTCATAAGCATCCAACGTAGCATCAATATTATTTTGCATGAAATTTTTCTCAGTGCTGACGGGGCTTGGGTTTACGATAAATTTTTCCATCAAATCAGGAATGGTTTGAACCTTTTGCAGACCTAATACAATAATAAAAGCAGCGACGGAGATAAAAAATGGAGTTTTAACCCTATGTTTTTCAGAAAAAATAAAAATAACAGCGGTTACTGCTGTTGCAACAAAAGTGGCGATTGATAGCCAGATCAAGGGTAATTGATAGCGTATTTCTACAAAACCTGGGCCAAAGAAAATGGGTTCATGAGCATCCGTATATAATAATGAAAATCGATCGAGTAAAAAGCCCCAGGCGACAAAAAGTACTACAAAGGCAATGAGTATTGTTAGATGTACTTTTGCGCCTAGTGGAAACTCTTGATTTTGGTTAGGAACAAAAATGTGTTCTAGCCAATACAAAATACCTACCATAAAAAATAACAAACCAGCGGTTATTAATAACTCTTGCTGGATTAGCATAAAAACAGGGTAAGAGAATAGATAAAAGCTGATGTCGTTGTTGTAAACGGGGTCGGTTACACCTGAGCTATTGCCGAAGAAAAAAAGAATTGCAGATTCCCATTGGTTATAAAATGGAATGGCAATAATAACGGCAAGTATCAATGATAAAGGGGTATATACTTTAGCGGATCCATCCATAAAAACTTCTGCAAAGCGTTGAAATCGCTGTCTTTTATCTGCATCCAGAAGTACGTCGTCAGGAGGGTTTAAGCCTAAATAGCGTGATGCTATCCAGAAGTGGAAATAGAAAATACCAAAGAAAAGTAGAGTGATTCCACCTGAAAGAATAAACTTGTAAAGCAGCCTTAGCCAGAAATAACCTTCTAACTTAAGGGATCTAAACCACCATAAATCAACAAATAGATCGAGAAAAAAATAATAGAAAGCAACGTATGAAATAATAATAAGAACAATGGTTGCTCCTGCTAAAGCGGGTAACAGTTTCCAGTTACGCATAAAGTCCTCTCTACCTAATATTGAATAATATTGTTTATTTTGCTGATTAACTACGTGTCATGATTCAGCATGCTTATATTGTTAACTATTCTACCACTCCTCAGTTTTTTATGGTTATCCTTGTGCCTAATACAATATGTTGCTTTAGCTGAAAAAAAAGCTAATTGAGGGCAGAGTATATAGAGATGCTGGTTACATATTTTATCTCTGTACATGACAAAAAAATAACACGTTGAAATAGTTAAAAATACTGATTTTTTGCGAAGAAAGATACTGAATGAGCCAAATCAATGAGCTATTAGAGATGTTAAACCAACACTTCAAATGGAACAAGGCCAGAATGGATTGTTTTACAAGTATGTTAGTTGGGCTCATGAGAACTAAAAGCATGAATTTAATCAAGATATCTATGGCGTTTCCAAGCGAAGCGAGCCCCGGCTCACGCTATCGACGTATGCACGTTTATTCATGACTATTCGATTAATTTTGATGTTATCTCATTGATTATCATGATGTTGTTTAAGTTTGTCAGTACAGGGTTTTACCTAAAGCTGGATAGAACCCATTGGAAATGAGGTGAAAAAGACATCAATATTTTGATGTTAGCGGTTGCCTATAAAGGACGCTATTCCAACTTACTAGCTTGTTATGTGATTAATTTATCCAAGTGCCGATCAACTTTTATTTCTAAAGTTACCAACTCGCCTTTATAGAAAATACTATTAATTACCCATGGTATTGGCATATTATGCCCATCTTTCTTATTTTTAATATGCTTTATTGTAAGAGGAATGTTTTTATTTTTCGCATATTCTCTGAGACTGTTGTTTGTATAGTACTCTGTAAAAGGGCATGAATTTGAGTAATAAGCAGTAATTCCTTTTTTATCTGGGCAAGCTCCTATTTTTGCAGTTGACAGAATTTTTGGGTAGTCTGAGTCTGGGTTTATTTTTATTCCCCATAAATTAAAAAATGGGGGGGCTTCATCAATAACCTCAAATCCTTGATATTTTAAAAATTTAGGGTCACTCATAAATGGTCTTTTTTTGTCACTAGAAATAGCTACTATGCCATCCATATTTTTAGCATCTTTTATACATTGTTGCAGGAGTATTTTTCCATTCCCTTTTCCTTTGAACTGCCCTGATACCCAAAAGCAGTTGATAACCATAAAGTTACGTCCTTTTAATGGTAGCCATGAATTTTCAATAGGAACATATTCAATAAATACTTTTCCTCGGACATTTATTTTTTGAAAAGTATATCCATTCTTGAATTCTGATTTTAACCAATCTTTTTTCTTTTGATACCCCTCCTTACATTTCTTATCACTTATCGCACAGCAAATATGTTCATCTTCTATATTTTTATCAGTTAATTTTAGTATTTCCATTATGGTGACATTCTCTTTTCACATAACGTCCGTATCAGCTAACTGTAAAAAATTGATGCTTTTTATTGCCAGCAATGCGATTGTTATGTGTTTTTATCATTTATAGAGTAAATAGTAACAACAATACTACCTCCAATTTCAGATAATCCTTTTACGGATTTTGAGCTTACTTTAGATCTAAAAGCATGTGGTGTTTCACCACAGTTATATCCAAAATTAAACTCTCTTAGTATACATTCATTCCATAACTTTCCAGCGTCTGGACTTAAATCATTAACGAGTGCTACATATGTTTCAATGATTTTATTTTCCTCGGTGTATCCAGTTTCAAAAGACGCATAATAATTCCCATTACTCCATTCATTATTGAGGACGCAGACTTGGTCACCAAATTCTTCTATGATTGGAGCAAGATCATTTTTCGATACGATATCTAGGTCAATATTTAAAAATTCAATATTTGCCATATTTATTTGCCTTGATTATTTGGGTATACCAAACCATATACGTAAGACTTAGATTCCTTTTTACTTACCCATTCTCCTGCTGGTGGGTAATCAGCCTGATCTTCTGGTGATATATTCCATGGTCTACCATAGATATTCTCCATTTCAGAGTCACATTGAATCCAACCAAATTTTTCAGACCACCTTATCCAAAAATCTTGATCTCGTCTTTTATATCCATATTCGTTTTCATTAAATGATGTTTTATCAAACTTGTAAACAAGGTTGTCTATTTTCCTGCGAAGTTCAAAATAATTATGATCTTTATTCATCCTTGTCCCCTTAAATTAAGATTTGAAAAATGATGCTTAGGTAGTATGCAGGAAGCTTTTGTTAGCAGTTTTTTACTGCCTCAATAAATTTTTTCATAAGCCTTATATTTTAACGCCATTAATTTCAATTCCACTTCCACTTGAAACGTCAAAACCAAATGGCTTGAGTTCTTTTAATACCGAACATACATTTTCTGTCTTTAGGTCACCAGCCACTATGATTTTATCTGCTTTATCTTTTACCCAGCTTGGGAATTCTTTAAAAACTCCACTACCAATGCTTGTATCTTAAAAATAGTATTTGTAGTCTAGTGTTGGTGGAAATTCCTTTGATGCTATAGCCAAGTTAGGAACCTACTTTTCTTCATGGATTTGTATGTAATCAAAGACCTCTGCCACACTCTCGACTTCAGCATAGCTAAGACTTACCACAAACGTCTTGATTCTACCTTTTGCATACTTGGCCAATTCAATTACATCCTTATGTTCGCAATATCGATTGTTTTTTGCATAAGTCATTACACCTATTGCGTCATATCCGTACTCAATAGACTTGTCAATTTACTTTTTTATTTTTAGGCCGCAGACTTTTGTAAACATTTTTACCCCTAAGAGAGTGGTTGTTTTAAATTTTACAGGTTTGTGGCTAAATGCCAGTTTTTACTGTATGTATGTTGAACTACACTCATTAAATAATACCGACTTAGGATATGGCAATGCTAATTTTGGCATTGAAGCTTGGCTAAAGTACTTAGTTGACAAAGATTCCGAATCAATAATTCTACCTGTGGCAGATACAATAGAGCACAGCATTAAAATTACAGTGTAACCAACTTCATCTTTATTTGAATATGTATAATTAAATTCACTACCACCAAAAACCCCTAAAATATCTACAGGCTTAATTATTAATCCCGTCTCCTCTTGTACTTCCCGAATGATGGCATCTTTAGGAGATTCATTCGGCTCAATCATTCCTGCTGGTAAACTCCAAAGCTCATTTTCCTTTTCGTGAAGTAGCAATTCCTTCTTTTCATTTAATACTACGGCTGCAACAGAGGGGATAAGTAAAATAGAGTTTCCTATGTTACTCCGAATATTTTTAATATAATTGCTACCGCACATCTGTTCCTTCTCCTATAGTTTAATACTAATTAATTTTAAAATACCATCCATTACACACAGATAAAAAATAATTTTGTTTAAAACATAACATCAAGTTCGGGTGCACAAAACAAAGGACGCTTTTTGGGTCAGTTGGAACGTCTAGTTAAGTCTTTTTTCCACAATATATAAACGAAGTATCACTGTAAAAATACATCTTTAGATGTATTTAAATTCTCCTTCTCGTGGATAATTAATTGGTGCTCCCCACCCTTAATCTCTCCCTTTTCCACAAGACTAGCTAGATTATGCAACCAATCATACCCATAGTTTCCAGCTTTGTATTCTGTTTCCAACAAACTAAAAGAATCCATATATCCCTGGAACTTACCACTACCCTGAAATTGACCCCATAATTTTCTATCGATTAATCCATCGCTAGAATTCATCCACGGTTGTTGCCAATCGGAAAATTTTACAACAAAACCCCTCATAACCTCTTTGTGTGTGGAATTATAAATCTGTGTATCTCAATGTGCAAAAATCACCATGCTGTTAGGCTTTATACCCTTGGAATCAGCAAAGTATTTTTAATGGGACACAATCAAATGAAGAGGTATTGTTTTTACTGGTTGTCCAACGACAAATTGGACATCGTCCAGGTCTAATAGAACCTCGTGCAGTAAAGCGAAGGCCAAAACCATTCTCCTTGTTGATGAAACCTAGGGAAGTAGCCAGGGCTGAGGTTAGAAAGAATGGCTACCCAAAGAAAATTAAATAAGATACTGTAATTAAATAATTTTATGGTTAAGTAAGTGCCATTCGGTACTGACCTCTTTATTGAGGGAGCTGTCCGAGAATAGGAGGTCTACTAGTTTTAACCAGACAGCTTCTAAAAGTTATTTTTTAGTTTTTGTATTTATTTCAGTTAGAGTAAATGTCGTTGGTTTTGTGTTCGGATTTAACTTCATCTTAACACTATAAGATGCTTGATCGACAATGACTTCAGGGATGTTAACTATTCCAGTTGCGCCAGAAAAGGTAGGTAAAGAAGCGTTTGATGAATCGAGAGGGGTTATTATGAAAATTCCCGTATTCTTTTCCACGGTGAATTCGCTAGTACGCCAAACACCTACCCAAAGTCTAGGTAAAATAGATGTAAAATTTTGCATAATTAAAGCAGAACTTCTTTCTAATTCGTTATTTACAAACTCCCATTCTTCGGTTAGAAAAGTGGTAAACCGAATGGTTTTATGAGAACCGGGTGTAACGACTCTAGGGTTATCCCACCAGAGAATGCCCGATGAGTGTATTGCTGCGGGGGCGGTTCCCCATTCTTTATCATCCAATTCAATCGATATTGAATCAACTAGAGAAGTGACTTCAAAAGCGTCACTAGTAAGGGGTTCAATTCTCTCAGTTGTGGTTGGGTCATAAGTAAATTGACCGTTACCCACGAGTTCATTTTGAGAGTCAATAAATGACAATTGCCATGTGACATTCTCAGCAAAAGAAGCGATGCTCCAAAGGGTACTCAATATTAGAAAAATGGATTTTAAATAATTAAAACTTGAACTCATAAGTATTATCCTGATTGAACTTATAACTAACGTATAGGTAAATTGATTGTAAAATATGCAATTTTATTGTTTTGGAGTCAGTCTGTGCTTTTTTTATCTTTGTAAAAAAATAGAGTCCTTAGGCAACTTGCAATGAATAATCCACCATTATGATTTGTCATTTTGTCTGTCTCCAGCATTGCAACTCAGGTTACATAGCCTGCTATGAGCCTTACGTTGTGCCTCAACAATTGCTTCTGCATTGTTCTACCTACATACCTCCATGTATGAGTTGAATACAAACAAAAGTCCAGCCTAATACGGGAGGCTATTTATTTCGCGTTACCTTAGTAGTTAGTATAGATATCAATATTATTTTTACAAAAAATATCGACCTGACCTTATACTTGGAGATCAAGTTTTAAAAAATATATTATGTTTTTATTAAGGAGTCCCTGATTAAGTTGATTAGAATTTAGCGTAGAAAATATCGGTAGTTTTAGCAAGCTAAAAATAATTGGATTTGATCAGAGATTCATTAAGGTTTGGCTATTTAAAATATTTATCAAAAAATAGTAAATCTATTCAGTAGGCTTAAACCTTACTGAATAGACTACTCATTATGATCTACGTGATACTTTTACTTGCCACCTCGTAAACATCTTTTGATATATTGGGTGTGTTAATAATCTTTTCTAATGCCGTTTTCATTAAAGACTGTCGATTGTTATCAAAGCGTTTCCATTGTGTTAAAGCAGCGACCATTCTTGACGCAACTTGAGGGTTAATGCTGTTTAAAGCGATCACTTGGTCAGCTAGAAATTGATAACCTTGTCCATTGGCTGCATGGAAGTGTAATTGATTAGCTTGGCTAAATGCACCAATTAAAGAGCGCACTCGGTTGGGGTTGGTCAATTCAAAGGCGGGGTGTTCCATTAATGATTGCACTGTACTGAAGGTATCATCTGCACTGCTACTTGCTTGTAGGGTAAACCATTTGTCGATGACGAGCGCTTCATCTTTCCATTGCTGATAAAATTTTTGTAGAGCACTTGGTTTCGCAGGGTTTGAGCTATTGATGATGACTGATAACGCGGCTATTTGATCGGTCATGTTTTTTGCAGATTCAAATTGATTATCTGCTAATTGATAACTTTCTTGAGATGCGAGTGTGTTTAAATAACTTAAACAAATATTTTTGATTCGTCTGCGCCCAATGGCACCCGTATCAAATTGACCAGATTCATCTTTATGATAACGCTGGTATAAGTCCAAAAATTGTTCTTTTAAATGCTGTGCTAATGTTAGTTTAACAAACTCTCTAGCTTGGTGAATTGCTTCGACATCTACTACCGTCATTTGCCCTGCTAGGTAATTTTCTTCGGGTAAACTCAGTAGCAGTGAAAAGTAAGATAAATCATCCCACGGTTGTTGTAGAATTTGTTTAAAGGAGTCTATTAATAAAGGAGAAAGCTCCATCTCGCGCCCTTGTTGTTTATCCTTAATTAAGCTGAAAATGATTTTTCCACTCATTTTTTGACCCGCTTCCCAGCGGTTAAAGGTGTCTGGATCGTGGCTTAATAAAAAGGCTAAATCTTCTAAGCTTTGCTTCATTTTTAAAACAACAGGTGCGGAAAAGCCTCTTAGCAAAGAAATAACAGGTTTTTCATCTAACTGTTCAAAAACAAAGGTTTGTTGTTGTTCTTTTAGGTTAATAATGACTTCATTACAAGGCTTTTGGTCTTTTAATTTTAGGGTGGCGATTGAGCCATTTTTTGCCAAGAGTCCTAATTTTACGGGGATGTGCAGCGGTACTTTTGTGGGTTGTCCTGGAGAGGGTGAGCAACTTTGTTTTAACGTTAGACTGTATGTTTTATTATTTGCATTATATTCTTCAGTTGCTTCTAATACAGGTGTTCCTGCTTGTGAGTACCAATGTCTAAATTGTTCTAAGTCAGCATCATTGGCTGATTCCATTGCATTAACAAAGTCATCGCATGTCACTGCTTGTCCATCATGGCGTTGAAAGTATAAATCACTTCCTTTTCTAAATCCTTCATTACCGACTAATGTTCTGATCATACGAACAACTTCAGCACCTTTTTCATAGACCGTTAAAGTGTAAAAATTATTAATTTCAATATATGAATCGGGGCGAATAGGGTGTGATAATGGACCCGCATCTTCAGCAAATTGGCGCGTACGTAATAATTTAACGTCCTCTATTCGTTTAACGGCTTTTGATGTTTGGTCGCCGGTAAATTCTTGGTCACGAAAAACGGTAAATCCTTCTTTTAAGCTCAGCTGAAACCAGTCGCGGCAGGTAATACGGTTACCGGTCCAATTATGAAAATATTCATGCCCGATAACACCTTCAATATGTTCATAATCGCTATCAGTTGCTGTGTCAGGTCGGGCTAGGACAAATTTGGTGTTAAAAACATTAAGTCCTTTGTTCTCCATTGCGCCCATATTAAAGTGCCCAACTGCGACGATCATGTATAAATCTAAATCATATTCTCGTCCATACGTCTCTTCATCCCAGCGCATTGATTTTTTAAGTGACTGCATGGCATGATCACATTTATCAATATCATGTGATTCAACAAAAATTTGTAAAGCGATATTTCGACCGCTCATAGTGGTAAACGTGTCTTCTATACAGTCCAGTTGGCCCGCAACTAATGCAAATAAGTAACATGGTTTTTTAAATGGGTCTTCCCACGTTACCCAGTGGCGGTTATTTTGTAATTCACCTTCTGCTACTTTATTTCCGTTGGATAATAAAACAGGGTATTTATCTTTATCACCCACCAACGTGGTTTTAAACGTACACATGATATCGGGGCGATCAAGAAAATAGGTGATTTTTCTAAATCCTTCTGCTTCACACTGAGTGCATAGCATTGTGCTTGAAAGGTAAAGCCCTTCAAGTGCTGTATTAGTTTTTGGGTTAATTGTATTTTCTATAGAAAGAATAAAGGGCTGGTCTTGAGGTGCATTAATAATGCTTAATTCTTCATTACTTTGTTGGTATTCAGTTGTGTGTAAGCTAGTACCATCGATTGAAACATTGATTAACTCTAAACCTTCGCCTCGCAAAACTAATTGTCTGTTTTGAGACTGACTTAGCGGGTTTTTCCGCATCAATAATTTTGAAACAACACGTGTATTCTTTTCATCCAGAATGAAATTGAGCTCTACATTATCAATGAGGTATTCAGGTACGGTGTAATCTTTTAAATAGATTGTTACTGGGTTTGGGTCGCGCATAATTTATTTATTTGGGATGTTGTTATAAATCAACTGTTTGGATGAAGTATATAGGGCTTGAGTCGTTCTTTCCATACGGCATAGCCATCACCATTTAAATGAATGCCATCTCGCGTAAATTTAGCATTTAATAGAGAGTCTGTCGCTAAGCCTGCATTTAAATCTATGTAAGTAATTGATTCGGTTTGTTTTGCTAATACTTGTAAGTGTTCATTTAATAAGGTTACTTTTTTATTCAAGCCTTTTTTTTGTTTCCCTGCCAAAATAGTTGATTGAATATAAACATCCATCTTTTTATCGACTAGTTTATGGACAATGATTTTGTAATTGTTAAAGACTTCATCAACACTCTTTCCCCAAGAAAAATCATTTATTCCAATCATAATAAATGCTTTGGGTGCTGATGTTGAATAAATACCTTCTAATCGCTTAAGAATACCATTTGTTCTGTCTCCATCGATGCCTCGATTTGCAAGTTTTAAAGAAGGGAATAAATCTTGCCACTCAGCATCATCAGTAAGGCTGTCACCAATAAGCACTGCATCGTAGTTATGTGCACCATGCTGTTCAAAAAAAGATTTTTTATGATAAAAATAGTCAGAATGCTTTAGGCTTGTTTTTGAACTTATAACTTTTACTATTGATACGACTTGTTTAAAAGGAAAAATTTTATATTGTACGGTCATCATTCCATAAGTGAATGCAACTAACATACATATAAGAATTAACATAAATTTATTCAATTGTAGTTATGGGCACCTCTATAAATTGATGAATGGAAGATTGAGTCGAAAATATCCAATCTCTGCGTTTAAATCCTTCGCAATTGTCTGCTATTACATTACGTGCAACAACGTCTTGATCTTGAATATTTTGGTTCTCAATTATCTTATCCATAATTAATAGAGATATCCTTATGTTTTATTATTTGAATGGTAAGCAAAAAAAGCGACTAAACCCCAGGCAATTAAAAAAGCAATGCCGCCTAATGGTGTAATCATCCCCAGCCATTTAATATTTAAAATAGCTAATAAATATAAACTACCTGAAAATAATAAAATACCTGCAAACATAAGTTGGCCAGCCCATTTTAGATGAACTGAATCAGGTGTTTGTTGATAAAGAAGAGCAATAAGCCCTAACCCTAGCGCATGCCACATTTGATAGTCTACGGCTGTTTTATAAACAGCGAGCATTTCTGGGCTTAAAACAGCCTTTAATCCATGTGCACCAAAAGCCCCCATAGCAACACCTGTTAAACCACAAAGAGCACTTAAAAATAAAAAATTGAGTTGCATTATTTTTCCTTTAATCGAGGCATTAACTGCACTAGGTTGCAGGGCTTGGTACGAGAATCGAGTTGATCTTTTATTAAATCATCCCATGCGGTTCGGCAAGCACCTGATGAGCCAGGTAAACAAAAAATATACGTTCCATTAGCAACACCAGAAAGTGCTCTGGATTGTATTGTGGATGTTTTTATATCCTGGTAAGAGAGCATTCTAAATATCTCTCCAAAACCATCGAGTACTTTATCTAATAAGGGCGTGACTGCTTCGGGAGTGCCATCTCTACCTGTTACACCTGTTCCTCCCGTGGTGACGACTGCATTAATAGTGTTGTCTGCAATCCAGTCAGAAATAACAGCTCTGATTTGATAAATATCATCCGCGACTATTTTTCTTTCAGCAATGTGATGACCTGCTTTTGCAATGTGATCTGCTAAAGTATTGCCCGAGGTGTCATCTACTTCTGTCCTGGAATCAGAGATGGTTAAAACAGCAATGTATAAAGGGATAAATGTTTTTTTAACGGACACTGTTTATTCCTTATTTTAAGATGAGGAAAAATGCTTCTGATCCACGTTGAATGTTAATTAATAACGCTCTACGTGGGTCTGCAACTTGTTTTAGTTCTGCCAAACTACGCACTCTGTATCTATTAGCTGAAACGATAATATCCCCAGGTCGTAAGCCATTTTGCCATGCATATGATTTCTTATCAATTGAAGCAAATAATACACCTTCAACTTGATTTTTTTGTGTGCTAGTTAGAATAGTATCTTTTAGTGTTTGATGTAACGAATCACCTTGTATTTGAGGTTGTTTGGGTTTGCCGATCATGGCTGATATGGATTGTTCCTTGCCCGCTCGAATCAAATTAATTTTTACTTCATCACCTATTTGCAATAGGCCAATAATATTTCTAATTTGATGACTGCCCTTAACTGCTTTATCATTCAATGACACGATAATATCGCCGGGTTCTATACCTGCTCTGTCGGCAGCAGAGCCTCCTTCTATTTTGCTAACAAGTGCGCCATGACGTTTTTTTAAGTCAAATGCCTTAATTAAATCTGGAGTCAAATCTTGAGTTGTTACACCCAACAAGCCTCTTCTTACTTCTCCATGTTCAACCAATGTTTCTTTTAGAGTCATGGCCATGTTGGACGGAATAGCAAAGCCAATCCCCACGTTTCCGCCATTAGGAGCAAGAATGGCAGTATTCATACCAATAAATTCACCTCGTAAATTAACTAAAGCCCCCCCTGAATTACCAGGATTAATTGATGCATCCGTTTGGATAAAGTCTTCATAACCTTCAATTCCAAGCCCTGAACGACCCAGTGCGCTAATGATTCCAGATGTAACTGTTTGGCCTAAGCCAAAAGGGTTACCTATGGCGACGACAAAGTCACCTACTTTTAATTCGGATGAATTGGCGATGGGTAATTCGGTTAGATTATTTGCTGATATTTGAATAACAGCAACATCAGCCTCTGGATCTGTGCCTAGTAATTTAGCATTTAACTGCCGGCCATCACTGAGTGTGACCATAATCGTATCAGCTTTGTCAATCACATGATTGTTAGTGAGCACTAACCCTTTTTGGCTATCAATAATAACGCCAGAGCCCAGGCTATTTTTTTGTTGCCTTTTTTGCTGTTGGGGTAATTGAAAAAAATGCCTAAAAAAAGGGTCTTGTAATAGAGGGTTTTCTCTGGAATTTACATTTTTTGCAGTGGATATATTGACAACGGCAGGCATACTTTTCTCTAGCATGGGGGCTAAAGAAGGCAAAGCCTGACCATTGGAATAACCGGGTAACGCAGCATAAGAGGGTGCGTAAAAAGCCAGACAAAGTGAGAGTAGTAGAAAAAATTTTAATAGGTGAATATTGCGGATGATCATCTTTTCTCCATAAGTTAATGAGCCTTTAGATTCGTATGAAATAATTTCTGTATTTCTAATACATAGGGGCGATGGCTTGAATTTACAACTTTATAACATTGTATCAATAAAATAGAAGAAGTATTAGCTAGGGTATTATTATTGTTTTATAGTCGTGTTATGTTCTTAATATCAATATGGAAATATACGTTGAGTATTTTGATTTCTTCTTTCTAAGTTGGGCTTGGATTTTTTTGTAAGAAATGCAGTAAAGAAGGTTTTGACGGGACATGCACTATATAGATAGTGAATGATTAGAAAAACTAAAAGAGTTTTAAGTTGTTTTTTTATTCAGTTAAAGGAGTGAAGAAAAATAGATCTTTAAAATTGAAGCAGGACAGGTGTAAGAAAGCTTATTAATCAATCAAAGCTTAATCAGTCAATAATAATGTGATTGGCAATCTAGAAGCGAAGCAAACAATAATAAGGTTATCTCATTAATTAAGCTTCTATCAAATCAATTTCATTATCTTTTTCAGTAAAAGTAATGCTTTGCTCTATCGTAGAGATTATTTTTTGAATACCAATTCTTTTTTTAGTGTTAATCAATAACGGGGACTTTATAGAACCTTTAATGGTTGGTTGGCTAGGTGAATCAATATTGCTATCTTTATGTAGAATCAACAGTATTAGTAAATCAGCAATAGACTCAAGATCCAATGTAGATTCTTCATCATCAGATAGTGCAAATTGATAGTTTATATTAAAGCTTGAAGGGTGAGCGACGGGGAGTGTTAAATACTCATCTTGTACGGATTGAAGTAAATAAACTATTTTACTGTCTTCTTGTTGAAATAATTGAAATTGAGTTTGGTCTTCAAAGCCAGGGATTCCATTTGGAAAATCGATGACTATTTCTGGGTTGATTTGTGGCTCAACAAAAGCTTTAGATTTAATTTCCATAAGATTATTATCTGAAATGTGGGTATAGAATTAAATATAGGTGATATATAAATATATACAAGGAATGTGTTGATCTATACTTGTGTTATATAAAGAGAATCTTATGTAGTTACGAGATTGGGGAGGTAATTTATTAATAAACTTAAGAAATCTCTTCATTGCATCTATAACGTGATATGTGTATTCTGCTTTAAATGCAAATAAATTTGATTTCAGTTGGAAACAAGATGCCGAGTTGGGTTAAGCAAGGATATGATGAATATGCTAAGCGAATGCCTAGAGACTGTAGTCTGGTGCTTAAAGAGATTTTACCCGGAAAACGTGGAAAAAATAGTGATGTAGCAAGAATTGTTAGGGATGAAGGAAAACGAATGATAGATGCTATTCCCGCTAAAGCACATGTTGTGACATTGGATATTCCAGGTAAGCCATGGACTACTCCTGAGCTGGCAACTTCAGTGAAGCGGTGGCTAGAAAGTGGCCAAAGCATTGCGTTAATGGTAGGGGGGCCAGAAGGGCTTTCTAATTCTGTTAGAGATTTGGCTAGGGAGTCATGGAGTTTATCTAAATTAACCTTTCCTCATCCATTAGTCAGGGTACTTGTTGCGGAACAGTTGTACCGAGCTTGGAGCATACTAAATAACCATCCATACCACCGATGAAAGAACAACTTATTTTGGCATCGGCCTCACCCCGACGAAAAGAATTATTAGATCAAATTAATGTTAACTATATTGTCTATCCCGTCAATATAGATGAAACACCCAAACAAGCAGAGGATGCTCAAGAATATGTAATAAGGGTTGCGGCAGAAAAGTCTGCAGCCTGTATTAATGCGGTTAACAGTTCATTGCCTGTACTGGCTGCAGATACCAGTGTTGTTATTGATGGGCTTATCTTGGGTAAACCCGAAAATGAAGCACATGCAGAGAGTATGCTAAATCAGCTGTCAGGGAAAACTCATTATGTCTATAGCGCTATTTCATTGAGAGTAAGTGGTGAACTATCTGAACAAAAGCATTATCAAGCATTAAGTGTTACAGAAGTAAGTTTTAGGCACCTTACGTCTAAAGAGATTAAGGCATACTGGCAAACCGGTGAGCCGGAAGGTAAAGCAGGTGGATATGCCATACAAGGGATAGCCAGTATATTTGTAGAATCAATTAAAGGTAGTTTTTCTGGTGTTGTGGGGTTACCGTTATTTGAAACGGCAGAATTATTATCCAGACAGGGAGTAACGATTAGCACATGAGTGAAGAAATTTTAATAAATATTACCCCTCCTGAAACACGAGTGGCAGTAATAGAAAATGGAGTACTACAAGAATTATTTATAGAGAGAGAAAACCAAAAAGGCTTGGTTGGCAATATTTATAAAGGCGAGGTGTGTCGAGTACTCCCTGGTATGCAAGCTGCTTTTGTAGATATTGGTTTAGAAAGGGCTGCTTATCTTCATCTTTCTGACTTTAGCCGAAAAGAATTAAAAAGCAAGGGGTCTGAACAGATTGAGCATTATTTGCGTGAAGGTCAAACATTGGTTGTTCAGGTCACTAAAGATCCTTTGGGTACAAAAGGAGCTCGGTTAACAACAGAAATATCTATTCCTTCTCGATTTCAGGTTTATATGCCTTTTGCTAATACTTCTGGCGTTTCACAGCGAATTGAATGTTCTACTGAACGAAACAGATTAAGAGCTTGTATAGAGAGGTTTCAGGAAAATCATCAAAATGGTGGCTTTATAGCCCGTACTGCAGCGGAGTGTATAGAGGAGTTTATGTTAGTTACTGATATGACTTTTTTATCAAAGCTATGGGATGGAATTTCAGAAAAAATTAACACAGCGGATGTTAAAACGTTAATTCATGAAGACTTATCGCTCAGTATCAGAGTATTACGAGATGTCTATAAAGATGGAATTGAAAGAATAAGAGTTGATTCCCATGAAACGCATAAAAAACTAATTGAATTTGCAGCCGCTTTTTTACCTGAGATTGTGTCAGTGATTGAGCTTTATGCCGGAGAATGTCCTTTATTTGATATCTATAATGTAGAAGATGAAATTACTCGTGCTTTAGAAAGAAAAGTCAATTTAAAATCGGGGGGTCATTTAATTTTTGATCAGACTGAAGCAATGACAACGGTTGATGTTAATACAGGGGGGTATGTTGGAGGACGAAATCTAGAGGAAACTATCTTTAAGACGAATCTAGAAGCAACTAAGACAATTCCTAGGCAGCTTAGATTGCGAAATTTAGGCGGCATTATTATTATTGATTTTATCGATATGCAAAGAGAAGAGCATAAAAAACAGGTTTTAGATGCGCTTCAACGTAATTTAGATAAAGATCATGCGAAAAATAAGATTACAGAAGTCTCTGTTCTTGGGTTAGTTGAAATGACGCGTAAACGGACTCGAGAGAGTCTAGAGCATATATTGTGTGAACCATGTAGTGCTTGTGGTGGACGAGGTGTTTTAAAAACACCTGAATCTATGTGTTTGGAAATATTTAGAGAAATTATCAGAGAAGTCAGACAATATAATGTTCAAACAATACTGGTTCTTGCTTCTCATGAAGTGGTCGAAATGTTATTGGATGAGGAGGCTGATATGTTGGCAGAATTAGAATTGTTTTTAGATGTACAAATAAAGTTTAGATCTGAATCTGAATACAATCAGGAGCAATATGATGTAGTCTTGTTATAATTCTAAACCAGAGTTATTGATTGTGATACGCCGTATAACACACTTTACATGGAGACTTTTTTTCTGGAGTTTGGTTTTTTTTGCGATTAGCATTAGTATTGTAAGGCTCTTGATTTTAGGTATAGATGGCTATAAAACAGATTTAGAAAATAAAATTTTTGAGCTGACCTCGATACCCGTTGAAATAGGAACCTTGCGTGCAAATATGCGAGGTATTAATCCTGAGGCCGTATTAAAAAATATCACAATAGTAGCGGATAAAAGAGACGAACAGCCTATTCAATTAGAAGAGGTGCGGTTGGGTCTTGATTTAGGAGCATTATTTCTAACGCGTAAAATTCTACCTTCTAGCAGACTCACCTTAGTGGGTGTCAAATTATCAATTATAAGAAACAAGGATGGAAGCTTATCTATTGTTGGGCTCAGTGGAGATGGTTCAGAACATCCTCTTTGGTTGTTAAGGGGAGGGCAATATGAGGTTCTGAAAAGCCAGATAACTTGGGTCGACAAACAAAGAGATGCACAGCCAATTGTATTTGATAATGTCGATTTATTAATAAAAAATCAACAGAATAAAAAAACACACGAACTTCATTTAGTTAGCCAATTACCTGAGCAACTTGGAAAAGAATTAAGGATATCTTTAGATATTCAAGGTGATATTTTAAAAGCGGATAACATAAAAGGTAAAGTTTATCTTGAAGCAAAAGATGTCTATCTTACTAACTATTTAAAAGGTTTTTTGCCTGATAAAATAAAAGTGACTGATGGTGAAGAAAAGGCGAGGGGGAGTGTTAAATTATGGAGTCACTGGGATAAATCTAAACTAAGCAGTTTTTCTGGTATCGTGCAGATAAATCATACAACGCTGCATAATCAACAAAAAAAAATTGATATTAAATTGTTAAAGACAGAGTTTGTTGGCGTTGCCCAGCAAGAGGGATGGCAATTAAGTGTTAACCATTGTGACCTTGAAACAAAAAAACAACGTTGGCCTACTGCACAGTTTATTTTTTCTAAAAATAAAGAAAATACACGCTTGAAGAGCTTAATCACTCAATTAGATTTACATGAGTTGATGATGTTAGTCGATTTCTTTGCTCCTTTAGACAAAGAAAAACAAACAATGGTTTCTAAGTTAGGTCTTAAAGGACTTTTAAAGAACTTTTCTTTTTCGGTGGATTTAGACAATGACAAGATTCAAGGTAATGGGCATTTTGAAAATATTTTTGTTAATGCTTATGCTGATATACCACAAATAGAAAATTTATCTGGAACGCTTAAAGGTAATGAAAATAAAGGGGAAATAAAATTAAATACAAAAAAAGGTACTTTGTTCTTTCCTAAATTGTTAAGAAAACCTGTTCAAGTTGATGATATGAAGGGACAAGTTGAATGGCAACAAAACCCTAATGAATGGCAGATACAAACAAAGTCTCTGGTTGTTGATACGAAAGATATTCAAACAAAAACGAGACTGCTTTTAACCATTCCAAAAACAGAGAAACCTACTTTTATAGATTTACGGACTTCTTTTTCAAATGTGCAAGATGTCAGTTCGTTAAAAGCATATTATCCAACCGGTGTGATGAAGAAAAAGACCATTAACTGGTTGGATAATGCGTTTGTGTCAGGACAAATTAAACAAGGTGAAATATTAGTTTATGGGGAGCTAAATCACTTTCCATTTCTTAAAGGAGAGGGCGTCTTTGAAGCTTTGTTTGACGCGACTGAAGTAGAGTTTAACTTTTCACCAGACTGGCCTAATTTAAAACATGGCTTTGCAGAAATATTATTCTTAAAAGATGGAATGACGATTGATATAAAACGGGCAAATATGCAGCGTTTAACCATTAACCACGCTTTTGTAAACATCCCTTCTTTTCAAACAAGTCAGCTTATGTTTATAAAAGGAGATGTAAAAGGCAGTATTGCAAGTGCCTTAAGCTATTTACAGAAAACGCCTGTAAACACAGGCGTGGATGATTTTGTTAGTGCAATTGATGTTACGGGAAATACACGCGTTAAACTTAATTTAAAAGTACCGTTACAATCCAAAGCAGGTAAAAATACAGTTGCAAAAATTAATGCGGTTGCTCATTTTAAAAAAGCAGGGCTAACGATAAAGTCTCTAGATTTAAATGTTAAAGAGGTAAAAGGGGATTTAATTATTACAGAGAAAGGATTGTTTAGTGATAATTTAACGGCTAAAACTTTAAGCTACCCTATTAGTGCAACGGTAAGTCATGATGATATTAAAACAACGGTTAATATTATAGGGAAAACAGACAGTATTGAGTTAAAAAAACAATTCAGTTTTTTAGATTATGATTTTTTAAAGGTTAACCCCTTTGGAGAACCTACGCCATATAACATAACGTTAGATTTGCCTAAGAGTGACAATAACACGCTAGAACTTAATCTTAAATCAAACTTGGTCGGTCTATCGATTGATTTACCAGGTAGATTAAAGAAACTTGCCGAACAAGAAAAACCATTGTTGATTAATATGGTTTTGAATGAACAAGGATTTTTGCCGCTTAATATAAGTTATGGTGATGAATTAAAAGCTGCTCTGCATTTTAACAAACAGCAAAATTCAGTACACTCTGCCCAAATTGTTTATGGGCAACAAGATGCACATGTTCCAAAAACAAAGGGAATAGATGTTCTAATCGATCAAAATGTTCTAGACGCTTCTGAATGGGGAACCTTTCTTGGACAATCATTGGTTAGTCATAAAGAATCTGATATTAAATTTAACCTGATTATTTTAAAAACAGGGCAGATGTTATGGAATGGCAAAAAGCAAGGTGCTTTTGAATTAGATCTATTACGTTCTGAGCAGCAATGGAATGGAGGTATTGTTTCTTCAGCTGCAAAAGGACGTTTCGTTATTCCTCATGTTCAAACAGAGACTGATAAAATTAAATTTACTATGGATAGGATTAATTTATCAGACCTGACTCAGTTGAGAATGCAAACAGATGGAACTAATGAACAAGAAATGCCTATTATTGATGTGTTTAGTAAGCAATTATGGTGGGACAACGTTAATTTAGGTTCTCTGGAAATTGAAATGGAAAAAACAACGAATGGAGCCCAGTTTAATCGAATTGATCTTATATCAGACAAGCACAAAATTAAGCTTAAGGCTGATTGGATAAAGTCAGAGTTAGAAAATGTCACGCTATTATATGGTTTTGTGAATGTGGATGAGCTGGGCGAAACTTTATCTCAACTTAATGTGACACAAGATTTAAAAGAAACAGAGGGTTATGCTAGAGTTTCAGTGACATGGCCTGGATTACCTTATCTGTTTTCTTTAGAAACCATAAAAGCGGATTTAAATGTAACGTTAAAAAATGGACGTATTTCTAGTATAGAACCTGGGTTTGGACGATTGCTAGGGTTTCTTGCAATGGAGCAATGGGTTAAACGGTTGACCTTTGATTATAGTGATATGTATAAACAAGGGCTTAGTTTTAATAAAATAAAAGGAGATTTTAAGGTAGAAAAAGGGAAAATGGGGACTAATAATCTATTAGTTGATGCTATTCCTGCTCGGATATCAATTAAAGGTGAGGTGGATCTACTGGCTAAAACATTGAATCATAAAGTTAAGGTTGTCCCCAAAAGTTCAGCCGCAATACCTATTGCTGGTACAATTGTGGGCGGAATTGCTGGAGCTCTTACCCAAGCAATTGATAAGAATTATGAAGAAGGGTATTTTTTTGGTTCAAAGTACAATGTGACAGGCAAGTGGGATGACATTAAAGTGACTCCTTTAGATAAATAACATAGACTTTTGAATAATCAAGATAGTAAAAACTAACATAGAATATAGTTAAGATAGAGAGAAAGAATAGAATGAATATGTGTGCTGCTATACAAATGGCCTCAGGACCCAATGTTGAATCAAATTTATTAGAAGCAGGAAAACTAATTGCAAAAGCAGCCAAACATGGCGCAAAGCTTATTACATTACCAGAAAACTTTGCTTTAATGGGGGGGCATGAGCTTGATAAAGTTAAAGTGAAAGAGTTTGATGGCCAAGGGCCTATTCAGGCATTTTTATCAGAAATGGCTAAAAAACAGGGTGTTTGGCTAATAGGAGGAACGATACCTTTAGTTGCCGATGTCGAAAATAAAGTGAGAGCAGCTTGCTTGGTTTATAACGACAATGGAGAACGAGTGGCGCGTTACGACAAAGCCCATTTGTTTGATGTGAGTGTACCTGATACGGGTGAAGAATATAGGGAGTCAGATTCAATTGAAAATGGAGGGGATCCTTTTGTTTTTGATAGCCCGTTTGGCAAAGTGGGTCTAGCTGTTTGCTATGATCTTAGGTTTCCTGAGTTTTTTAGAAAAATGAGTGAACAAGGTGTAGAAATAGTTGTCCTACCAGCAGCATTTACAGCAGAAACCGGAGCTGCTCACTGGGAAGTCTTGCTACGAGCAAGAGCAATAGAAAATTTATGCTATGTTATCGCACCCAATCAAGGAGGGTTTCATCTTAATGGGAGAGAAACCTATGGACACAGCATGGTGATAGACCCATGGGGTGTTGTTTTAGACTGTTATAAAACAGGATCGGGTTATGCAAGTGCTCAAATTAATTTGGAAAGATTAGAAAAGGTCCGGACTTCATTTCCTGTTTTAAACCATAGACGTTATTACTGTAAATAAATTGTATGTATTTTAATAAAATTAGTATTTTGATTCTATTATCTTTATTGGTAGCTTCATGTTCAAGTGGCAAAAAAAACAAGTATAAAAACACTCGATATCTTGAAATTCCACCTAAAATGAAAATTGTTAAAAAACCAAAGATACAAGTGATAGAAAAAAAGGAAGAAAAAGAAGAAGAGATAGTTGAAAATAAAGGGCTAGGAGAAAGTATTATATTAGTTGGTACAGAAAAAAAACCAATTATAAAAATCAAAAAAACATTTGATCGTTCTTGGGAAATTGTCGATCAAGCATTAAAATTAAACGAAATTAAAATAAAAGATAAAGATAGAGAACGAGGAGTTTTTTTTGTTAAGTATGACCCAGACGACCAAAACGCTGATGAGTCATCATTGGTTGATAAAATGACATTCTTTATGTTTAAGGATGAATATGCAGAAGCAAGCTATAAATTAACAGTGGCTTGGCAGGAAAGTGATACAGAAGTTATTGCAGAGATGGTCGATTCAGAAACAAATGATTTGTTAGACGATGGTGAAGATGATGATAATAATGATGACGGCACGACTGATAGTGGTGGAAAATTACTAGACGTATTGTATAAAACAATTAAAGTTGACTTACCAATAAATTAAGCTACCTCTTTGTTCAACACCCTTTTTAATAATTAATAGATAGCCCTAATGGATACATTAAATCAAGTAAAACAATCAATATTAACGCCCTATGGAATGCAGGAGAAAGATATTGATAAAATTATGGATAGCATGTTGAGTGTGCCTGTAGATAATGCGGATATCTATTTTCAATCCAGTCATTTTGAATCATGGTCATTAGAAGGTGGTATTGTTAAAGAAGGGTCGCATAGTATAGAACAAGGTGCCGGAGTACGAGTTGTTTCGGGAGATAAAACGGGGTTTGCTTATAGTGATCGAATAGAACTTTCAGTATTACTTGAAGCTGCTAATAATGTAAAAGCAATTGCCAGGCAAGGGCAGAATACACAGAATAAGCTAGAAACAATACCAAAATGGAATCGTTATTATGAATCTGTTAACCCACTAAAATCTCTTGCTGATCAGGAAAAAATAGATTTATTACGTAAAATAGATATTGAAACGCGTAAGCTGGATTCTCGAATAGAAGAGGTTATGGTTAGCTTGGTAGGTGTGCATGAAAAAATCTTAGTCGCGAATCAAGATGGCTCTTTAGTTGCCGATATTCGTCCACTGACCCGAATGAGTGTGTCCGTTATTTTGGAAGAAAATGGAAAACGTGAACAAGGGAGTATGGGGGGCGGAGCAAGAACTGAATATAGTTACTTTTTAGATCAAGATAAAGCATTAGAGTATGGCAAAGAAGCGGTAAGACAAGCCATTGTTAATCTAGATGCAGTTGATGCTCCTGCAGGTAATATGACAGTTGTTTTAGGGCCTGGTTGGCCAGGGATTTTATTGCATGAAGCAATAGGACACGGTCTTGAAGGTGACTTTAACAGAAAAGGAACGTCTGCTTTTAGTAATAAAGTGGGAGAGCGTGTAGCCTCTGATCTATGCACAGTGGTTGATGATGGAACATTGGAAGGCAGGCGAGGCTCTTTAAATATTGATGACGAAGGAACGCCGACTGAAAAAACAGTATTGATTGAAAAAGGGATTCTTAAAGGCTATATGCAAGATAAACTTAATGCACGATTGATGGGAGTTAAGTCTACAGGAAATGGACGTAGAGAATCTTATGCACATTTACCGATGCCAAGAATGACTAATACCTACATGCTGCCTGGTTCTCATAATCCTGTTGAAATTATTAAATCAGTCAAAAAAGGTTTGTATGCGAAAAATTTTGGTGGTGGACAGGTTGATATTACCTCAGGTAAATTTGTTTTCTCTGCAAGTGAAGCCTATTTAATTGAAGACGGAAAAATTACTTGTCCAGTTAAAGGCGCTACCTTGATTGGCAATGGGCCAGAAGTACTCACCAAAGTTTCGATGGTGGGAGATGATCTGGAATTAGATGCAGGTGTTGGTACCTGTGGTAAAGAAGGTCAGAGTGTACCGGTTGGTGTAGGACAGCCAACAATAAAAATAGACGGATTAACAGTGGGTGGAACAAACGTATAACAAACCATTGTGTATTTCGCACGATTAATGATGCGAAATAGAAACTTTCTAAAGACCCATTAAAGAGAATGACTGTGCAAAACCAAGAAGAAATTAATCGATTAAAAAACCTTGTTCAAGACTTATTGGACGAATCAAAAAAACAAGGATCAACCTCTGCAGAAGCTGGTTTAAGTGTAGATAATGGGCTTTCAGTCACAGCGCGATTAGGTGAAGTGGAAACCATTGAACATCATTGTGATCAAGGTTTGAGCATTACCGTTTATATCGGTAAAAAGAAAGGATCAGCCAGTACCAATGACTTTTCTTCTAATTCAATTAAAGAAACGGTTAAAGCCGCTTGCAGTATTGCTAGTTTTTCCAGTGAGGATGAGTTTGCAGGATTACCCGATCAAGAAAGATTAGCAACTGAATTTCCTGATCTGGATAGAAATCACCCTTGGAATCTAGATGTTGATACAGCAATTGATTTAACAGTGGAATGTGAAGATGCTGCAAGATCCTATCATGCAGATATAAATAATTCAGAAGGTGCATCAATAGACAGTCATCAAGGCATTAGAGTACTCGGTAATACCTTAGGTTTTTTACAAGGCTACCAAGCTACTCGTCACTCAATGGGATGTTCTGTTTTAGGTGAAAGAGATGGGAATATGCAAAGGGACTACTGGTATAGCATCTCAAGAAAAGCAGAAAAATTAGAGTCTGCGAAAGATATAGGCATGATGGCCGCCGAAAGAACAATTAAACGTTTAGGGGCACGTAGTTTAACAACTCGACAAAGCCCCGTATTATATTCAGCAGAAGTTGCTTCAGGTTTAATTGGGTCTCTCATTGGCGCAATTAGTGGGGGGAGTTTATACAGAAAATCAAGTTTTCTACTTGATGCTTTAGACACTCAAATCTTACCTGGTTTTATTCGTATCCATGAACAACCCCATTTAAAAATGGCTTTAGGCAGTTCTGTGTATGATTCAGAAGGTGTATCGACAATTGCTAGAGATATTGTTTCAGAAGGTGTATTACAAGGATATGTGCTAGCTAGTTATTCTGCTCGTAAATTAGGTATGCAAAGTACTGGAAATGCAGGTGGAGTACATAACTTAACGGTAGATTCAGGTGACAATGATTTTGCCGCGATGCTAAAACAGTTAGACACGGGATTATTAGTAACAGAATTAATGGGACAAGGTGTAAATAGAGTGACGGGTGATTACTCTAGAGGAGCGTCTGGCTTTTGGGTAGAGAACGGACAGATCCAATATCCTGTTGAAGAAATTACCATTGCTGGAAATTTAAAAGATATGTATAAAAATATTGTCTCTGTAGGAAATGATGTGGATTACAGAGGAAATATTAGAACAGGCTCCATATTGATAGAGCAAATGGCTATCGCTGGCGAATAAATGAAGATGTACTAACCTGAATTGGATCGACCGTTTCCTCTTTTTATAGTATCAGTCAGTTGGAGAGCATTAGCTCAGTTAGCCAAGATGAAAGCACCTAAAGAAGGAAATATCTACTTCTTACAGTTAACCAGTAGGTTAAAAACTCCAAAACCATCAAATAAATTCTTTTCTAATGACCTTTATGGTCGGCTAAACAAAAAGAACTTATTAACTAAAATCAAGAGGACTTTTCGCTTGTTTAAGTGTTTTACTTTGCACAGTATGCGTATAAATCATCGTAGTTCTTATATCGCTATGCCCTAAAAGCTCTTGAATTGTTCTAATATCATAATTAGCTTGCAACAAATGACTCGCAAATGAATGACGAAAAGTATGCGAAGTTGCCCGTTTAGTAATACGAGCATCATTTACCGCTTTTTTAATCGCTTTTTGCACCACAGATTCATGAATATGATAACGCCTTTTTTCTTGAGAATCAGACAACTGAGTTAATGACTGAGCAGGAAAAAACCACTGCCAGATAAATTCCTTAGCTGCATTCTTATACTTACGATCTAATCGATCAGGCAAAAAAGTACCAGAGAATTTTACTTTTAAATCAGCTTTATGAATTGCCACGACATGCTGTAACTGATTTTTCAATTCTTGCACAATACTTTTCGGTATTGGAACTGTTCTATCTTTTTTACCCTTACCATTATGAATCGTGAGAATTTCAGCATCAAAATTAAAATCCTGCACACGTAGTTTTAAGCATTCAAACAAGCGTAAGCCACATCCATATAAAAGCTTTGCTACTAATGCGACGGGGTTATCCAAATGATCAAAAATAAGATCTATTTCATATCGAGATAACACCACTGGAATATAAGTCTTACGTTTAGCACGAGCAACGCCTTTTATTGTACCAAACTCTTTTTTAAGCACATGCCTGAATAAAAACAACAGCGCATTAAAGGCTAAATTTTGGCTGGCAGCAGACACTTGTTTTTCAACTGCAAGAAAAGTTAAAAAATCAACGACATCGTGCTGCGAAAGTTTTTGGTAATCTTTGCTTTTAGTAAAAGTTTGAAACTGGCGTATCCATACACGGTAAGCTTTGAGTGTCTTTGGAGAATAATGACGGATTTTAATTTCGTTGACCAGCTGATCAAAAACAAACTCCCAATTGGCTCCAGTATTTCCTAACGGCTGATTAACAATTAATGGGTTTGGTCTGAACTGATCAGAAGAACTCAAATGATCATAATCTGGAATGACAACTGGATGATTATTGATTTGCCAGCTATGGCTTGATGCTACACTGATCTGACCATTGTTTTTCCTTGGTGATTCGGAAATACTTTCATTTCTTGTTGATGCATGTGCATAAGTTGTCTGCATATCAAAGAAAAGAGAAACAGCCTGTGTTGCTTGAGATTGTTGAAGTAAAGATTGTTTCTTATCGTGCAGTTTTTGAATAAATAAATCCAAGCTATCTGAATGATAAACATCATGATGGTACTTATGGCAAAAGTCCCAATAAAAGTGCAACCATTTTTTATAAAAAGCTCTGTCTTTGTCAGGAAAAGATTTATTCAGCAACAGATTATCGAATTGTTGAATTAAAGTGGAGGGAGGTTTAAGCATTGAATGTTACTCGAAACTAGTTATCATGTTACTAATGTATGATAACCAGTTTAGAAATACAAGGTTTAAGATCTATGCATTGCTAAACTATTTAGGTTGGCGTATAAGATAACCTGATCTAGACAATAACTTGTTATAGCCTTCTGCGAAGGCACGTAGCGGAAAAAATAATCTGTTGTGAAAAGAGCGGAAGCTGAGTACTGTGAATCAAAGTTCGATGTGAAA
>JAGLDH010000133.1 GCA_023145835.1 Methylococcales bacterium
TGACACCATAGTCACTTGTTAGGTGTTTTTCTTGTTTGCCTTCGATACGATATTTCGAGCACAAGGCAACCAACCTCACTACGAAAAGGGCCATGTACTTCGCCTAGAGGTTTATTACAATAATGCTCAGCCTCTAGCCACATATCAAATGCCTCATCGTATAACCTACCCGAAATTACATAAATTTCTTCTGGATAATCGTGAAACTTACTTCCGAAATCATTGGTATCAGCTCCCGCTTCAAATTGTGTTAGCCGAATATAATCTCCCGTTTCTTTATCTATGGCCACTGTAAGTTGTTTAATTTTACCTTCGGTACCCTCAACAACTTCCCACTCATTAGTATGTTCTTCAGCTAAAACATTCCAATATTTTTTTGTGGACTTACTCATAGATGCTCCACACCACTGTTATGTATTTTATTCCTAGAAATACAATAAACTACTGATTATTAATGAAATTAATTTCCCCTAATAATCTAATGTTGGATATTTTTACTTTTTATTTATCAAATAAATTCAGCATATTAGAGCAATTAGAACATCAAGTCAGTAGTTATAAAGTCAATGGCTTACAGGTTTTTTTTAGGCAGTTTAAGAAAGTCAAAATATTCAACTTTTAGCTAATATAAACAAAATATCTTATTTAATTCAATGACTTATTTAAAACAAATGAACTCCGAAACTTTAGTTATTAAACCTTATTTAATGAAATAACCTCTTAAAATAAAGCTTCACTATACTATTGATTAAAACCATAACCATTATCTTTAAGTTGCCATAGCAATTGGCCTTTATCATTTTTTCCTAAATACTTTAATTTAGCCCAAATATTTTGAATGCCATTCCCTGTATCAAAGTTCATTGATGGCATAAAAAGATCTGTGTTTAATAATACAGTTCCTGTTCCTATAGTTTCTGAACAAATGTTAGTGTCATGATTTCCTTCAGCTTTACGTCCCCAAACATGCTTGTTTTCTGCATTTGTCCCTAAATATTCTAAATCAATCCAATTTTTTGCATCAAGATCATCTGAGTTAAATTCTATTAAAGGAAGATGAATATCTAAATTTGACGATACTGTTCCAGTGCCTTCAATTTCAACACAGTCTTTGGAGGGAGCAGTTTGGTCAGATGAAACAACCCCATCTATAACTAAAGAAATATCATTGATATACAACAAAGGAGATAGTGTAATATAGCCATGAAAATCCAATTGCTGAATAGCCAAAGTTAAAGTGCCTTTACCATCAAGTAAATGGGATGTTTCTGACAAATCTGCACTGGTGGTGTTCCAGCCCGTTGAGTCTACAACTATGTTTCCTGTTTCAGTGTATGCTTCTGATGAAAGTCGATAAAAAGCTTTTGGAGATTCGTAATAATCCATACAAGAATACGAAGAGGAGTATGGGCCGGTAACAATGGTGTTGCATACCTGTGCAAGAGCATTAATCCCTTGTGCTTTTAGCACTATTTTTGCAGAATTAATAGAAGAAAACCGAACACCCATATCAAATGGAACTGTTCTTGAGTCATATACATAATTATATTTTCCTACCATGGAAGGAATTGATGTTGAAATTATCTCTGCTTGGCTTGAAGTAGATAAAAATATTGATACTATTGATACTGTTAATTTATTTTTCATTTAGCTTTCCTTAATTTTAAAGATATATCATTGAGCTGAAGTTTCCCAATTATTTTCGTCCTGACGTATAAGAGAAACCAATTAAATTGAGGTTTGCTACATTTAGGGCAACGCGGGTTAAAATAAAACCTCCTCTATACATGGCGGATTCCGTCGTTTTAAAAACAGGGAAACTTCAGTCATTGAGCTTCTTTATAAATATTCTATTTAGTATTTTTTTGATTAAGAGCAATATAATTCTCCTCCATGATTAGCAACATTCGGCGCGCCATCCTCGCTACATA
>JAGLDH010000134.1 GCA_023145835.1 Methylococcales bacterium
TCCCTGCGCCTTCTGGAGACTATCAATCCATCCAGGATTGACAGCGGTTGTTTAACGGAGCCAGCAAGCCAATAGATCCTAAGTTTTAGATGATGTTTAAATATTTTCTTTCGAGTAGATGAAAAAAAATAACAGGTGGTGTAAGCCCCCCATTATTTTTACAGATATGAGTACTTAACCTCCGTTTGGTATAAAAATATCACTGTCGTTGCACTTGGCAAAATCATAGTCAAAGTTCATTAAGTCATGAAGCATAACTTGCAAATGCAGTTGGTTCATCCCATAAAGACAAGCAAATCCATCCAGCATATCTACTAAATCGGGACCTGGTAGACCACGGTCTTCGTATTCAGGATGTTGATCACCATTTCGCTGAGGAAGATAATTCAAGATAACTCCATTAATAAGATGATTGAGTGCAGAAGAACCACTTCCACCGCCATTCCAGTTATCAAAATTGGAATATCCGAAGTCTCCAGGTTCAACTACGTTTGCTCCACCATCATGAAGATCCCATAAAATACGCCAGATCCAACCTTGACTTGATAAATTTAAGGCTTCATCAAGGAGTTTAACTTCGTTTGTAGAATCATTCCAGTTTCCTTGAATATCAAGATTTTCAGCATCAACACCGTTGCGAGCAACCATCCATGAAGATCCGATGATGCTACCAGCTCTAACGTTAGCCATTGGTTCTCCCCACCTACCATAATTAGTCAAACCATCTTTAACAAGAATTCCACCATCAAAATAATGGCTGGTTTCATGAGTTACAGCCCAGGCAGACCATTCAGAGTCTGGCGTAATGTAGATCATATTCGATTTATTTTTAGAAAAAAAGCTAAAATTATAATCATCATTGAGAACGTTATTGGTCAGAACAACATTGATTTGTGGCAATTGGTTTGGACTGACGAGTAAGCGATAATAATCCAAGGCTTTCATTGTATTACTCAGGATGGTAAGCGAACGTGCCACCTCACCACTACGGGAAAATAAGCCTTTCTGGAAGAGAGGTCCTTGTTGATTATCAGTAAAGGTTCGATTAAGCAACAAACCCGGAAATTTTGCATCCTCTTCGGGATTGAAGGTTCCGACATTGCCAGAAATGATTGTATATAAATCAGGATTATTGTCCAAATCACTATAGTTTTGCGGATTGGGAGTCGCCGTATAGAGACCAAGCCTAACATTTTTACCGGGACTGGGGTTGGTTATAGAATAAACTTTGACAGTTGCATCCTTTTCACCACACCAACTTTCAAAAGTAAAAGCATAATCACCATTTTCATTGGTATATTGATCGTGATAAAGTCCGCAACCATCTTCAACCCGTACCATAACTTCTGGCGCAGGTGTAACTATAGGTGAGCCAATTTCAGAATAGGCATATTGAGGTGATTTAGGGTGTGGATCCGAGAAATCAGCTTGTAATGTTCTATGGTAATATTGTATTTTTCCTGCTACTACATAA
Organism: Methylococcales bacterium; assembly: GCA_023145835.1. GTDB lineage: Bacteria > Pseudomonadota > Gammaproteobacteria > Methylococcales > Methylomonadaceae > QPIN01. The sequence continues at coordinate 1,475 of JAGLDH010000134.1, forward strand.
GTTCCAGTTGGCTCTGTACAATATGGTTTAGCAGTGACAGGGTCGTTGTCACAATCGGATGACCAGGCAAAGTCTTTTGCTGCGCCATGTTGTGTTCCATTACTCCCGGAAACCTCAATGTGGGCTGCAAATGATAGTGTTTCTGCAAGTTCGTGCTGAGCAGTAAATTCTACTGAATAAATGCAATAACTTCCATCACAGGAATCTGGAGTGGTGTGATCAACAGGAATACGAAAATACCCTGATTTTTCTTTTAACTTTAATTCTAACCACATGGGGTCACGTGGCTTAATTTTGGGGGCTACAACCTTGGCTTTGATAAGAGTACCACTCAGAGAAATGATATTTTCGTCAAACAGTTGTGGTTCCTGAGCTCCTTTTGCTCCTTTAAAACGTTTTCCAAATTCAATGGATGCAATTTTTAAACGTTTGTCGATATTTTCCTTTCTTTGAACCGCAGCAATAAAATTTCCTTTGGGTATTTGAACTGATCCTCGCCCTTTAGGAAGATAGCGAAGCGTGATTTCTTTTTTCTCAATGTAACCATTTTCGTTCTGATTTTTAATGGTAACGAAAAATCACTGGTTACTCTCCTATTTTTTTTGGATAATCGATAAGAAACCAGATAATGACCTTTTTCGAGAACTTCAAAATGTTCAGCACCGGACTTATATGTGGAGTCCATGGCTGAAAAATCTATTTCCATGTTCAAAAACTCATCACCGGTAACTTCGATTTTGACCTTATCGCCGGATCCATACCAGGTTTTGTTGGGGACTATTTTTTTTATGTATGGTTTTGATGGGTTTCTATGAGTATAAGAATAATTAGTAGTATCGACTGAAGTTCTGCTTTCAGTATCTTTATTACTTATTTGCTTTGCAGCGCTTGTGCTAATTGCTGTGGAAATAAGCGCTAATGTTAAAAAAATTATTGTTATTTTATGTACTTTCGTGGGTTTTATTTCGTTTTCAAGAGCTGATAAATAATTATTCTGTTTACCAATAATTGAAAAAAAATATCTATTGAGTTTCATAATATTTTCTCCAGATTCATTAAAAAAGTTTTCTCGATCGGATATAAATTCCATAAAGTATAAAGAGACATCCTTTATCGAAAAACTAGGTTTCACTTACATTTCATGTAATTAAGGTAATACAGTATTCGTTTATTAATGATGATACTGATATGAAAAATGAATTTATGATGAAGAATTATGAATATTTTTGATAAATAAATTTTAAAATTAAATAGGATTTATGTCATATTTAAACAGTGATAAGATGAAATTGAAGAAAGCAACAGTAGGTATGATTATGCACAGGTTCAAACTAAACAAAAGTTGCTTTATATATTTGTATGAAAAATATCATCTTACATTCAATAGCTTACTATTTAGTATAATTTGCACTTGTTTAAGTACTCACGCTGTAGCCGAATCTGAATTAACAGAGCTAAGTATTGAAGAATTAATGAGCCGCAAAGTCATTACTGCTTCAAAAACAGAACAAACGTTTTCTGATGCAGCAGCTGGGGTTTTTGTCATTCACCAAAATGATTTGCGCCGTTCTGGTGCTACCAGCATTCCTGAAGCTTTACGAATGGTTCCCGGATTACAGGTTGCCAGAATTGATACCAACAAATGGGCCATCTCCGCACGAGGATTTAATGGTCGTTTTGCCAACAAATTATTGGTGCTGATTGATGGTAGAGCAGTCTACTCACCGGCTTTCTCAGGCGTTTATTGGGAAATTAATGATTTAATGCTAGAAGATGTCGACCGGATTGAGGTAATCCGAGGTCCCGGTGCCAGTGTTTGGGGTGCCAATGCCGTGAACGGTATTATAAATGTTATTAGTAAAAAATCATCTGAAACCCAGGGAGAATTGGTTTCAGTCACTGCAGGTAACGAATATCAGAGTGCCGCAGTGCGTTATGGTAATAAATTTGATGAGCAAGGCCATTATCGGGTTTATACAAAATATTTCCGACATGACGGTTTTGTTGACCGAAATGGTGATGATGCTGAAGATGATTGGGATATGTTCAGAGGTGGATTTAAGGTGGATTGGACACCAACATCTTCTAATACGCTTATGCTTCAGGGGGATGTTTATACTGGAGATATTAATCAGAATTTTATTGTTCCTTCTGAATCCTCACTAACGGGGGGTAAACGTGTTCTGGAGGAAGCGGGTGCATATGGAGGCAGCTTTCTTGGGCGCTGGGATTATACACATTCATTGGCGTCTCGCATGTCAACTCAGATTTATTATGAGCATCTACGAAGAAATGGTACTTTTCAAAATGAAGCGCTGGATACGGTTGATTTTGATTTTCAGCATGAATTGGCCGTTGTAAAAAACCATGAAGTTAGCTGGGGGCTAGAGTATCGCCTGCACATCGAAAGATTCAAGGATGCTGAAATTGTCAGTGTTTCACCCTCAAAACGAAACTTACATTTAATTAGTGCTTTTTTACAAGATCAAATTGGTTTGTTTGATAATAGATTGACGGTGACTATTGGCAGCAAGGTGGAATATCACACATTAAGTGATTTTGAATTTCAACCCAATATCAGATTAATGTGGAACGCTTCGAGTAACCAACGTTTGTGGGCGGCTTTTTCGAGAGCAACTAGAACGCCATCCCGAGGAGAAAAAGATGCACAACTTAATATTTTTGGTATTCCGCGAACACCACAAGATACCCCGAACAAAATAGTTCTGCACAGCAATTCAGATTTTAAATCCGAAGATGTGTTGAGTTATGAGCTGGGTTATAGAACCTGGTTTGGTGATTATTTTTCATTTGATATGGTCACTTTTTATAATGATTACGACAATCTAATATTTGCAGAACTAGCAACGATTACTCAACCCGGTGAAATCCCCCTGCGTATGACCAATGATGAAAAAGCTAAAACTTGGGGTGTCGAAATTTCAGCGGATTGGCGGCCTGTTGACTGGATGCGCCTACAACTAGCTTATACTTATCTTGGTATGGATTATGAGCAAAAAAAAAATAAAATAGGGGCTGTATCGGGCATAGGGTTTCCCACTGGTGATGCTCGCAGTCCGGAGAATCAAATTTCTCTAAGGAGTTCATTCGATTTATCCCACAACACAGAATTAGATATCTGGTTTCGCTATGTTGACGATATTGCTGACATTGTTGTGGTCAATCCTTCTCAACTACCTCCAGTACAAAGTTATGTTACTGTTGATGTTCGTTTAGGCTGGCATCCGCATAAAAATATAGAATTAGCAATTGTTGGGAAAAATTTAAATAATGCGGAACGTGTAGAATATTTGAATGAAATAGGCAGTTTTCCTACACAGGTTGAACGCAGTTTTTACGGGCAGTTGAAATGGAAATTCTAAATCGTTGCTCATGCCATCATTATGTCTGAATCTTTTTATTTAAGATTACTGTTTTTTTTTAATATAGTATTGGTATTTCTATCGATACCTATTTCAGTCGCTGATATTAGAATAAAAGAAGATACTCTCAAGGCTGTCTATAGTTTTAAGTTTGGAAAATTTGTTCAATGGCCTGAAAGCAAGTTAAACAATTCTAAAAAAACACTCGGATATTGCATTCTGGGAAAAAATCCATTTACTAATGCTGCTTTCAAATCGATTGAGAATGCACTAGTAAAAGGTCGAAAGCTGAAAATTCAGATTTATAGCAGTGGCTTACTGTCTGATGATGCTTTGCAGGATTGTCACATCGTTTATGTTAGTCAGTCAGAAAAAAACCATCAACAACATATTCTGGCGGTATTGAGGAATAGACCCATCTTGACCATCAGTGATATTGATGGTTTTTCCCAAAAAGGTGGAATGATCACCTTGATTAATATTAATGAAAGAATTCATTTTGAAATCAACCCCGTGGCTTTTAAACGAGCTGGATTGAAGGTTAGTTCTAAATTAATTGAGTTGGCTAGATTGGTTACTGAAGAAACATCGGAGCATAAACAGTGATGACTTGGTTACAAAACCTTCCGATAAAATTGAAACTGATTGCGATGATGATGATTACCAGCTGTATTGCTATGCTATTGATGGCTTTAGCAATTGCAATCAATGAAGCCGTCACGGAGCATGTTTCTCTGAAAAAAGAGCTAGAATCTTTGGCACAGGTTATAGGGTCACGAAGTACGGGGTCATTGACTTTTAATGATTCAAGCACGGCAACTGAAAATCTGGGAGCCTTGCAAGTAAAGGATAATATTGTTTATGCCGCTATTTTCCAGCAGGATGGAACATTGTTTGCAGAGTATAAATCAGTCCTCCAATCCGGTAATTCCCCTTCTATTAATGGACCCTCTGGACTGATTGACAATGTGCAAAAAATTATTATCCCAAAGTTTTCGGATACTCTTGAGATAACAAAAGATATTCGGTTAGAAGGTGAACGTATTGGCGAAATCCTTATTATTTCCAGTATGGAAACATTTTATACCAACTTGCTAAATTATTTATGTTGGGTGGCTCTTATTGGCATAGCATGTTTTGGTGTTAGTCTGGTGGTTGCTACCCGACTACATCATTTGATCTCTAATCCAGTGTTAGATCTACATCAAGTGACTAATAGTATTTCGGAAAAGAACGATTACTCCATTAGAATTAATCATGATCGGGATGATGAATTAGGTAAGCTTATTACCAGTTTCAACCATATGCTAGAACAAATACAAGTGCGTGATCAAGAACTTGCTCAATATAGTAATCAACTGGAAACGCAAGTGGCAGATCGTACGCATGAATTATTTGAGAGTCGACAGAGACGCATTCAATGGCTGGAAAATATGGCGAGGTTTTTAAAGCATGAACTGAAAAATACGACAGTAGGCATTAAAACTTCCCTGGAACTAATGCAACGTCGTACTCAAAACAATACGCTTGACGTATATTTTGAGCGAGCGGACAGAAGTCTGAAATATATGAATGTATTACTCGAAAATGTGAGTAATGCCAGTAGCCTGGAAGCTAGTGTCTATAAAGAGTCACTCAGTCCAATGAACTTGTCAAAGATGATTATTTCTCAGTTGGAAGAATATCGCTCGGTTTATACAGATTCCACAATTGTGGATCATGTGGATGAAAATGTTCATATTTCAGGTAATCCTGACCGTCTCAAACAAATGCTGGAAAAGTTGATTTCAAATGCACTTGAACATTGTAGAAAAGAGACTGCAATTCAGGTTTCCGTTCTAAAAAAACAATCACAAGTGGAAATAAGGGTTGAAAATGAAGGTATTAAACTACCAGAGAACAAGGAAAGAATTTTTGATTTGTTTGTTTCACTAAGAGATGAAGAGCATCAGAAAAGTGATAGTCTGGGGCTAGGTCTTTATCTGGTGAAGTTGATTGCAGAATCGCATGGCGGCTGGGTTAGAGCCGAAGATCTTAAAGCTAAAAATGGGGTTATTTTTACCGTAACTTTACCATTGTTTCAGTCCCCGACTACTATTTCTGAACGGGTAGTTTAGGTTTTTCAATATTTCTTGTGAATTGTCTCAGACTTCAACCCAGCGATAACCTGCACCGCGTTCAGTTTTGATGCAATTAAAATATTCATCCTCACTTCGGAAGCTACTTCGAATAGTTTTTATGTGTGCTGAAATGGTATTGGGTTCAACACAAATATTAGCAACTCGCATCAGCTTAGAGTAGTCTTTTATTTCTCCAGCATGACTTGCCAGCTCATTCAAAATCCAGTATTGGGTAAGCGTCAAACTAAGTAATTTTCCTTTCCAATAAGCAACCATGCGTAAAGCGTCGAATTCAAGTGAACCATATGCCTGTTTGTTTTCTGAAATTTTATTTTCACCATTATTTGTTTGTGTTATTGCATGAATTCGGTTAAATAAAGCTTCAATTCTGACTATCAGATAATTTATACCAATATCTTTAGTAATGTAGTCATCGGCCCCCACTCGCAGACCAGAAATTCTGTCATATTCTTCATTGCGAGAAGTCAGGAAGATGATGGGCACTGTTTGTGATAAATGTCTCAGTGCAGAGCACAACTGATATCCTGCATCACGTTCTTCATTAAGTCCGATATCTAAAATTGCAATATCTGGAAGTTGGGTTTTAAAATGATTGATAGCATCGTGTTGATTACTGAAAGCTACAACATCGTAACCCTCATCAATAAAAATTTCTGAGTAATTTTCGCGAATAACATCGTTATCCTCGACTAAAGCTATTTGGGTGCACATGGCAGAACACCTCCCGATATTCAGTATGAAAAATTCTGGAAAATTGCTGGGCAGCCTTAGGAATGTGCTCGAGATCTCCAGAAATACTTGTTGTATAGCTTTTTATTTAACAGTCATTGAACCAGTCGATGCTTTATTGCCTTCATCTATAGCAACTGTTGCATTGCCTTTGTTGATTGAATTGTTCAATATGATACCTTTGTTAACTTTTGATTCTGCCATTACATTAAATGACATAACTTCTGTGATTGCTAATACAGCTGCTGTTGTTGTAATGTTTTCAGGTTGTATCACCTGATTAGTTATGGGTTTGCATTTTTCTTAAAACGTGGTTCTATGATACAAATATTAGCCTAAGGAAGATGTGAAGTATTTACTTGGAATTAGTGATTTATTACCTTTTAAACCCAAGGATTATCCAAACAGTAGTGCGACTGGATGAATGAAATGTATTTGATGAGACTATGGGGCACCTCTATTAATAATAAAGTTAGATTTTACAGTAACTATATGATTTAGACCTTCTTGTAAAAAATTGGGTGATGGTTAAGAAGATTGTACTCTACATATCTGATTTTGGCGGCTTTGAAATTTGGAGTTTTGCAAGAGGCTCTTTAGGATGGCCTTTAGAATTGAGGATTTTATAAGACCCGAAACTGACTTGTCTTTTTGTCCAGTTTCTGTGTTGTAAAAATAGTTTCATAGCTTGCTATGCGCCTATTTTTTCGCCTTGAAACTGAACAAAAAACCTACGCCAGTTTCGAGTTTTATTTCATCCTCAGTCCTTAATCAAGATAGTTTCATAAGTTAAAAATAAAAGAAAAATAATGTCTCTCGCGTACCTTTAGTATTACTTTTTATTTTTGTTATCACCTTAACCTAATATCTAGATTAATTAACTAAGGTTAAGATAAAAAAGGGTAATATATTTCAAATTTTAACTATCTTAGTAAAAAAAATAATTTCGGGAACAAACCTTATAACTTGTGGTCTTAGTCTCTGTGCCTGAGTTTCTCTGGCTACGATTCTATTTATGAATGGAGACTAGAGCAGAATAAATATCAGTGCTTTTGTTATTAATTATAGATCTTACAAGAAAAAAAATAAAAAAATGGAACTATTAAAAACTCTAAGTATTTGTTTCTGCCTTTCTTTTTCTGGCTTATATTCTAGTATTTCAACTGCCAAGGGAAATGGAAAAGGAAGTACAAATACCAATGTAAATTTAACTACTAACAGTACTGATTCTGGTCCAGCTTCAGCTCCTGCTTCAGAAATTACTCCCTCAAATAATCAGCAAGAGGCTGAGCAAATAAATAACGCTTTCTCTGTATTATATAAAAATCAGTGGCGTCAAATCAGTCTTCCCTCAAAGCCAACTGCTTCAGCGAATACTGTCCAAGCACTCTTGGGTGATGATATTAATGGTCAGTATGGTACAGACTGGAAGGTATTTTCTTATAACTCAAGTACTGATAGTTATACTAATGTTGGATTAAATGGAGTACTTAAACAAGGGGTTGGATATTGGGCTATTCAAGTCACTGATCAGGAAGTTACATTAGATTTTCCCTCTAATATGAATCAGGGGCCTATTTTAACCTCTTCTCAGTGTGCTAGTACCAATGGTTGTTTAGAGATTGATTTACCTTCTAAATATAATGACGTACAGTGGCTTATGCTAGGAAATCCTTTTGCCCAGCAGATATCCTGGGCCGATTTACGAGTAACAACAACCAGTGGTGCTTGTGCGGATGGAAATGGTTGTACACTTGATGAAGCAGAAGGTCTGGGTATTATTAATAATCAAGGGTGGAGCTATAACCCAGGTGTAGGTAAATATGATCTGATTAAGAATAATGACCTAATACAAGAAATGAATGGCTTCTGGGTTGCTGTATTAGAAAATGCCAATGGTTTGACACCTAAATTACTGGTTCCTCGGAAAGAACTAACACTTGATAGTGCTCAAAAATTAGTGACTGATAAATTCATTAATCTCTTTGAACGTGGTGATGAAAATAATTTTGGATATGGCTATACCGCACTCCTAGATGATGGGGGCTACAGAGGGTTGACGGTAGGAAGAATTTTTACGACTGATAATAATAGAAATGATTATGTAAACTATTCAGATGCCTATAAAGTTGTTAAAAAGTATAAAGAGAAAGGTGGGACGAATGACATTATCAAAATAGGGTTTGAGTTAGCTTTTGATCTAAGTGACATTGAGAATCGATGGAAAGAGTTAGCAAATGATGCACGTTTTAAAGCAGCGCAAGATGATATCTTTAATGAAACTGTTTATCAACCTGCTTTGAACCAAGCGAGAAAACTAAAGGGGTCAGCACTAACGGTATTAAATCTATTAAGCGCCTATGTATTGCATGGCTCTGGAGGTGGTAACGGTGCTGATGGAATGATAAGCAAAACGAGTCAACTGACTAATAACTCATCATTCAATAATCGTAGTGATGAAAAAGCTTGGCTGAAACAATTTCTTAAAGTACGTGCTGAAGAATTTTGTGTTGACGCTGAACATAGAAAAGCATTAGCTATTCTTAGTACTCTTGAAGATATGGTAAATAAAAATGAAGATATTTATTTTAATCTGAATGGAGGCAATGTTGTTATAAACTACGTTATAGCACGAAGAAATTATTATGAAGATAACCAATCTGTGGCTATAGCTCAATGGTGTGGGTGATAATATAACGTGAATTAAGAAAGAATTATCATTTTTATGGTAGTTCTTTTTATCACGACTTTGATCACTGTTTGCCCATTATAGGCTGACAAAGTGGCTTGAACTATCAAAATAATAAAAAATGGTGCGTTAATAATGAAATTATTAAGAATACTGAGTGCTTTTTTTAGTATTGCCGGACTACATAATGGCTTTCTAATAAGTGATGTATTAGCTGGACAAACATTGGTATTACCCAGTAACCAGTGGCATCAAATCAGCCTACCCGGATCTCCACCCCCTAACAATAATACCGTTAAAACTATTTTTGGTGATGATATTAATGGTGTTTATGGTACTGACTGGGTCGTGTTTTCCTTTAATCCTGAAACTGATCGCTATATTAATCCCGGATTGAATGGGGTACTTAAACAAGGTGTCGGATATTGGATTCATCATTCAGGTGAAAATAATGTCATATTGGATTTACCTGTGAATATGAGTCTGGGAGCTGTTTCATTGTCATCTCAATGCGTTAGTGATCATGGTTGTTTTGAGGTTGAATTAACTACTCAACAAAATGCAAAGCAGTGGCTCCTACTTGGGAACCCTTTTGAGACTGTGAAAGTATTCCTAATTTAAGCAAAAACACTCGCTTCGGAAACAAACAATCAATGACTTACATGATTTTTTATTCTGTATTTAGTGCTTTTTGGTAATACTTTCACAGCCTCTTTTGTTAATCCAGTCGCGTGGAAAGATTTACGGATAACTACAGTGAGTGGTAATTGTGCGGATGTGGATGGTTGTACACTTAATGAAGCAGAAGGGCTAGGTATTTTCCACAACAAAGGTTGGCGTTATAACCCAGCAACAAGCTCATATGACTTGATTGCCAATGATAAGGTAAATGCCTGGAGTGGTTTTTGGGGGGCTGTATTAGAAAATGCTAGTGGTTTACAACCAAAATTATTAATGCCTTTGGATTGTCATATAACAAATTGCCGTAATGATCAGGCCGTTAAAGTTACCACAAATTCTCCTCGAAGTAGTCAAAATCCATGCTTTTCTCCAGATGGACAATTCATTGCATTTACTCGGTTTTTAGGTGGATACAATGCTGGAGCATCCGAAATTGTTAAAATGAAAATTGATGGTACCAATGAACAAGTGATTGTTTCAGCAGCTAACTCTGGTAATGTCAATGTACCTTATGGATGTTGGGTGGGCGATAAAATTGTTTTTACCTCCGACAGGGCAGGGATGGCAGATGAAATATGGATTGTAGGTAGTGATGGAAGTAATCTGGAGCAAATTACAACGCATTCCGAGGCAAATGGTGTTTATTATATAGAGGCCGGTTTTAACCCCCAAAATGCTAATCAAATTGTGTTTGAATATGTAACGGGTGAAAATGATAATACAGCCATTCATCAAATTGGTTTTCTTGATGTGATTACGCATCAAATTACCTTGTTAACAAATGCGTCGGGCGCATTTGATGATAGATTGCCTAGTTGGAGTCATGATGGCAGTAAGATTTTTTATCAAAGAAATAACTTTGGGCAAGGTATAGGCTGGAAAGTTTACGTTTCTGACATTAATATTATTGGCACAAATGCGTCCTTAAGCAATACTAAATTAATTAATCACGGTGATTCTGAATATACTGATTGTTCCTGGAGTTTTAATGATGCTCATGTTATTTGTTCCATTCCATTTGGAGGTAGTGTCGTCCCAAATATTTGGATGTTTCCATTAGATGAATCTTTAGCACCTATTCAAAAGACATTGAACACTTTTTATGAAGATGGCGCACCTTCTCAATCTCACGATGGTAATAATATTGCTTTTGAAAGTCACTATGGTGATTCTGAAGAAGAGCCTTCTGAAATTTGGGTGTTGTCAAATTAATTACCTTGAACTTAGAAACTATGATCCAACTGATCTTGTTAGGTTGAACCATAAATTTCAAAATATCAGTCAGAAACGTTAGTTGCAAATCTCGGATTAATTGATTGTCTTTATCAAGTTTAAGTCATAGTAAGTGGCTTGAATTTGATAAAGATATTGATATTTAATAACATCAAAATATATCTACACCCACTTCAAAAACAAAGACTGTTAATTTATGAATGGGTGTTGGCTGGTTAAGCGTTGGAATGGGGACTAGTTTAAGCGCAGGCATAGATATTTTACTGTCTTTCAGATCAATATTAGGTTTTAAAATTAAATATAAAATGCCAAAAATTATATATACTAAAAGTAATGAGCCTACTCTTACACCAATCCAATAAATAATATGTTCCATGATTTTCTCATGATTCTTTTTATTAAAACTGTTTAAGGTATTCAACTAAAGCCAATCGTTGACTCTTATTTATAGCTGGCAACCATTCGATTTCTACTTTCCCGTCTGCATTTTTAATCGGTTTTCCATTAGATCCAAGTTTAATAAACGGTGTTTTCCCCGCCGCATATTCATGGCCGATATTTCTATTAGCTGGCAGTGAAGTATCAAATTCAAAAAGATCAGGATACTTTGACAGCGATTTACTCACTAGTCCAACTCTTACTGGGTCAAACTCTCGGCTACCCACTGTAAATTTATTTGAACGACACTCTTTACCTGTTTTTATTTCATCTTCGGTGCAACTAGGCAAAAACAGCTCATATAAGTTAGGCACTGAGCCATTATGTAAATAGGGGGCGGTTGCCCAAACTCCATTTAACGGGCGCCCCTTATAAGCCTTTAGGCTTTCTGGCAACTGGTTATCCGTTCCAAAATCAACATGCCGTGTTGTTTCTTTTATCGGATTATTCAAAGAGGCAATTAAAAAGTCATAAGACTGCTCCACCCAGCGGCGCACGACAGATTTATCATGATCAGCTTCTACAATCACCCCAGCGGTTACTTTTTTAAGTGCAAACAATGCAGAGGTTATCTCACCAAAGCGTTGGTCAGAATCGGGGATTGTTGTACCTTTTAAAGAACCGCTTTTACCTTTGGATATTAAAGCGTTTATCACCATTGCAGAATCAGTTTGTATTTTTTCTAAACTGGAAAATTGTGCTATTACTCTACGGTCAGGACTACTTCGATCAAACTGGTCAGGACTACGATGACAAGTGTCACATTGATATTCCTGGTAAACTTTTTTACCTTGCTTAGCTAATTGCGGGTCAATCCTTGGAAAGATGTTTTCTGGCCAGACAGGGGAATGCAAGGTAATTAGATGATCCTCTAACCTTAATAAATTACGTCGAACCACCGAAGATCTAAAACCCTTATCACCGGGTATTTTATTCAATTGAAAGGTTGCGAAAACACCTAATACTTCGCCTGTATTACGCCCCAAGGGACCTAAAAAACCTTTTGATCCACCAGGATTATTACTACCAATACCGTTCCATTGTACAAAGTCATGCTGTGGTGTATCCCATAAAAAAGGGTAGCTTACAGGGGCGTTTGCCGGGTTAGAATTAGGCTTTCCAGGTGTTAAGTGCTGTAGAACACGATTATATATTCTTCCAAAAGCATCAAGCCGACCATATCCGTAATGTACAAGTTGCTCGCCTTGTACGGGCGCATTGGTTTTATTATATTGCTGCTGTTTCTGAAAAACGGTTGCTAAAGTTTGGTGAAACTCCTGCTTACTTTTTGCAGCTTCTTTAGCTATCATCTTATTAGCTAAACGATCAAATTTATCTGGATTATTTAAAGTGGCCTCTAGTGCACGTTCAATGCCTAGAAAAAACCCTTCAAAATCTGCTAATGCGGGAGCGCCATCAATTCTTATCCCCGTTCCCTGATAATTTATCTGATTGGTATGGCATGCTGCACAAGTAAACCCAACATAACTTTTATCCTGATAAGTATCTTTTACAAACCCTACGGGGAGGCTCTCGGGGTTATCATAACTGGCGGTTTGTATTAAAAACCGGTATCTATTCATGTTTTTTGCAGCACGAAAAAGTGACTGATTATTCGCTTGTTCGAGATTTAAAAATATCTCATACGGCATAAAATCAGATCCTTGCGTGGTAAAGTAAAACCACAAACTGTCATATTGATCCCAGTTTTGTTCTAGATACAGTACGCTATTGGTGTTATCACCAAAAATATCTTGTTGAGTGATAGCAGCATAACGTTCAGAATTTACTACCACCCCTTGAGATACATAAGTACAGTTAGTTAATAGAATCAATATTAATCCATAATTTAAGACCATCTTGTTCATTTTATTACTCCTGCCCAAATGAAAAGTTACTTCAAATTAGGTGTGAAAAATAAATGAGTTATACATTATGGCGCAGATTTTTTGTTTGTCATCGTTGGTATGGCAATAGGCGCATAGCTGGTTATGTAACCGTTGCTATACCAACGATGGCAGACAAAAGGGCAAGCGAAAATGTATAAGCTATTTATTTTCCATTGCTTAACTTCAAAGTGACTCCAAAAAACTTTTGAACCACCTGACTAAAAATAACTCACTTTCAACTTCTCGCTCTGCTTTGCGGTGTTTAGCAGAAGTTTGGTAAACATCTTTTCTCAACCGATTAATGCTACCTATTGGCTGATGTTCAGACAGTGAATGCCAAGGGGTAAACGCCATTGCCTCACATCGTGCTTCATTAACATCTGAATCGACTTCTGTCTGTGGTGTTGGAATGGTTATTTTTGCTATTTTGATAAATGGAAACTGTTTTTCATCCCAAATGGATGAAGCATTTTCAATCCCCATTTTATCACCATCATCACTTCTCACTTGCACCATGAAGTCAAATTCAACCCTCTCATTTTGAAAAACACTTTCCTTTAATGCTCTACGCAAATAATCGGGTGCCAAATCAGGAGGCAAGACTGTTGGAGTCACTTGATAAACGGGTTTAACCGAAAACTTCATTACTCTATCTGATCCAAACAAAAAGGGAGCGGCACTAAAATATTGAATATTTAGGGGGTTTGCTACGGAGGTAGATTTAATTTGCTTAACAATGGTTAAGGTATCTAGAATTCTTTTAATTCCTTGTTCATCAATATTTTCTGCTTTTATATATTCTAAAATCTGCTGCCTATCTTCCTCAGAAAGGGTTGGATCCTGGAGTTTTAAGGGGTCAAAAAATGAGTCTGAATTATCATTGTTTCTGTCAAGAATACGCATAAGAATAAGATAATCATCAGTATTCGCAAAAGCAAATACGGGTTGATTGATCATCAAAAAGTCCTGATTTCTGCCACCATTGTCCTCAATTAATACTTCACCTCCCACATCATATATCTTAATAGCCATGCCTCGACTGCCATGCTCACCAGCGTCACTAATATCAGGCTCCACTCTTACAGAGGCATTAGAAAATCGAATAGATGCATCAAACACTTTTCCTGGTGACTTAAAGAGTCCAACTTGTAAAGATTGATCGATATCAGCATTTATTTCAAACGAGGCGCTAACACAGCCATGCGATTTGGGATGAACACCTCTAAGTATCTTATCAGGTACTGGGTATCTGTTATCTAGCAAACTTACCGTTCGTTGTGAAATTTCATTAATTTTCTTTATTTCCAGATCAGGGTTTTTTATATGTTCAAATGGACAGTTGAGCGAATCTTTTTGTGCCATGACTTAGTTCCCACGTTTAAATCAAATAACTAAATGTATGTAGTAGCATTAATTAATCCTTAGGTATTTGCATATTCCTGCTATTGCTATCTAGTCTATTGATAATATTAATGTCATCATTTAGATTAATACCTTATATAATAAATCATAATAAATATATGAAAAATTACCTAAAATTCGGGGTCTTTATTTTTGCATAAAGACAATACCTAGTTATCCTTTAAAATATGGCAAGGCTATTAAGAATAGAATTTACAGGTGCTTTATATCACTTTAAACTCCTATTTTTTTCCAGTAGAAACTAGCTTCACAGCAATCAACTTGCGCTTTTTCAAAATAGGTTTGTTTTCTGCTACACGTCCTCGAAGAAGATTATCACATGCCTTTCTATATTAATTGAGTCTATTCCAATGATCTATTTCAACTGGTTTTAAGCCCGTTACTCTGCCAAGTTTACTCTCTCATACTTATTTGCACTGATCAGTGGTACACTCACTAATATTGCATTAAAACAAGAGCTTCCCAAAACCAATCATCATTCTCCTTTTCATTTTTTAGCAGGTGTTGTTTGTTTTTCGTTACTGATATTGTCCATTCCTTATTTTGGACAAACACATTAATTGTATAATCTGAAGAATGGAATTACTGTGCCAAATGCTACTATTTTAAATATAGAAGAGCCAACTTTAGACCCCTCTATATTTAAACCTTCTGAAAATTATCGTTTTCATACTATGCTTAAACCCTCTGGGGCGCAGTGCAACTTAGACTGTACGTATTGTTTTTATCTACATAAAGAAGGGTTGCTCCATCAACCGACTCGTCCCAGAATGAATGTACAGATACTGGAAACACACATTCAGCAATATATTGAGGCTCAAACTGGAAGCAATGTCGTTTTTAGTTGGCAAGGTGGCGAGCCAACCCTTATGGGCTTAGATTTTTTTGAACAAGTGGTTGCACTTCAAGAAAAGTATAAAAAGCCCAATCAGCGCATTGAAAATGATCTACAAACCAATGGCGTATTGTTAAATGACAGCTGGGCAATATTTCTAAAAAAGCATAATTTTATTGTTGGACTGTCTATTGATGGACCCAGTAGATTCCATGACATTCATCGGGTTAAAAAATCTGGTGCACCAACATTCAGTGAAGTTATGCGAGCGGTGACTTTATTGCATAAACATAAAGTTCCCTTTAATGCCCTGTGCGTAATTAATAGAGAAAACTGCGTAGCACCTCTTGAGGTTTATCGCTTCCTACGCGATGAAGTAAAACCTCAAATGATTCAGCTAATTCCTGGAATGGAAAAACGAAACTTTGATTCCACTGCTCCAGGGCACTGGACAGAGGAGGGCTGGGTACGTGTTGATTCACTTGAAGCACAACCTGGACACCCTAACTCAGTCGTAACCCCTTGGTCTGTACCACCCGTAATGTGGGGCAAGTTTTTAGTTGAAGTTTGGGACGAATGGTTGGCCAATGATTATGGGCGCATACATGTGGATCAATTCGAAAATGTCTTGTCGATGATACTTGGAGAAGGCTCTCAGCAATGTGTTACTTCGGAAGTTTGTGGCAAAGCATTGGCTCTAGAACATAACGGTGATTTATATAGTTGTGACCACTTTGTATACCCCGAGTATAAACTTGGCAATATTCAAATATCACATCAAGGCAACATGGCCTTTTCAAAACAACAAGAAGCATTTGGTTATGCTAAATCTAAGACCTTGTCTAAAGAGTGTCTTCAATGTAATTATTTATCGTTATGCTGGGGACACTGTCCTAAAGATCGGTTTTTAAAGACTAAACACAATGAAAAAGGTCTGCATTATTTATGCAATGGCTTAAAGGTTTTTTACAAACATGTCACGCACGTTTGTGATGAACTGGTTTAATCTTATGGGGTTTTATTCCTGGCTCTGTAACGTAAAGGAAACAACCTTATTAATATCCGGCTTTTGAGGCATAAGAAAGTCGAGCGGTAGCGAGAGCAGGGCAGTCGGGTTTAAAACCAGTTGAAATTATAATTTTGAAGCGTTATTAGTTCTATCATTTTGATTTTATAATGACAGAACAACCCATAGCCTCAATTATTCACCATTTCTCAAGTCTAGAAGACCCAAGAAGAGAGCGATACAAAAAGCACCTACTCTCTGATATATATTTGTGGAGCAGACAACTGGGTAGCCATTGAGTGATTTTGTAAGGCCAAGGAACAGTAGTTTATGGAACAGCTTAATTTAGAGCATGGAATACCCTCGTATGATACTTTGGGTGATTTTTTTGCAGAGATCGATACAGTTCAGTGAATGCTTTTCAAACTGAGTGGCAGAGGAAACGCGCTATTTTATCAGTAGTCTAAGTGTTGACAACCCAAACAAACTAGAACGTGCCGTTCGCGCGCATTGGTCAATTGAAAACAATCTGCACTGTGTTTTAGATGTTGCTTTTGATGAAGATAGTAAACGAACACATAAAGGATATAGTGCCACCAATCTTGCTGTTATACGATACATAGTGTTGAACCAGATTAAAACTGAGAAAACAGCTAAGGTCGGAGTAAAAACAAAACGGCTAATGGCTGGTTGGGATAACAATTATTTACTCAAAATTATTGGTTTAATTTAAACCCGGTTGCCCTGATGGCAAGAGAGCTTGCCTCGGGACGTTTATTTATATCAACAATAAGGATAATATCTAATGAAAAAAGTATTAGCACTATCAAAACTATCGGCTGCGGTGACACTCGTACTAAGTACCAGCGTGATGGCAGCAAACCAAAAGCAGCCCAATATCGTGGTGATCTTTGGGGACGATATTGGCTGGCAAAACGTCAGTGCCTACGGCCTAGGCACCATGGGTTATCTAAGCCCAAACATCGATAAAATAGCAAAAAACGGCATTAAATTTACTGACCATTATGCACAGCCAAGTTCTACCGCAGGGCGTGTTGCCTTTATTACTGGCCAATATCCTATTCGATCGGGCATGACGACTGTTGCTATGCCAGGAGGTGCTTTAGGTTTGAAAAAAGAGTCCCCTTCTTTAGCGGAAGTACTCAAGGAGAAGGGGTATAACACAGGGCACTTTGGTAAAAATCACTATGGCGATCATAATTTTTCCTTACCAACAGTTCATGGGTTTGATGAGTTTTTCGGTAACTTGTATCACCTAAATACCCAAGAAGAGTCCGAGCAGAGGGATTATCAACGATTTGCTAAACAATACTCAGGCAGTCTAGAGGCATACGAAAATAAATTTGGCACCCGAGGTGTTTTACATTGTTATGCAACAGACTCAAAAAACCGTAAAAAGGACGAGCGATTCGGTCCTATGGGTAAACAAAAATGTACCGATACAGGCCCGCTTACGAAAGAACGGATGAAGGACTTTGATCGTGCTGAAATGATTCCTAAGGTTTTGGATTTTATTGATAAATCTCAGAAAGAAGGTAAACCATTTTTCACATGGGTTAATCACAGTCGAATGCATTTGTATACACGATTAAATGAAAAATGGCGTTATGCTGCTGAAGCGCTAACAAGTGAATATGATAAACATGGTAGCGGTATGATGCAACACGACTCCGATGTTGGTCATTTTATGGATGAACTAGATAAACGAGTGGATATGGAAAATACCATTGTTATTTACACCACCGACAATGGACCAGAACATTCTTCGTGGCCTTATGGGGCAACAACACCATTCCGTGGTGAAAAAATGACGACTTATGAAGGTGGTGTGCGTGTGCCGATGGTGTTGCAATGGCCTGCTAAAGTTAAGCCTGGACAAACATTAAATGGTATTCAATCCCACCAAGATCTATTCACGACGCTTGCAACTATTGGTGGTGAACCTGATGTTAATCAAAAAATGTTAGATGAGAAAGATCAATATATTGATGGCATCAACAATTTCGATTACTGGACTAACAAAAGTACAAAATCTGCACGGGATTCAATGTTATATTATTTTGAAAGTCAGTTATCCGCCATTCGCATGGGGCCTTGGAAATTTCACTTTGCAACAGCAGAGAATTACTATGCTAACTTAGTGAATTTAGACAAGCCAAAACTTTATAACCTCCGTGCAGACCCATTTGAAAGCTATGATTCTGTTGATTCAAATGGTCATTTGTTACAGAAAATGTCGTGGCTATTAGCGCCTGCTTCTGAGATAGTTGGTAAGCATGTGAAAACGCTGGTTGATTACCCACCAACTCAAGGCAGCACGACCTTTGATATATCTAAAGTCATTGAAAAGGCAATGTCTAAAACTCAGCAATAATAATTGATGCATTCGTTAAAAATTAGAAGAACTAATTGCTTTGACCCTTTGCTTAACGGAATTAAAAAGAAGGGGGTAGGCAAAGTAATTGGTTTTCCTTTGGTTCAGTCGCTGAAAATCAGGGAAACGGAGAGATAGCGAAGTGATGATTTTTAGTCCGCGGTAGG
>JAGLDH010000135.1 GCA_023145835.1 Methylococcales bacterium
TAGACTCAACTGATTTTTCTAGGATAAACGTATCATTACCTTAAACTTAGCCATATGATTTGCTATTTCAAATATGATTTTTACTCTTTTAACTCAATATTTAGGCCATTCTTTCTATAGACTCGGATATGCAGAAGCCTTATCTTAACGACAAGGTTGATGGTATTATTCTCTATTTAAAATTAAAAAATTTGGAATATAAAACCTTTATGTTCCAAAAATAAGAAATAAGTCGCTACGTATTCAATGGCTTTCAGTGATAGGAGAGGGAAAAATGTTATCCAAGATGCTATTGTTTATATTGGCTTAAGGGATCTTACTTTTCTTCTACTATTTTAAATTCAGGGGGTGGTGTTTCTGTTAGCTGGGATAGTGAAACACGTGTCACAATAGGTATAAACCCATTTTTACGAGATGTAGCGTAGGTAGAATAAGCATTTTTTGGTAATACACAGTAGTCAACCGTAAATACAGGAAGTTGTAAATCCAAATATTTCAAATTTTGTACGATTCTTTTTTTTGTAGAATAATCATCGTCATGCCTCTCATCGCCAGACAAATCACCCGCATTAGCATCATCCCAATTAACATCACCTTTTCCATAAAACCACGTATCTTCAGTGGAAATCCCATCAATTATTGAGGCATATTCGTTAGGAGCATAGTCTAAAAGGTATTGGGCATTTTGAGAGATGACAACAAAGCTAGGGTTAATCCGCTGACCTTCTTTTTTTAACTCTTTGATGAAATCTAGCATTTCTTTTTCAGTATCTATGTTTTGAGTCTGTGCAAACTCTAGTACTTGCTTATCATCATAAGCTTCTACCCAGTCAAGGTAGATACCATCAAAGCCTTGAGTTGCAAGCTTAGAAATAATTCCTTTATCAAGCCAAATACTTTTCCATCTTGTATCCCAGAATGCCACCGGATAATTACCACTCCAACCATCAGGATCGGTCGAAATTAGAAAACCAGGTATTCCTTGGGTCTCTTTAGTTGGCGCAATCCAATCTTCTTGCCAATAGTCTCTGTATTCCTCAGCTTGGCCAATATCTATATAGGCTAAAAGAAGTCTCTTTTTACCATTTGGTTTTGTAGAAAGTGATGACACAATTTTAGGCGTATCATAGGGGCTTTCTTTAAAGTTAAATCCAGGTTCGACTACAAGCATGTCATAATTTGTTTTAGCTAAAATATCAATATTTTTATCGTAGAGGTCTTGAATTTGATACATCCAAGTGGTTATTTTGATATTATTTATGACTGTTGATGGTATTTTATTTATAACTGCCAGCTCTTCATTTTCACTTGAAGAACTAGGTGTTCGACCACAAGCAATAAGTATTAGATAAATGGCTAAAACAAGCAATTTTATAAGCATGATATTTTTGTATTAACAGCGATTTATATTATCAAATTTGAAATAATTAGCTTTGGTGATATTAAAAGCGGGGGTAGGGAAGCTGCTTGTGACACTATTTATAAGTACATATTTAAAATTATTTTTATAGGCACTTATTTTATTTCTATACATTGTCCTGCTACAAATGTTGAAATATAAAATGATAGATAGTCTATCGTTTTTTAATTCACTATCAGCCCTATTTGGTTGATAGTGAATTAGAGCAGATTAGTTTGCTGTTAGATTTAAGCTAGAAGCAATGATACCTTCAGAGTCTTTTGGGTCAACAACTACATTTAAGACATAAATTCTTTCGATTGCAATTTTTTTCTCAGATAAAAATTTAGCGATTGATTGAGCTCTTGCAACAGCAAGTTTTTCTAAACGCTGATTGTTAGGCTTGATCTTTTCTGCCATTTTACTTTGAGCAACTTCATAAAAATTATCTTCTTCAGAATTAATTAAACGTGGTGTACCAAATATTGAACGGTCTGCCAATTTTGGGTGTGTTTTGATAAACAAGTCTGCTAATAAGCGTTGGTTTTCATCTTTTGAATATTTTAAATGTTCAGTTAAAACAGTTTCTCCGGTTTTTTTACTGAGTTCTTCTGCACGCATTTTCAATAGTTGTTTACCTAAGGCTTCTACTTGTAGTTGAGGCCAGTCTTCTTTTGAAAAAGCAGCGCCTTTAATCTCAAGTTTTAGTGCAGGTCTATCAACAAGTGCAGTCGCTAATCCCTCTAATTTTTCTTTTTGTTTGTCATCTAATAATGATTCACCGGGTAGAAACGTAATTTTGCTTATATCCTCGTCACTTCCTACTATAGAGGCTACTGCATTAAAAGGAGAAGAAATGATTTTAGTGAGCACATTGACCAGTGTATCAAATATTAACCCTGATACGCTAAACTGAGGATCATCAAGGCTACCGGTGATGGGCATATCGAGCTTTATTTTTCCATCTGAATCAGCCAATAAAGCTATTGCAAGGTCTAAAGGTAATGAAACCGCATCAGGGTTGTCGACACTCTCTCCTAATACAAGCTGATCAATCAATAAATTGTTAGATGCAGAGAGTTTATTATTTTTAATATCATATTTTAATTTTAGGGACATATTCCCTTTTTCAATTTTACGCCCAGCAAATTCTGCCATATAAGGCGTCATGACCGGTAATGGCATACTTTTAAAATCAAGGCTTATATTTGAGTTATCTTTTTGTGGGCTTATATTCCCTTTTATAGTAACAGGAGCAATGTTAGCAACTTGCCCGTTTAAAGCGACTTTTATTAGAGCATTCTGATCAGAAGAAATACCTTTTACGGTACCTTTCAATTTATTGATATGTGCAGAAAAGGGTAAGATCAAAGAGCGATCTGAAAAATCAGATACGCTATTCGTGATAGAAAAATTGGCAATTTTATAGGTAGGTTTAACTTCTTTTTTTGTAGAGGTCTCCTCAGTTTTTACTGGTTTTTCTTCCTTTTTATCTTTAGTTATAAGAATATCATTGATATTCATAGTCTTATTTTTTCTAATTAAAACTCGTGTGTAGAGCTTATCAAGTTTTACAGAATCAATAAGGTAACTATTGGCAGCAAGATCTAAATCAAATTTTTCTATATCAAGCTTTTTCCAATTTAGAAAATCTTTATTAGAAAGCTGGTCTCTCGTCACAAGATCATTGATATGACTATCTGCCTTTAATTTAACATCAAAGGGTTTGTTATTTTCTTGAAGCAGAGAGACATCTGCATTTAAATTAAATAAGCCGGAAATAAGATCAAGTCGGGCAAAGGTATCTATATAGGGCTGAAAATCTTTGAGTGCAATATTGTCAGCATTGACTTTTAATTGGCTGGAAAAAGGATCTAAAATAGCCGATCCTCCAATTTTTAATCCACCGCTTTTGTTAATCTTGAGGTCTAGATTAAAGGGAAGTGTTGCACCTGGCTTGTTACTTAATTCAGTCGCACTCAAATTAAGAGAAGTTAGGTCAATAGTTGCGGGAGAAGGCAATGATTTGTCAATAAAATTAAAGGAAAAATCACTCATATTCAACTTATTAAGCGTAACAGTCCAGGGTTCTTCTTTTGTATTTGGAGTAGGTGATTTCTGTTGAGGTTGACTTTCTTTGGAATCAGAACTAAAAAGAGGCTGGTAATTGATGATTCCCTCTGAGTCTAGCCAAGCTTTGAACTGAGCTTTAACGGCTGATATCTCATTAATAGCGACACTTTTCTTCAAAAGATCAAAGGTAATACCCGATATTTTAAAATCTGGAACACTAATAACGGGTTCAGTTAGATTTTTTTCTGAAACATTCAAATTATCAACACTAAGGCTTGCATCCTTGATTAGGAATTGTAACCCTTTTTCTGTATCTGTTAGATGATAGTCAATTTCAACCAGTTCTGAGCCTGTTACTATTTTAAAGTTAACGGAATCTTGCAAAAAAAGCTGCCATACTTTATTGAAGTCAACTTTATTGAGTTTTATTTTCCCTGTTGAGTTTAAAGGCGTTAATTCTAAGTCACCTTTCCAATCAAGCTTTCCACCAGATTCTAAAGCCAGTGCTAGTTCTAGTTCAGATTGTTTGCCAACTACAGTGGTAAATTTATCAAGATTTAAATTAAGAGGGTAGATTGTTTCTTTTTGATGATTGGAATAAAAATCATCATCCCAATTTATTTTTCCTTCAGCGATCACTGTTTTTACAATAGTGATGGGAAAAGGGTCTTCGTCTGATTCTTCTTCTGGTTTGGGGGCTTCAGTTGATAATAAGTCAGAAAAATTAAACTTACCTTGTTTGTTTCGTTTGATTAGGGTATTCGGTTGATCTAACATTATCTGATCTACAGTTAATGTTAAATTTGCAATCGATTTTAAAACAGCTAAATTAACATTCAGACGTTTAAAGCTAACAAAACTACTTTTATCTAAGTTATTAAGATCAAATTCATGAAGGTTAAGCTCCATTGAAAACGGGTTAAACTCAATATCTTTAATCTGAGATTCCCTGTTTAAATTTTCTTTCGTAATTTTAGGAATTTGATTTTTTAAAACAGCGGGTAGTACTAGAAAGCCTAATAGAGAATAAGTTATTAATAGCCCGGTAATCCAAAGCAGTATTTTTTTAGTTTTTGCTGATATGATTGGCTCTTCCATTTTTATCTCTCATGTGAATCAGGCTGAATTATATGTCTAGTGTGAATAACTATTTATAAGTAACTGACATTACTTCACATATTAACATAAGAAGAGATTCATTTTTCGATGACGATTTATTGGAGGAGTCTAAAAATAGATAATAAAGTATCGCAAACCCTTGAAAAGGGCATTTAATGAATATTAAACGCGGTTAAATACATGTAGCAGCTGAATGAAACCTAAAGGAATTAATCAGCGAATGGTGGCGATACCGGGGATCGAACCTGGGACCTCGGGGTTATGAATCCCGCGCTCTAACCGGACTGAGCTATATCGCCATATTTTGAAAGAGCCCTTGAGTTACGAGGACTCTGTAAAGCCTGAAAATTATATATTTCAGGAACTTTTTTGTCAAACATTAAATCTGAAATGTATGACATCTCCATCTTGCACACTGTAGTCTTTACCTTCTAGCCGCCATTTTCCTACATCTTTAGCGCCTTGTTCGCCGTTGTTATCAACAAAATCTTGATAAGAGACAATTTCTGCTCTAATAAAACCTTTTTCAAAATCGGTATGGATAACACCCGCTGCTTGAGGTGCTGTTGCATTAACAGGAATTGTCCAGGCTCTGACTTCTTTAACACCCGCAGTAAAATAAGTCGAAAGGTTTAATAAAGTATAGGCTGCTCTTACCACTCTATCTAAACCAGGTTCTTCCAAACCTAAATCATCTAAAAACTCTTGTTTTTCTTCATCATCTAACTGAACGATTTCAGCTTCTATTGCTGCACAGACTGAAACAACATTAGCCCCTTCCTTTGCGGCAAAATCTTTTACTTTGTCTAACATTGGGTTGTTTTCGAACCCGTCATCTTGAACATTGGCAATAAACAAAGTTGGCTTTATCGTAATCAAGCAATATTCTTTAATTAATTTAACTTCATCGTCAGTTAAATCTAATGAACGAACTAATTTTCCTTGATCTAAATGGGCAAATACTTTTTCTAGTACTTTCTTTTTAGCCAATTCATCTTTATCACCTGACTTAGATGCTTTAGTTGCACGTTGAAGTGCTTTTTCTATTGTAGACATATCAGCTAGGGCAAGCTCTGTATTAATAACTTCTATATCATTGATAGGATCAACTTTACCCGAAACATGGACTACATTCTCATCTTCAAAACAACGGACAACATGGACGATAGCATCAGTTTCTCTGATGTTACCTAAAAACTGATTACCTAAGCCTTCACCTTTAGAAGCGCCAGCCACAAGCCCCGCGATATCAACAAACTCTATGGTTGTTGGTAATATTCGTTCTGGGCTAACAATTTCAGCTAGTTTGTCCATTCTAGGATCCGGTACTGCAACTACACCTACATTAGGATCAATTGTACAAAAAGGGTAGTTTTCCGCTGCTATCGTTGCTTTTGTTAATGCATTAAACAGTGTTGATTTCCCTACATTAGGTAAACCGACAATTCCACAATGAAGTGCCATAAGATATCTTTCTCTACGTTATATTGATGTTATGGCTTATAAAAGAAAAGCCAAAAAGGAATTAATTATACAAGTCACAGCTATTTTCTTAAATATTTATTATTCTTTATTAAGGAGCTTCTGATTAAGTTGATGAGAATTTAGCTTACTAAAACTGTCGCTATTTTCACGAAGTGAGACGGAATAGTCATTCTATTGCACCGATCTCCATGGAAAATAACGACAGTTTTAGCAAGCTAAAAATAATTGGACTTGATCAAAGGTTTCATAAAGATGAGGTTGATTTGAACCATTGTTGATATGAAAAAGAGAACTCCAGGTCGAAAACCAAAATTTTAAAGGTATTACTTCACCATTTACACTATTTGTTTTGATAAATTTTATAAGTTTGGTCTACCTTTAGATTAGTTTTTGTAAAATATTTATTGTTGATGCGGCTTTTATTAGGAATAGAAATGATAAAAACAATTGAAGATTTGAACCGTGAGTGTATTGCACTAGATAGCGAGATAGAAGCATATAACGATGAAATAACAGTTGTTATGATAAAAATCAAACAATGTGAGGATAAAAAAAATCTATTGCTTTCAAGTGTCTATCCAAATAATAATATTAGAAAGAGTCAACTTAAAAAAGGAGGGACTATTACAAAATTACGAGTGTGAATTATCAAAAAAAAGATTTATTTATTAAGAAATACCTTGCGTTCCATTACCTTTTCCTTGAATTTTGAAAGTTCTATCGCAAAAGTCACTTACTACGGCAGCGAATAGGTTATGCTTTTTAGAGGTGCCCTTTATGCGATTTAGAGGGCTCTTGCTTCTGACTTTCTTCAGTATCAATACTTGAAATATTTTTAAAGCACCTTCTCCTTTCCAGGCTATATTGTCTTAAGCACAATTTTTGGTTCGCGTAATTTGGTTAATTGTAATTAAACTATAAGCAGGTTATTTGTCCCCGTCAGTTTATCCTCCTATGAATGATATAGTCGCTATCTAGAATAGTTTATTTCTTTATAAAGTTTTATATTGAATAATGTTATATTCTCGCAACCGATTGATGATGTCTTCATGAATAGTAATAACAAATATCAAAACTAAATACAGTAAAATATTTCTATTTTATATTGGAGTCTGATTTTACTTAGATAATGTTAAAAATATAGATTTAGAGGAATAAATGGAGACTTTACTTGATGTGCCACAAGGACGGTTTGAGTTACAGCGATTGCCTCTAAGGAAAAATGAAGTTTTAAGAGCCTGGGATGCAGCAGATGAATATTTATTAAATTATATTGCTGAAAGTAACCTGTTAATGGATAACAGTCATTTACTAATTTTAAATGATGGATTTGGTGCATTAACTGTTGCTTTAAATGAATTCAATCCTGTCGCCATTTCTGACTCTTGGCTTTCTCAACAGTCAACCCAATTTAATTATTCTGAGAATAAATTATCATTAGAAAAAATTGAATTTAAAGGATCATTAGACTGGCCTACCCAATCGGTTGATGTTGTTTTAATTAAAGTGCCTAAAACATTAGCATTACTAGAAGATCAGTTACTTCGTTTACAACCATTATTAACACCTAAAACAACTGTGATTGCCGCAGGTATGGTGAAAGCAATGCCTGCTTCAGTTTGGAAAATAATGGAGCAGTATCTTGGGACAACCAAACCTTCGCTAGCAAAAAGAAAGGCTCGACTTATTTTTACGACCTTAGAAAAAAAGCAAGAACAATTTACTAACCCTTATCCCTTTTATTATCAATTAGATAATACTAACTATCTGATAGCTAATCATGCCAATGTTTTTTCTAGAGAAAGTCTGGATATTGGGACACGTTTTTTATTAGATCATTTACCTAAAAACACAGAGGCCAAGGATATAGTTGATTTGGGGTGCGGAAATGGAATTGTGGGATTATTACTAGCTCGTGATAATCATTTGGCGCATTTGCATTTTGTTGATGAGTCCTATATGGCAATTGCTTCTGCAAAAGAAAATTTTAATCATGCTTTTGCAGCTACAAAACAGGCTAAATTTTACTTAACCGATGGATTAACAGCTTTTAAAGCGGACTCGATGGATTTAATTATTTGTAATCCTCCTTTTCATCAACAAAATACAGTAGGTAACCAGATTGCTTTAACTATGTTTCAACAATCGAGACGAGTATTAAAAAAAGGAAAGGAGCTTATGGTGATTGGTAATCGCCATTTAGATTATCATATTGACTTGAAAAGGATATTTAGGTCATGTGATGTGATAGCGTCTAATAAAAAATTTGTTATCTGGAAGGTAAAAAAATGACAGTTAAAAAAGTAAGACAAATTGTCTTAGATACTGAGACAACAGGCTTAAGCCCCCAAGATGGACATAGAATTATTGAAATAGGTTGTGTTGAACTCATTAATAGGCGATTAACCAATCATTCTTTTCATGTTTATATTAATCCTAACCGATTGATTGATGACGGCGCTATTGAAGTACATGGTATTACAAATGAATTCTTAGAAGATAAACCTTTATTTGAAGATATTATTGATGATTACTTAGACTTTACTAAAGGAGCTGAATTAATCATTCATAACGCACCCTTTGATGTAGGTTTTTTAAATCACGAACTTTCTCTGTTAAAACATAATAAAGGTAGACTTGAAGATTACAGTACTGTCTTTGATACACTTCCTTTTGCCAGAAAAAAACATCCAGGAGCCAGGGCTAGTTTAGATGCATTATGCAAACGTTATGGTATAGATAATAGTCATCGTGAGTTGCATGGAGCATTATTAGATGCTGAGATTTTAGCTGAAGTATACTTGGCAATGACAGGCGGTCAATTTTCTTTGCTAGATTCAGATGAAAATGAAGAAGAGAAAATACAAGAGATTATTCGTTTGTCTGCTGATAGACCCAGACTAAAGGTTGTATCTTGTACGGAAAAAGAACTGGAAGCTCATCAACAACGGTTAGATGCTATTACAAAAGAAAGTGGAGAGTGTATCTGGAATAAATAGCAAAGTTATTTATTTAGGACTGAGGATGAAATAAAACCCGAAACTGGTGTAGGATTTTTGTTCAGTTTCAAGGCGTAAAAATAGGCGCATAGCAAGCTATGAAACTATTTTTACAATATATAAACTGGACAAAAAAAGACAAGTTAGTTTCGGATATTATAAAATTCTCAGTCCTTAGTATGCTAATGGTTCATTGAAAAAAATAAAAAGATGATGAAAAAAACCTCAAAAGAGAGAAATCGCCCTTGTAAACGATAATCAACTTTTTTTGATAAAAGATGGAGTTTATTAGCATCTAGTTCACATAATATGGCGCCTGCTAACCCTATGAATATTAAAAAATAAGTGAAGTGATAGAGGTGTTTTAATTCGTGGGATACCAAATCAGAGAATAAATGAGAAAGAACAAAAGCTAAAAAGCATGTGCAGGCCAGCCATACGCCAAGTTCCATAGCATAAAATTTTATATGGAGAACTTCTTGCTCTTTTTTATGATGTAGAACATTTATTCTAGATGTAGCATATAAAATAGGTAAGTAGACATAAAAAAGAATAGCGCCTAAGGGGTACATAAATAAAGAAATATGCTTTGAAAAGGCTAAGCCAAATGCAATAATAATAACTGAAAATAAGGAAATGGATCTCATTTTGTGATGAATTTTAACTATATCGACTTGGGTAAATAATATGTTCATTATATAACAAGTAAGTGAGTTTGGCTTATACTTCGCGTGGTGACTAATGCGGAATTTATTACACATTATTATTATCGCGATCAGTGATTATTTGGATGGAGAAAGTAGAGTAACTATTGAGCAATGATGTAGGCGATATCATTAGCGTATAACAAGCACCGCAACCATTTTAGCAATGCAGTCTATCGATTTAACCGATAGAAATCTGCAACAGTGATTATGTGGAGAATATATATTCCATGCAAAATAAACAACACAGGTTACTCATGAGTAGAGTTTTATTAATACATTCTTTTTTGATTTTTCTTTGGTCTATAAACTTAGTTCATGCAGATGAAAAACAGCTTATAAAGATCGCTTTTATTAGTCAGGAGGATAAAGTCCCTGCTGCACTGTCTAACCTTGATCCTTTTATTCAGCATAAAGGGCTAATGGGGGCTGATATAGCAATAAAAGATAATAATACAACAGGCCAATTTACAGGCCAGAAATATGAGATAAAAAAGATCCTAATTCCTATTTCAGCAGATATCATTCAAGAGTATAAAAAACAGGTTAGTGATGATATTGTCTTTGTGGTAACCAATTTACCAACTGAGCAATTAAAAAAAATAACTGAACTTGATTCAAGTCAATGGAAATTATTTTTTGATGCAAAAACAATAGATGATGCGTTAAGAAATGAACAGTGTTTGGATAATGTGCTTCATATGTTACCAAGTAGAGCAATGCGAGCAGATGCATTAGCTCAATATATGATGAAAAAACGATGGAATAAATGGTTTTTAGTGACTGGGCCAAGCCCTGATGATAAAAATTATTCTTTAGCAATTAAACGAGCTGCTAATCGTTTTGGAATAAAAATTGTAGCTGAAAAACAGTGGACACATACTTATGATGCGCGTAGAACTGCTCAGTCTGATGTGCCTGTATTTACTCAAGAAAATGAACATGATGTCTTGGTCATTTCTGATGTTCAAGGGCTGTTTGGCGAATATTTTACCTATCGAACATGGATTCCTCGACCTGTTATAGGTACGCAGGGGTTAGTATCTACTTCATGGCATAGAACTCATGAGCAGTGGGGAGCTGTTCAAATTCAGAATCGGTTTAAAGAACATGCTGGGCGTTGGATGGAAGAGGAAGATTATGGTGCATATTTAGCGGTAAGATCTATAGGAGAAGCCTCTGTTCGAACGCAATCTAATAAGATGCAAATAATAAAAGATTATTTGTTAAGCGATGAATTTGCTTTACAAGGCTATAAAGGAAAGCCTTTATCGTTTCGGACGTGGAATGGTCAATTAAGACAACCTGTTTTATTGGCGGCAGCTCGTTCTTTAGTTTCTGTGGCACCCATAGAGGGTTTTTTACATCCTACATCAGAGTTGGATACTTTAGGCTTTGATCAATCAGAATCAAGCTGTAATAACGTACCAAATAAAAATAATACTTTGTTACCAGAAGTTGCCAGTGAAAGGGATAGTAAGAGTGACAGTAAGATGGAAATGATAAAAACTAAGTTGAAAAAACTTATAGAACAAATAACCCGTCAATTATAATAAAGGGATGTACTAATGAAATTACAATTTTTTTGTGTTGGTTTTATCAACGCTGTACTAGGCTTAACGACTCTTACTTTTACTGCTCAGGCAGAAACTGTTTTTATCACTTTAGAAAAAGATAATGCCTTGGCTGTAGTTGATCCGATAAAAGGAGAATTGATAAAAACAATAAATATAGGGCAACGTCCAAGGGGGGTTGCAATTAGTCCAGATAATAAATACTTGTATATTGCAACCAGTGATGATGATACGGTTAAAATTATTGATACTGAATCTTTAAAGGAAGTAGGACAGTTACCATCAGGAGAAGATCCTGAAACTTTTGCATTAAATTCAAAAGGGGATCGATTATATGTATCGAATGAAGATGATAATTTAGTGACAGTGATTGATATTATTAACAAAAAGGCTATTGCGCAAATAAAAGTAGGCGTTGAGCCAGAAGGGATTGCCGTCAGCCCTGATGACAAATGGGTTGTAAGTGCATCAGAAACGACGAATATGATCCATTGGATTGATGCTAAAACCAATGCAATTGTAGAGAATACATTAGTTGACCCTCGTCCTAGAGCAGCCAGCTTTACTGCTGATAATTCACAATTATGGGTGACATCAGAAATTGCTGGAACTTTGATGATTTTAGATGTTAAAAGTAAGAAAATAATTAAAACAATTAGGCTAGATATCCCGGGTGTTTCAACGGATAAAATTCAGCCTGTAGGTATCGTCATTGATAAAGATATGCGTTGGGGATATGTTGCTATTGGGCCGGCTAATAGGGTGGCCGTTATTAATGCCCAAACCTTGAAGGTTGAAAAATTTCTTTTAGTAGGGCAGCGCGTTTGGAATTTGGCATTTTCGCCTAATCAAAAAAGGTTATATACCACTAATGGACGTAGTAGTGATATATCAATTATTGATCTTGATAATCATAAAGTGACTAAATCAGTGGGGGTAGGGCGGTTTCCATGGGGAGTTGTTTCAAAACCATGAATGGAAAAAATGTAAACATTGTGACAGCCTTAGATGTTGAAAAGCTGTGTTTTTCGTATGGAAAAAAAACAGCACTTAATCAGGTGAGTTTTTCTGTTAGAGCCTCGGAGTGTACTATTCTACTTGGGCCTAACGGAGCAGGTAAAAGTACACTGTTTTCGTTAATTACACGATTATATGATTCAAAACAAGGAAAAATTGAGCTTTGTGAGTTTGATATAAAAAAACAGACTAGACAAGCGCTTTCAAGATTAGGTGTCGTCTTTCAGCAAACAACGTTGGATATGGACTTAACTGTGATGCAAAATTTATATTACCATACTGCCCTCCATGGAATAGGACGAAAATTGGCAAAACAGCGTATTCAGGAAGAGTTAGAACGTTTAAATATGTATGAGAGACGTTCAGAAAAAGTACGAGAATTGAATGGTGGGCATAAAAGAAGGGTGGAAATTGCTAGAGCATTATTGCATAAACCTTCTTTATTATTATTAGATGAACCAACCGTTGGGTTGGATGTGCCTAGTAGACAGTCTATTGTTGAACATGTTCATCAATTGGTTTCGAATCATGACTTAGCCGTTCTATGGGCGACTCATTTGATAGATGAAATTTTCCCTGAAGATCAACTTATTATACTACATCAGGGACAAATTAAAGCTCAGGGAACCATTGATGATGTGTTGCATACGACAAATACATCATCAATTGGTGGTGCATTCAAGCAATTAACTCAAGGAAAGAAAATATGAATCTCATTCACTATTGGCGAGCTATGTGGGGAATCATTGGTCGAGAGTTATGGCGTTTTGTTCGACAAAAGGAACGATTTGTCTCTGCATTAGTTCGCCCATTAGTTTGGTTGTTTATTTTTGCAGCAGGATTTAGAGCGACTTTAGGGGTCGCTATTAGTCCTCCATATGAGACTTATATTTTATATGAGGTTTATATTACGCCTGGATTAGTAGGTATGATTCAACTCTTTAATGGGATGCAAAGTTCATTATCTATGGTTTATGACAGAGAGATGGGGAGTATGCGGATTTTGATGGTATGCCCTCTACCAAGATGGTTTTTGTTAATGAGTAAGCTAATTGCCGGTGTCTCTGTTTCAATATTACAAGTTTATGTGTTTTTAACGATTGCCTGGTTTTATGATATTCAAGCTCCATGGAAAGGTTATTTATGGGTATTACCCGCATTAATACTGTCAGGCTTGATGTTAGGTGCATTAGGATTATTATTATCTTCATTTATTAAACAATTGGAAAACTTTGCAGGCGTAATGAATTTTGTAATTTTTCCACTTTTTTTTATGTCTACTGCTTTGTACCCCTTATGGAAAATGAAAGAATCGAGTGAGTTTTTACATAACCTTGCATTCTATAACCCTTTTTCTCAGGCTGTAGAACTGATCCGATTTGCTTTATATGGTGAATTTAATCAATATGCTTTTTTGTGTACATTAGTTGCCTTTATTTTTTTTATGATCATTGCAATTTGGGGTTACAATCCATCAAAAGGCATGATGATGAAAAAAGGGGGAAAGTAATGCAATTGGTTGAAATACTCTATTAAAATTCATAATAAATGAAATAATATTCGTTATGAATTTCTTAAAATAGACTAAACTCTATTTAAATTAAAGTAATTAACTTATTAACTTATTAACTTATTGGCTTATCAGTGAAGAACTCATTTTATCTTGTTACTCCAGAGCAAAAAAATAATAAGGAATTATTTGCGTCTTTTGAAAAAACGGCAGTTAATCAATGGATTTCTTCAGTGCCCATTGCAGACCCAAATTTGACAGCACAATTGTTTGATGATTTTATTGTTAAGTTTATTAGCACAAAAATGTCTGCTCAACATCGATTAGAAATAGCTGAATTAATTAGACCTCTATTTTTAAGTATAAAAGAATCACTTTATTCCCAATTAACTAAAATTGGCTTCCCTAAAGGAAAAGACGAAAAAAAAACTTTCAACCTTCTTGTTTCAATAGAAAAAAAATTTAGTGTTGGATATTGGTTGGTTGCCCAAGAAATAACACGTAGACAAGTTGGGTGGCTTCAAGGAAAAAATGTAACGCTAGCCCTTCAGCGAACAATTAAAGGGTTAACAGGAATTGTCGTCACCTATTCTATTATGTTATTACATATTCCTGACTGGATTTGGATTGATCTCCATTCATTATACAAATTGAGCGTAAGGATAAAAAAAGAAACGGTAAAGGTACCTGAAGAATCAAATTTTTTAGGAAAAGATTCAACAGCTGAAGAGTCTTATATTGAGGCTTTGTTGTTTAGTCTTTCAGACTCATCAAGCTTGATGCAAAAAGAAAAACTACAAGTTATAGGTTTAATTAGTCAATTAAGTCAATTTGTTAGCATTGAAAAACAACCTGTAAAAAGTCAAAATATACAATGTATTATATTAGATGAAGAAGATAGGGCGCCCTATTTTAGTAATATTTATAATCAAATAACAGATTCTAAAGTTTTTCTTAATCTAACTACGCTGTATAGTGCTCTTAACCTATCGGATCAATTCAGCATTAAGGATCAACCACGCTTTAATACTCTTACTCCTTCAGATAATATACCTGAAAAACCTTCGTTAGAGTTGTTGACACATGTTCTTAATCATTGGAAAGGTGAAGAATTAAATGATAAATCACTTTTTCCTGATAGATTAGATAGGTATATCACTCTGGGGGTATCTGCCACTCATTCTTTACAATCTGAATTAAATGAAGAAACAAACAAAGAAGTTTTGGCAAAATCATTTTCCGAAAGTGAATTGTCGTGTTCATCTTTTAATGAAGGTGTTTTGTCAATTGGTAGCTTGATAAGTTATAGATTGTCTAAGGACCCTATATCCCAGCGTTGTTTAGGTGTGGTCAACAGAATATTAATGCCAAAGTTGAATGGAAAGGTTATATTTGAACTATCGTTATTGACAACAATTTCATACGCTGTCAGTTATTTGAAAGATGATGCTAATTTAGACGATGAGCGTCAAAAGGCATTACTTTATCGTGTAAAAGAAAAAACTTATATTTTAATGGATAGGTATACGCATAATGATGGAGATATTATGCGTATGTTTATGGATGAAAAAAATTTCCTTATTATACTAGGAGGAAAGAAAAATATAGGACTTGGGTATTGGCAGTTTGAATGTCGCCGTATTGATGTAAATAGGGTTTCTAAGTCAGCTAAAAAAAATATATTGGGTTTTTTTGTATAGAAAATGATGATGAAAAGTGAAGTTTTTTTTCAAGAAACTAAATGATCACTTGAAAAGTTTTGTCAGCATGATACCTTTGTCCATTCAATTATAACTATAAATGAATATGGGTTAGGTGGTTTAGTAAAATAAAGTTGCTAGAGATATAAAACTTTGTTTCTTAGCTCTCTACTTTGCAGCTCCTACATTGCTCTAATATATTATAATAACGGGATCTTAAGTGGTTCAGTTATGGATAATAGTGCAAGCAAAGTTGGTCGCTATAGTTTGACTGGTCGCCTTAGATACCGAACATATTCTAAAAGCTTTTATATAAGAGGAAAAAGATGAGTAATGACGAGAACTCTAAAGAGACAGTAAATGAAATGGCAGATAAGGCTGAAGAAATGCTGGATGATGCAGTCGATCAGGCTGAAGAAATGATAGATGATGCCGTTGAAACTGTTTCCGAAACAGCAGAAAGTGCTGGATCAAAAATCACGGCATTAAAGGAATCAAATCCTAAGCTATTTTACGGTGGAATTGGAGCAATCATTTTATTGTTGTTAATTTTAATGATGAGCAGTGGAGGAAGTACTAAACCTCTTCCACAAGCCAAAGTAGTTGGCTTGTCAGTTGGCCAAACGTATTCTTTAAAGGGGGTGAATACTTATGATCCTGATGCAACTGTTAGATTAGTGGCTGTTCCAGGTTCTATGGCAGCTTATGATGAAACGAAAGAAAATGGTGAAAAAGAAGTCTGTAAACATATGCCTCAAGGAACAACAGTAAAACTTATACAGATACAAGAAGCTTTTGGCAAAGCTAAGTTTGTAGAAGTAGAAATGACTGACGGTGACTGTGCCGGTAAAAAAGGATGGACAATTTCTAATAATTTAAACTAAATCATTGACGAAATAGATTCAGCTAATTATAATAGTTGAATAAATTGAATTGCGGGAATAGCTCAGCTGGTAGAGCACAACCTTGCCAAGGTTGGGGTCGCGAGTTCGAATCTCGTTTCCCGCTCCAATTGATTTAAAAAAAAGCCGCGCATAGCGCGGCTTTTTTGTTTATATATCTTTTCGGCTGCGTAGCAAAATGGTTATGCAGTGGCCTGCAAAGCCATCTACACCAGTTCGATTCTGGTCGCAGCCTCCATAGATTGTTAAGCTGAGTTTCTGTTAGAACATCTCCTATACAACCATAACTACATCCTTTCTTTGGTTGAAGGGAAGTCTAAAATTATTATTTCTTCTATTCCCCCTCGTATAAAATGAAAAGGAGCTGGCTATTTTTTTTCATTTAATGTAGCAATAGCTATATTTTGATGGTTAAATTTGGCTATTTTTAAGTTGAAAGACTTGAATAGTTTTAGCTACGTGATCTGCAAAAAGAGCAATTGCTTTGCTTTGTGCTTCTACTCCGGATTCATAGCTTTTATTAATGATTGGAACACTATATTCTGTATTTTGTTTTTCCATTGATGCAATGCCCTTTTCTGATAATAAGACCCATTTTACTTTTAAAACTGCATGGTTCTCAGTATTAATATCCATCCGAAGCACTTCAATGGATAATTGGTTGCTTACTTTAGTTCCATTAAGGTTTGAGTAAATTACTGCACTGCTAGGCGACATTCTACTATTGAGGTTTTTTACAAAAACTCGGGAGAAATCATCTTTTAAGGGTTCAGCCCAGCGATGATATTCACTTAACTGAAGCTTGTACTCACTTTCTCTGAGTACCATTTGAGGGCGGTCAAGGTATTCAGGTAATTTAATAGAGTTGACTAAAATTGTAATAGCTTTTGACTGAGATGTGGTTTTTTCGAGTTTTTGGCTGGTTAGCTCCATACTTTTTAGTAAGTAAAAAGTGGTGGTTTTATTTGTGGTACAAGCTATCATAGTTAGTGATAAACAAATGAGAATACTTATTTGTTTTTTCATTTTCTTTCTCCAGATTCAGCATCTTTACCATAAATTAAAGCATCTGGATGGCGTTCCAAATACTCCATCATTATTCGGGTTGAGCGGGCTGCTCTAGCTAATTCCTGTAGTGCTTTTTGAAGGTCTTGGCTGACAGGAGAATTATTATCGATTAATGATTCAACATTAGTGAGAGCAGTGTCAATTTTGTCTAAGGTTGTTTTACCGATAGAGACAAGATGATGAGTATCTTTTAATAATGAGCCTGTATTTTTACGAAGATCAACTATTAACTGGTCTGCATGATTTATGGTTTTATTTATATCTTGAGTGATATGGCTCGTATCACCTTTTAAGTCCCTCATTATCTGTTGTAAATCTAGCATACTGATATTAATGGCTGATAAAGTGGATTTGGTTTGTTCTGATCCTGTTATTTGTTCAAGATTGCTGGCTGTTTTTTGTAAATTGTCAAATAACTCTGCTAGATCGATTGATTTACTATTTTCAAGTATATTTCTAATCGTTTTTTGTATTTCATCACTATTGGATGGAATGGATGGAATTTCCTTTAGATCTGTCTTGTGACCAGATAATTTAATGGGTGTTTCAGGTAAAAATAGGGCTTCAATAAACAATTGACCTGTTAACAAACTGCCAAGTTGTAGTTGCATTCGTAGGCCTGAGTTAATAAGTTTATCAACTTCTACATCTTCCCAATCCATCATGTGAGTATTAACATAATTACTAAGGTTGGTTGGGTTTACTTCAAATATGACAGGAATGAGTGTTTTGTTAGTTTCTTTATCTCGTTCTACTTTGATTTCTGTCACATGACCGATTTGTACACCATATAGCTTTATTGGTGCACCCACAGTTAAGCCATTGATAGACTCAGAAAAAACAACAATAAATTGTTGGTTTTTACTGAAAAATGAATCACTGCTAAAAATTAGAATACTGATGATTAGTAATATAATTGCACCAACAATAAATGCACCTATCTTAGTAGGGTTGCCTTCTTTACTCATGAATTGCTCTCTTGGTGTTGATGGTTTTTACCTCTAGTAAGAAATTGGCGTACTCTTTGATCATCACATTCTTTTAATAATATATTAGGGTCTCCAGTGGCGATAATCGTTTTACTCTTTGAGTCAAGAAAAACAGAATTATTGCCTATGGCAAATATGCTAGCAAGCTCATGTGTCACAATAACCAAGGTTGCTCCAAGGCTATCACGTAATTCCAATATCAAATCATCAAGTAGTTTTGCACTGATTGGGTCAAGGCCTGCAGAAGGTTCGTCAAAAAAAAGAATATCAGGATCCAGTGCAATAGCTCGTGCTAATCCAGCTCGTTTTTGCATACCCCCACTAATTTCAGAGGGGTAATAATCTTCAAACCCGGATAACCCGACTAAGGCTAGTTTTAGTGATGCAAGTTCAAGAATTTCCGCTGAACATAAATTAGTATATTCCTCCAAAGGTAGCGCTATATTTTCTGCTAGTGTCATGGAGCTCCACAAGGCACCACTTTGATAGAGAATACCATTGCGACGCATGATTTTATTTCTTTGCTGTTCATTAGCTTGCCAAAAATTAGTGTCTTGATAAAACACGGAGCCTTTGGCTGGGCTTTTTAAACCAATTAAATGACGGAGCAAGGTGCTCTTTCCACATCCACTCCCTCCCATTAAAATAAATATATCTTCTTTATTAACAGTAAAGCTTAAATTCTGTTGAATGACAAAGTCACCATATGCCATCGTCAGGTCTTTAACAATAATATGTTTTTCTGCCATATGACTAAATACCTAGGCTTTCAAATAAGAGTGTGAAAATGGAATCAGCAACTACAATGCTGATAATGCCTCTAACAACTGCTTTTGTTGTGGCATCTCCCACTGCGGAAGCGCTACGCCCACATTGTAGGCCGCTCATACAACCAATTCCAGCAATTAAGGTGCCGAAGACAAGACTTTTTATTATGCCGGTGGAGAAGTCAACAATAGTAATCGATTCTTTGGTTTGTAGATAGTATTCAAAAAATGATATATCTAACATTCCTACGGCAACCCACATTCCCCCCAACATTCCAATAATATTTGAATATATAGTTAAAAGAGGCATCATGATGATTAACGCTAAAACTCTAGGTAATACTAGAAAGTCCATAGGAGAAATACCCATGGTTTTGAAAGCATCTATTTCTTCGTTAACTTGCATAGTGCCTATTTTAGAAGCGAATGCGGCACCTGTTCGTCCAGACATTATAATTGCTGTCATCATTGCACCCATTTCTCGCGTCATACCAATGGCTACAAGGTTAGCTACATAAATATCTGCGCCAAATAATTGAAGTTGAATAGCTCCAATAAAAGCTAAAATTAATCCTATTAATAGGCTGATTAAGGTAACAATAGGTAGAGCATCAGGGCCACATTCTTGAATAACTAACGAGAAGTCTCTTTGACGAAAGCGAGCCTTACCTTGTATAAGTCTTTGTGCGCTTAACCAAACTTCTCCGATAAAAGAGAGGATTTTTTTTGATTCAGAAACGGTGTTTATTGCTTTATTTCCTAATACATCTAAAAAAGATAATTGTAGTCTGGTTTTTTTTGCCCCAGTTCTTTCTGGAACTGCTTTTGCTAGTTTTAAAAGGCTTTGGATACCTTTAGGTAAGCCTGAAACATTAACTGAAATATTTTGTTTTTTAAGTGTTTTAGTTAGTATCAAAATATAGGAAACCAGCCGACTATCCCATTCTCCCAAATAGCTACAGCAGATACTTAAATGAGTGACAGAGGGGAACTCTTGAAATAAATTGTTTTTTATTTCATTTAAAGAGGGGATATTATTACCTATTACCCAGTCACCACTTAACTGAAGGTCACAATAATTATCTATTTCTGAAGCATGTATTTTGTATTGGCTTGGAATGAAGGTTTTTGACATTATCTATGTGCTATATGTATTTATTTTGCATATATTTTTGGGGTTGATGAGTGCTTTAATAGTAGCATAGATTAAATGATTGCTAATAATGTAAAGAAAGAGATAGTAGTATCAATAAAAATGACTTTGGAAGAAAAAAGAAAAAATTAAATTAAATTAACTCTAGTAAAAGGGCGATTGATGGAGGGCAACGAGACTACAATGATAAATTTGTAAAATACATAAGTTGTTTATGTACTTTACAAACTATTTGGTTAAGATTGAAGGAGTCATATCAAACTGCAATTCCAACTTGTAATGATTCAAACCAGTCTAAAAAGCGGTTTACATCATCGCCTTGAAACATTCGTCCATGCTGAGGAGCTAAAATATCAATATCTAATTTTCTCACTCTATCAATCCAAACTCTTTTTGCTTGGTTTGAAGGCATCCAGCGTTGATGAAAAAACCTCATTTTTTCAACATGTAAATCAAAATTATCAACAAACACAGGTGAACCTGGTGCTTCTAATGCGGCACCTATATCACCAGACATTAATATTTTTGCTTGCGGGTCATAAATATTAAAGTTTGCTGATGAGTGCATATAATGAGCTGGAATGATTTGTAACTCTATTCCATCTAAGTTGATAGAGCCGCCATTGTCCCCAATAGGAACATATTCAATAGAATCACACCCAAAATGTTTAATAAAACCTTCCCACAACTCTGAAGCGTGTAATTTTGCCTCAGGTAGTGCCTGATCCCATAAGCCTAAAGATGAAATAATATCTGGATCTTGGTGAGATGCAAATAAGTCGGTGATTTGATCTACAGGTACATAGTGTAATACAGCTGCTAGCATAGGAGCAAATAGTTCAACACCTCCTGGATCAATTAATAAACACCTAGTCGCAGTTTTAACCATGTATTGATTTGTATCTATAATATTATCAGGCTTATTTTTATCACGGCCAAACATAATCCATTGGTACGATCCTTCGTAAATATTGGTCATCTTCATTTAAAGTAAACCTCTTATATAACGCTAATTTTTTTGTTAGAAATACTGTTGTGTAACAATAGAAACCTTAATTAATAGTCTTCAACGCTATGGATGCACTCAGGTTAAGTAGATGTGAGCATTAGATAATGAATAGGTATTATCTAAACGCATTTATTAAGCAAGTTTTCTAATTTTAGATAGACTTTTGAGTTAATCCGTTAGTTGGACGATGGACAATGAACTTCGACATCTTGTTACATTGTCATGGATAACTTGTGCTGCATTATCTACACTTTCTGCAACAGCTTGTAAACTTTGTAAATATTCTCCTGCTTGTGATGCTTCAATTCGTGAGTTAGCAGCAATAACTCGTGCAGCTCTCGCAGGATGCATAACTTCTGCCAATTGGTCTAAGAGTTGAGTAATGTTTAATTTATAATCACGTTTACACTCACTCATTTTGTTCTGAGAATTTTGTAGAGAAAGATCAAGAGAGCTTGAGTAAGCCGCATTTTTTGATTGAGCCTCGACTAACTTTAACTGAGTATAAACGTTAGATGTTCTATGGTTATTAACCGTCATTTGATAAAGCAATAATGCATGCTCATTAATTGCGGTAACAAGCTCAATTGTCTCTTTTGCTAATTCATTAATAAAGTCAGTAATTGGTTGAAATCCTTTAGCTTTATCGCCTGCTCTAAAGGCAATCGCTTTGGCATTTGCAGCAGCTAAAGAAATTTCTTTAGCAACATCCATTACGGCGCTTAATTCAGCAGTTATAGAAGCGACAGCAACAAATTGTGACTTTGTTTGACCTACATTCATCTAAGATTCTATTATAAAATTGTAAGGCTATAAATGTATAAGCGTAGAACAATTTTTCATTAATGCCAGTGCATAAATGTTGTTAAATTATTAAGAAATTCGATTTTAGTGAATTAATAAAAATAGAATAAAAAGACTTTCAAGGCAGGTGTATATAGCATAAAAATTATGGCTTATTTATATCCTCATCAATCGGTGTCATGTGTAGGTTACAACGCATATCATTAGCGTATTTAAAACCAACAGATTGAATCAGTTTTCTATCGATACTTGATAAGTTGAGAGCTACCATCATGGCAGCTTTTTGAAATGATGCATTTTTTCGTGCCAGGGTTGATAATAAATAAAGAACATTTTCTTGACTAAGTTCTTTATCATCAATTAGTTGTTGAGCAAATTTTGTTACCTTAAGATAAGCAATTACTCTTTTTTTTCTACTCAGAAAACCTATTGACGGAACATTATTATTTAGTTTGTCATAAGCCTCTAAGGATTTGTCTGCTTCATCCATTATATTTTTCTTCTATATTGATAGTTATTTAATGAAAATTTTGAAATTATATGTATTTTATTCTTGATCTTTATTCCAGTTATACTTTTTCTATATTTAATTCATTATTATTTGCTTTATAATTAGCCAGTTATTTTAATTCCGGTGGTATTGTGAAAACAGAAATTTTAATTTTAGGTGGTGGCCCTGGTGGATACACCGCTGCGTTTAGAGCAGCTGATTTAGGCAAACAAGTTGTCTTAGTTGAACGTTATCCTGTCATAGGGGGTGTTTGCTTAAATGTTGGGTGTATCCCTTCAAAAACATTATTACATGTTGCTAGTGTACTTGATGAATCAAAAGAAGTGAGTGTTTCTGGTGTTTATTTTAATAAACCAGAAATTGATTTAGGTGTTTTAAGGGAATGGAAAAATAAAGTTGGTACTCAACTTACCACTGGTTTAGCAGGACTTGCGAACCAACGTAAGGTGAAAATTGTTCAAGGGTTTGGACGTTTTGTCTCAGATAATAAAGTGGTTGTTGAACACCATGATGAAACCTTAGAAATTGATTTTGATCAAGTGATTATTGCTGTAGGCTCCAAACCTGTAAAAATTCCGGGGTTTCCCTATCATGATTCTCGTTTAATGGATTCGACAGATGCTTTAAATCTTGAAGATGTTCCTGATAACATGTTAATTATTGGAGGGGGCATTATAGGCTTGGAAATGGCTACAGTTTATAGTGCATTAGGAAGCAAGATTACAATTGTGGAAATGCAAGATCAGATTATTCCCGGATGTGATAAGGATTTAGTCAGGCCGTTGATGCAACGAATAAAAAAGAAGTATGAAAATATACTACTTTCTACTTGCGTTGAATCAATTGTCGCTCAAAATGAAGGTTTGAATGTTACTTTTTCTGGTGAAAATAGTTCTGAACAATTATTTGATAAAGTTTTGGTTTCTGTGGGGCGCACACCTAATGGCCAATTAATTGATGCGGATAAAGCAGGTGTTAATATTGATGAAAAAGGCTTTATTCCAGTTGATAAACAACAAAAAACAAATGTAAATGACATTTATGCGATTGGTGATGTAGCCGGTAACCCTATGCTGGCTCATAAAGCGGTGCATGAAGGTAAAATTGCGGCTGAAGTGATTGCCGGACAGGCATCTGAGTGGCAAGCGTTGACGATTCCTTCTGTTGCTTATACTGACCCAGAAATTGCATGGATGGGTTTGACTGAAAATCAGGCTAAAGAACAAGGTATTGAGTATGATAAAGGGGCTTTTCCTTGGGCTGCAAGTGGTCGATCTTTAAGTATTGGACGCAAAGAAGGCATTACAAAAATATTGAGTGATAAGAAAACAGGCCGAATATTAGGTGCAGGCATTACTGGGACAAATGCAGGTGAGTTGATTGCAGAAGCTGTTTTAGCATTAGAAATGGGGGCTTGTGTTGAAGATTTAGCTCTCACTGTTCATGCACACCCAACATTGTCAGAAACTTTAGGGTTTTCTGCAGAAATGATTGAAGGGACTATTACAGATTTATTTCCGAAGAAAAAATGAAAAAAATATTTAATAAAAGTTTGATGACAAATATAATTGCGATTGCAATTATAGCAACTGGATACCTTTGTCCATTTTATTCGGAAATAATGAAATCGATTGGTTTTTTTGCATTATCAGGTGCAATCACCAATTGGTTGGCAATACACATGTTATTTGAGAAAATACCATTTTTGTATGGCTCAGGAGTGATTCCTAATCGTTTTGAAGAGTTTAAGGCCTCTATTAAAGATTTGATGATGAATCAATTCTTTACCGTAGAAAATATAGAGCAATTTATTAAAACAGAAGAGAAACAAGGTGGAGAAGTACTTAATCTTGAACCACTGATGGCTGCAGTTGATTATGATAAAGTGTTTGAAGGACTTGTTTCATCAATTATGGAATCTTCATTTGGAGCCATGTTACAAATGATGGGAGGTGAAGAAGCATTGATTCCACTGAAAGAACCCTTTACAGAAAAAATGAAACTGACATTAACTGAAATGGTTGAGTCAGATCGTTTTAAAGCTGCATTAGAGCAAGGATTAGATGCTCATAAAATTGGTGAAGATATTATAGGTAAAGTGGAAACAGTGATTGATAAACGCCTTAATGAATTAACACCACAATTAGTTAAAGAAATGGTGCAAGACATCATTCGTCAGCATTTGGGCTGGTTAGTTGTTTGGGGTGGTGTATTTGGTGGAGTTATTGGCGCAGCATTTAGTTTTTTATGAAATTAGCTTATGAAGAGTATGGCGACATAAACAATGAGCCACTACTAATAATCCATGGTTTTTTTGCATCATCCCGTAATTGGCGGAACATTGCCAAAAGGCTAGCTGATGAATTTAATGTTTATCTGCTGGATATGCGGAACCATGGTCAATCTCCTCATCATTCAGAAATGGATTATTCCACAATGTCTGAGGATATAAATACATTTATGGGTGACCATGGTTTAATTTTTGCCAATATTATGGGACATAGTATGGGGGGGAAGGTAGCGATGTGGTTTTCTTTAAATAATCCAGAAAAAGTAAAAAACTTAATTGTTGCAGATATTTCTCCAGTGAGTTATCAACATAGTTTTGATAACACGATTCAAGCTTTAAAAGATATTCCACTCGATAAAATTAGTATTAGAAAGCAAGCAGATGATTATTTATCTACTTCTATTCCAGAAAAGGCATATCGTTTGTTTTTACTCCAAAATTTACTCTTTATAGAAGGGGAATATGTGTGGCGAGTTGACCTAGATATTTTTTATAACACGGCTGATAATATTATTGCTTTCCCCCCACTGGGATTACTTAATCCGTATGATAATAAAGCCTTATTTATTATGGGGGGAAACTCGCACTATACTGATAAAGAGGCCATATTTAGTTATTTTCCTAAGGCAGAAATATCTGT
The DNA here is from genome assembly GCA_023145835.1 of Methylococcales bacterium. Taxonomy (GTDB): domain Bacteria; phylum Pseudomonadota; class Gammaproteobacteria; order Methylococcales; family Methylomonadaceae; genus QPIN01. Next base: position 25,714 of record JAGLDH010000135.1, read on the forward strand.
ATTACCCAAGGCTAATCATTGGCTACATATTGATGACCCTGAAGGTTTTTTACATAATGTGAAGGTGTTCTTGAAAAAGACATAATTTTTTTTCATTTTGGCCGCTATAAACAGTATGAGAAATAGCGGATTGTACATCATGAATAAATGCAAAATAAGTGGGTTAATTGTTTTTCTAATCAGCTCTGTTTGTAATGCTGAATATATTACGACTCCATTACTAAATGCAGATTGGAATTTGAACAAAGGACAAGCATATTGTCAGTTAAAGCAAACTATTCCTTTTTATGGAGAGGCTGACTTTATGCAGCAATCAGGTGAATTATTAAGGTTTTCAATTAAAGAAAATCGTTTTAAACCTGCCATTGTTAAAGCAAGCTTAACAGTAGAAACCCCATCTTGGCTTCATCAATCTAAATCTGAAGAACATTATTTAGTGACGCTAGAACCTGCTGTTGATATTCAAAGCCATCCTCGGTTAAGTGTTTATGGTGAAACAGCTGAAGCGATGCTTGATGCACTAATAAAAGGGTTATCACCAACATTTAGTTATAGGAGAGAGGCTAATAGTGAAAAAGAACAAACAAAAGTTTCTGTTTCTTCAGTTAAGTTTTTAGAACAGTATCAACGGTTTTTTGATTGTAGAAAAGACTTTCTACAGTATGGGTTTAAAGAGGCTTTAGAAAAAAGTATTTTCTTTAAACAGAAGAGTAATTCTCTCAATTCTAAAGTGATACAACAGTTACAAGATACTGTTCGATATGTAAAAAAAATAAAGGGTGCTGGTGTTACTATTATCAGTGATACTGAAATTGCAGGTAAACAAGATAAAGCTTGGTTTATAAAAAGGGCAAATAAAATTATTGCTAAGCTTAATCAGTTAGGGCTACCTAAAAATAAGGTCAGTATTAACAGAAAAATACAGTCAAAAGCAAAAGGTAATAAAGTTATTCAATTAAGGGTGTTTGGTCCGGATGCATTAGAAACAATTTATTACCGGAAAGGAAATATCAATTTAACTCAAACTGAAAAAGAACGACTAGGTGTTCTTGCTCAATATGCAAAGGTGTTTTTACCCGATAGTCAAATAGTGATTAAAAGCCATACAGATAGTAAAGGGTCTAGAGCAAACAACCTCAGGGTTTCTCAAAAGCGAGGAGATGTTGTTAAGCAATTTTTACTCAGTATTGGAATTGATGAAAAAAAACTGATAGTTAAAGCTTATGGTGAAACTAGGCCAGCAACAATCAATCGTTTCGAAAGAGGAAGAGCAAGGAATAGGCGGGTGAATATTGACTTTGTGGGATAAGCAGTTTTCTTTGCAAATTGTTAAAGGATTGGGGGTTGAGGTGTCTTGTTGACACCCCAATAATGATTTATCAAGCTATCGTTAACTGATTTTAGTTTTATTTACACGTTTTAAAGCCAAAAGGTAAATAGGCTGGGCACCAACGAATAAACCCTGTTAACAGTAGGATTATTCCAGCAGCTCCTAGCCAGTTTTTAGCATAGATTCCCCAGCTAATAATGATTAAACCTAAGATTATTCTAATAGTCCGATCAACTCCACCTACATTCATAATGAAACCTCTAGCATAGTTATATTGTAGATGGAGTATATCGTAAGTTGTATTTTTTGAATGTAATGGGTGTTACACTTAAAAAAATGGAACATAAATTTTTTTGGTTACAAATACAGATTTATAGTAGTCAGTTTTTGTCGATAAGTTCTGCACTGTTAAAATGGTTTCACAACAGCAAGAATAATGATAGCGACCAAAAAAAGTACCGGAACTTCATTCATCCAGCGGAAATAGACGTGTGAATGTTTATTTTTATCATGTTTAAAATCAACTAGCCATTTACCACAGAAACCATGATAAACAATAAGTAGTATTAATAGTGTTAGTTTTGTATGTAACCAGCCTGATGAGGAATACATTGCCCAGGCATAATCTCCTAGCATCCAGAACCCAAAGATGAAAGTTGCAATCATTCCAGGTGTCATAATGCCGAAAAAGAGTTTTCGTTCCATTATTTTAAATCGCTCGTTACTGGTTTCATCATCGCTCATCGCGTGATAAACATATAGACGCGGCAAATAAAATAATCCTGCAAACCAGGTGACCATAAAGATGAGATGTAGCGCTTTTAACCAGAGCATAATGTTATCCTAATTGTTCTATTTTTTGTTTCATATCTGAAATATCAAACAACCCAGTTTTTTGCATAACAATATTACCTGAGGGTGATATTAAAAATGTTGTAGGTATTAATTCAACTTGGCCGAAAGCAGCTGCATATTGAGCTTTTAAATCTAAGGTAACATCATAAGGGAGTTGTTTGGCTTTTGTCATATTAACAACATGACTGGGAATGTCGTAATACATGGTAATGGCAATGATTTCTAAGCCTTTTGAGTGAAATTTATTATATAAATTAATTAAATCAGGCATTTCTTCGATGCAGCTTGCACAATCAGTTGCCCAAAAAGTAACGATTACAGGCTTGCCTTGTAAGCTATTTAATTTAATTTTTTTTCCAGTAATTGTTGTAAATGTTACATTTGGAGCAGGGTTGTTATTGAAAGATAAAAATAATATACCTAATATGAGTAAACCTATCATTAATAGGATTAGAAGTACTCTATTTGGCTTCATCAAGGTTAGTTTTTTCTGGTTGTTTGTAAGAGTTACATAATGCTCTGTATAAAGGCAAGGGATTTATTAATTTAGATGTGGCTGTGGCAATAAAAGAAGTTGCCATCAGAGGAATTAATATTTCATGGCTTCCAGTCATTTCCATTACAATAACAAAAGAGGTGAGGGGGGACTGAAGCATACCTGAAAAATAAGCTGTCATCGTTAATAATATCATGGCAGAAGCGGGTGCTATTGGGAACCAATGGACTAAATTTACTCCTAATCCAGCTCCTGTTGCTATTGACGGTACAAAAATACCACTTGGGATTCCACTAAAAAAAGTGGCACATGAGGCTAACATTTTATAGATAGGAAACAAAGGATCCATTGTTACACTATTCGTTAAAATTGCTTTTGCTTGAGAATACCCTGTACCAAATGAATCACCATTTGAAAGATAACCAAGAATTGCAATAACTAACCCACAAGCAAAGGCAATCGCTACGATAGGTAGTTTAGTTTTATTTAGAAAGCGGCCACCTCGAATAATTATTTTGCTAAAAACACCCCCTGAAAAACCACCAACTATTCCGCATAAAGGAACAGCAAACCAACTTTTATCATAAGACATAAAATATGACTGTTCATGAAAGAAAATATAATGATTTAATATGGCATGAGCTGTTACTCCAGAGAAAACAATGGCAGTTAAAACTAAACTGCTGATTTTTTCTTCTAATGCACGTCCCATTTCTTCAATGGCAAAAATAATGCCTGCTAATGGAGCGCTAAACATGGCAGCAAAGCCGGCCGCACTACCGGCAAGAATCAATCCACGTTCCATAAAGTGAGGAGGGAATTTTACAGCCTTCCCTAGAGAAGACATTAAAGAGGCTCCAACATGAACTGCGGGCCCCCCAAAGCCAACAGAAGCGCCTGATAATAACCCCATAATAGGTAAAAACATCTTTCCTAAAGCAATTTTTAAAGAAATTAGTCGGTTTCTATCGTCTAGATTACCTTTTATTTCTAGTGCTGTTTTTACTTGGGGAATGCCGCTACGTTCACTTCCAGGAAAAAAACGAAAAGTAATCCAAGCGGTAATACTCAAACCAATAGGGGCAATAATAAAGTTTGACCAGGGGTATTGTTGGGACATTAAGCGATAAGTCGTTCCTGCCCATTCACTTAAAATGACCATTGCTACAATAAGTAAACCAACAAAAATGGCACCTATCCAAAAAACTAGACGTTGTTTCCATGCTGTTATGGAAAAGAGCGAAGCGGATTGTTCTGACATAAAGGTTTAGGTGGAAGTTATTATTTTATCTCTGATAATAAAGAATCTATCAGGCTCTGAGCTTGTCGCCGATACCCTTCACCAAATAAATTAAGGTGGTTGAGTATATGATATAAATTATAGAGGTTTTTTCTAATGGGGTAATCGGAATCTAGAGGGTATGTATTAGTATATGCAGAATAAAAGTTTGAACCGAATCCACCAAATAATTCTGTCATCGCAATATCAGCTTCTCTATCTCCATAATAACAAGCAGGATCATAAATTATTGGCTCTCCATTAGTTGTGACTGCAGCATTACCAGACCATAAGTCACCATGCAATAGTGATGGGCTTGGGGTGTATTGACTAAAAAAATAATCTAGGGACTCACATAATTTTCTACCTGATTGTGATAGTTTTCCTCCATAACCATTTTTTTCAGCTAAAGATAGTTGGAAACCTAAGCGATACTTTTTCCAAAATGACACCCATTTTTCTGAAGAATGATTAAGTTGCGCTGTTGAGCCAATGGTGTTTTCTACATGCCATCCAAAAAAGGGTTGGGGGATTTGATGTAAACCCGCTAATTGTTCTCCTAGTTTTTTATCTGACAAGCTCTTTGCAAAAGAAAATGAAATATTTTCCATCACAATAAAAGACTTATCTTCTGAAACACCACAAATAATGGGGAGGGGGGTTTTTATTGTTTTAGTTTGTATTATTTCTTTAAGGCCAGAAAACTCTGCCTCAAACATGGGTAAACAGTTAGCTTGGTTGAGCTTTATAAAATAACTTGTCTTTTTGCTATATAAAATATATGCAGAGTTAATACAACCGCCCGATACAGGACTTATGTTTGTAATAGTAAATGATTGCTGAGTTGCTTGTTCAATTTGTTTAGCAATTTGTTGCCAACTATAAGTATTTTCCATTATTGTAAGATTACGGGAATGAAAAAACTTATGCAACAAAGAAATTTTATAGTTTTTATATCAAGAGATGTTAGTTTATGTCGATTAATGTACTGTTTTATCAGTTTCAAAATGATAAATTTGTTTTTATTAATACATCGTTAGTTTTAAAATGTGCTGTTAAGTGTTTGAGACTAAATACTACTTAATACACAACGACATAAAAAATAAACAATCATTTTTCCAATTGATAGCCTGTGAGTCTATTTAGGAGTAAATAAACATGAAAATATGGGTGGATGCTGATGCTTGTCCTGTCGTTATTAAAGACATTTTGTGTAAAGCTGCAGAACGCACTGAAATGATCACTACATTTGTTGCTAATCAATTTATTCGGACACCTCCCTCACGTTATATTAAGTTTGTGCAAGTTGCACGAGGTTTTGATGTTGCTGATAATGAAATTGCTGCTAGAGTTGAGACTGGAGACTTGATTATTACAGGGGATATTCCTTTGGCCTCAGAAGTCATTGAAAAAGGAGGTATTGCACTTAACCATCGTGGTGAGTTGTATACAACAGAAAATATTAAAGAGCGGTTAAATATGAGGGATTTTATGGATACTTTAAGAAGTAGTGGTATCGATACCGGCGGGCAGGCTGCATTAAGTTCAAGTGATCGTCAAGCATTTGCTAATCATTTAGATAAAATTTTAACTCAAAGTAAAAGAAAGTAAATTAATAGATTTTATGTCATCACATTTATCAGAAACCTTAGTTATTGGTATTTCAGCAACAGCGCTATTTGATTTAAAAGAAGCTGATAAAGTATTTCGTGAAAAATATAGTTTAGATAAAGATACAGCTATTGCTAAATATCGTAAGTATATGCTTGAAAGAGAAGGTGAGACTCTTGAAGATGGTACCGGAATGCCTCTTGTTAAAGCATTGCTTGAGTTAAATAAGTATCAGCCTAAAGATGAAGCGCCATTAGTTGAAGTGGTTGTTATGTCAAGAAATAGCCCAGAAACCGGAATACGTGTCTTACAAAATATTAGGAAGAATAATCTTAAAATATCAAGACATGCATTTACGGGTGGAGAATCTGTTGTTGATTATCTAGATGCTTTTGATGTGGATTTATTTTTAACAACAACGATAGTTGATGCTCAAAAAGTAATCGATGGAAAAACATGTGCTGCTGCTATTTTAAAAAATCCACCTAAAAGTCATAAAAAAACCTTAAAAGGACAGGTTAGAATCGCCTTTGATGGCGATGCAGTACTATTTGATGAAAGTAGTGAAATTGTTTATAAAGCTGAAGGCCTCGATAAGTTTAATAAAGTTGAAGATCAACATCAAGATGAGCCGATGCAAGAAGGGCCTTATGCCGCATTATTAAAAAAAATATCCCGATTACAAGAACGTCTGCCTTTTAGTGTTGAATATTCACCTATACGAATCGCTATCGTTACTGCAAGAAACACACCTGCAGAAATGAGAGTGATAAAAACGCTGAGGCACTGGGGAGTGTATGTTGATGAGATTTTCTTTTTAGGGGGGCTAGAAAAAACTAATGTGCTAGAAGCATTTCATCCTCACATATTTTTTGATGATCAAGATTTACATTTAGAAAATGCTTCTAAAGTTGTTCCTGCAGGCAAGGTTCCTTATCTTAGTAGTTCACCATTAAATAAAATTAATAACAAATCCTAGTTACACAGAATTATCTACAGTCTCCATAAACCTTCATTTTCCTTATCTATTCTTTAAATATTATTATTTTAGTGTCAACGCGGGCTGCGCAAAATTAATACCTTTCCAGCCATGATTTATAAAATTTCTTATATTTTGATGATTTGTTCCTGTTGGGTCTTGTAATACTTCTTTATGATAAAAGTCACCAAATAAATTAAGTGTTTGTTGTTGATCTAACTGATTTAACTGTGCGAATGCAAATATTTTACATGATCCTTCATTTGTTCCAGCTTCATTAATTACTTTATTATCACCAAGGCCATTAGAAAATCCAGTTGGCTGGTAATCATAATTCTCAGTAATAACGGAAATGGTTTCATCAAACTGTAGCACTTCGTTGTTTTTTATTTTTTGTAGAAAATTTATTAGTGTCATATTATGTTCGTATTTATAAATTTTAATTGTTTTATAATATGAGTTATAAAAATAGTCAATAGTCAATAGTCAATAAAAATATTATTTATAATTGTTTTCTTGTTCCCATCTTTTTATATTAGGATATAAGAGTGTATTTTTTACTGGTTTGCTATCATTTGTTTCAGGATAGTCTTTAGTATAATGCAACCCCCTACTTTCTTTGCGGAGTAGAGCGCTGCGAATAATTAGTTCGGCAACGATGACTAAGTTTCTTAGTTCAAGTAAGTCGTTTGTTACTTTAAAATCACCATAATATTCATCAATTTCTTGTTTAAGAATTTTAATACGTCGCATTGCTCTACTTAAACGTTTATCTGTTCTCACTATACCAACGTAATTCCACATAAAATGTCTTAATTCGTCCCAGTTGTGTGAGACTACAACTTCTTCGTCAGAATCAATTACTTGTGATTCATCCCAGTTAGGAGCAGGCTCAGGAGTGGAAAGCTCTGATAAAACTTTAGAAATATCAACAGCAGCCCTTTCAGCAAAAACTAAACATTCTAATAAAGAGTTACTTGCCATTCTATTTGCACCGTGTAAACCTGTGCTTGCAACTTCTCCAATGGCATATAGTCCACGAATATCAGTACGTCCGTTTAAGTCTGTTAATACACCTCCGCATGTATAGTGTGCCGCGGGTACAACGGGGATAGGTTGTTGGGTAATATCAATATCTAAAGAAAGGCATTGTTGATGAATAGTTGGAAAGTGTTTGAGTATAAAATCAGCTGATTTGTGACTAATATCAAGATAAACACAATCAATTCCATATTTTTTTATTTCATTATCGATAGCTCGAGCTACTATATCTCTAGGTGCAAGCTCTTTTTGTGGATCATATTTATGCATAAATTCCGATCCATCTGGAAGAATAAGTTTCCCCCCTTCACCTCTTACTGCTTCACTAATCAGGAAGGATCGTTTATTCGGGTGATATAAACAGGTGGGATGAAATTGCATAAACTCCATATTACTGATTCTGCATCCTGCTCGCCAAGCTAGAGCAATACCATCACCGGTAGAAACATCTGGATTAGTTGAATATAAATAAACTCTACTGGCACCTCCTGTCGCTAAAATAACAGTTTTAGCTAAAATGAGTTTAACCTTATTTTTAACAATATCGAGAACATAGGCACCTTGTATACATTGATCTGATTTTTTTTGTTTATTTTTGATAATTAAATCAATAGCATTATGATTTTCCAGTAAAGAAATATTAGGATGTTCCTTAGCTCGTTCTATTAAGGATTTTGATACAGCTTTACCTGTTGCATCATCTGAATGGACAATACGGCGATGGGAGTGCCCCCCTTCGCGGTTTAGGTGCAAAGAAGTTTTTCCATTTTTTTCTTTTTGTTGCGTAAATTCAACTCCTTGTTTTTTTAACCATTCAATATTTTTTTTCCCTTGTAAGACGGTGAGTCGAACGGCATTTTTATCACATAAACCAGCACCTGCATTAAGAGTATCAGTTATATGGGATTCAATTGAATCATTGACATCAAGAACAGCAGAAATTCCTCCTTGTGCATGGTAAGTACTACCTGAGCTTAATGAAACTTTAGATATAACTAAAACTCGAGTTGTATCGGCAAGTCTTAGTGCTAAACTAAGACCAGCACCACCGCTACCAATGATAAGTACATCGTATGCGTTTAAAATAGTCATACAGGGTATAATAAAAAAAAATTGAAGGATCTAGTTAATTCTGATTAAGAATATTACCACGATAGTAATTTTTTTTGTGTTAATAGAACTTATGGGATTTAATTTTGTCAAAACAACATAAATGTAGCAAAGTGAAAGAACAAACGGAAAATAATACAGAACTAGATAAAGAATTGGTGCTGAGGGTACAGCAAGGAGACAAGTCCGCTTTTGATCTTCTTGTGATTAAATACCAGCACCGTATTATCCAATTGGTAAATCGATATATTAAAGATCCTAGTGAGGCACAGGATGTTGCTCAGGAGGCTTTTATTAAAGCGTATCGAGCTTTAGGAAATTTTAGAGGAGAAAGTGCCTTTTATACTTGGTTGTATAGGATTGCAATTAATACAGCTAAAAATTATTTAGTATCAAGAAGTAGACGACATTCGGACTATCATATTGATGTACAAGATGCTGAACAAGTAGAAAATGTTCCGCAATTAAAAGGAATGGAAACCCCTGAGTATTTATTGCTCAATGATGAAATTATAAATGTTATTAAAACAGCAATTGAAAAATTACCAGAAGATATGAAAGTTGCAATTATGTTAAGAGAATTTGAAGGGATGAGTTATGAAGAAATTGCCCAAACAATGGAGTGTCCCGTTGGAACTGTCAGATCTCGAATTTTTAGAGCACGTGAAGCAATTGATGAAAATTTAAGCCCATTGCTTGACTAGAGGACGTTATAAATGAAAACAGAAATAAATCAAAAAATATCTTCCCTTATAGATGGCGAACTGAGCTCATCTGAAGAAGAAAAGTTATTATTAAAAATAAGTAAAGACCCCAAATTAATAAATAAACTAAATCGTTATCAAACTGTAAATCATTCTTTTAAAAATAATAGCCTAGTTATTGTTAATAAAGGTTTTTTAGATAAAGTTAAAGAAGAGATTGAGCAAGAACCTCATTTTTTTCTTCCTAATCAGAAAAGTAAAGAAAGAAAGGTTAGTTCTTTACAAATGACTTCTATTGCTATTGCTGCCTCTACTGTTATTGCAACGGTACTAATTTCTCAAAATCCTGAATTACCAAGTAATACTGTACAACCAACCGATCCTTTTATTGCACAGCAATTTGTAAAACCAAAAAAAGCTAATGCTGTTGTGACCGCTGAAATTCAGACAGATATTGCAGAAAGTGAATTAACTAAGGGTTTGAAAGAATTACAACAAGGTTTACAGCATGAACGATTAAAAGCTTATCTCCAAGCACACACTGATAATTTATATACATATGATTCATTAAACTTTCAACCTTATGCTAGAGTGGTTAGTCAGGATTGATTGAAGTGTTTGTTCGGCTTTTTATTGTTTTTTACTTATCTATATCCAATGTTTTTGCTATTGAGACTTCATTAACTTCGCAGCAATGGCTGGAAAAAATGAGTCAATCAATGAAAAGCCTCAATTACCATGGAACGATTGCTTTTGTTAAAAATGGCCGTCTTGATGCGATGAAATATTTTCATCAAATTGACAATGGAAAAGAAAAGGAAAGATTGTTATCCCTAAACTCACCTATCCGTGATGTGATTAGAGATGGTGGAGAAGTTCGTTGTTTTTACAAAGACTTACAAACTACTGTTATTAATCACAGGCCTTCAAGTGGGTCTTTTATTTTAAATTTACCCGTTAGTTTTTCTGCTTTAAACAATAATTATCATATTGTTGTAGAAAAAGAAGCCTTAGTGGCTACACGTTCAGCTCATGTTATTTCTATTGTAGCGAAAGATAATTATCGTTATAGAAGGAAAATTTGGATAGATAATCAACATTTTTTACCATTAAAAATGGAAATATATAATTTGTCTGATGAACTATTAGAACAAGTTATGTTTACTGAAATTCAAATTGGACAAAAAATACCATTGGTTTTTACCGGTAGTGATAAAGGTGTGAAGATAAAGCATATTCATCAAGCGAAGCCTTTTTCTACAGATGAAACAGATATTGTTTTAGAAAATATCCCTTCTGGGTTTCAAATTACCTCCTTTTCTCGAATGAAAGTAGGCAAATCAGTTCACTTAGTTGATCACTTACTACTAAACGATGGTTTCTCTTCTATTTCTATCTATAGGGATATAACTTCACATAATAACCAAAAAAGTCAGCAACAATCGTTCGGCGTTATTAATTCATTCACACATTTTGTTAAGAATCATCAAATTACTGTGATGGGGGAAGTTCCTGCTAAGACTGTTCAGTTTGTTGCGCAAGGTGTTCAGGCTAGGAGCCACTAACTCTATTTATTAGTTTCTTCTCTAAATGTTTTGATAAAGATACTTGATAGAAAGTTTCTTTGTTGATATGTTTTTTTACCCTAATTTTTAATTTTTAATTGTCGACTGAAATGGGAGGTCGCATGCTCTACAATTTTGTGAGATTTTTTATCGTATTTGTTTCAATTAACTTGCCAGCCTATGCTCAGTTACCAGATTTTACTGAGATGGTTAAGGAAAATGGAGATGCAGTTGTTAATATAAGTACTACTCATAAAGCACCAGAGTTGAGACAAGGGGGCAATGGTTCGCAGAATTTACCCAATGATATCCCACCTGAGATGGAGGAGTTATTTAAGCATTTTTTTAATAACCCAGGTTTTGGTCAAGATTTACAACCAAGGGATTCTAAATCGTTGGGTTCTGGTTTTATTATTTCAGATGATGGTTATGTATTAACAAATCACCATGTTGTTAATGGTGCAGATGAAATTATTGTTAAATTAAAAGATAGGCGGCAATTAGTTGCTAAATTAATAGGGTCTGATGAAAGAACTGATATTGCATTACTTAAAGTTGAAGCAACGAATTTACCCGTGGTAGAAATAGGCTCACCAAGTCAATTACAAGTAGGGGAATGGGTATTGGCTATCGGAACACCTTTTGGTTTTGACCAATCCGTTACAGCAGGTATTGTGAGTGCAAAAGGTAGAAGCTTACCGGGTGGAAGTTATGTGCCTTTTATTCAAACTGATGTAGCAATTAATCCTGGGAATTCTGGGGGGCCGCTTTTTAGCATGAAAGGTAAAGTGGTAGGCGTTAATTCACAAATTTATAGTCGATCAGGTGGTTATATGGGGCTATCATTTTCTATTCCCATTGATGTTGCAATGAATGTTGTAGATCAAATTAAAACTAAAGGAAGTGTGTCAAGAGGCTGGTTAGGAGTTCAAATACAAGATGTAACTCGAGAATTAGCTGAGTCTTTTAATATGGATAAGCCCTATGGTGCGTTAATATCAAAAGTTATATCAGATAGCCCTTCAGAAAAAGCTGGTTTTCAAATTGGAGATGTGATCATTGAATTTGATGGACGTGTAGTGGATACATCTGCAGAATTGCCTCCTATTGTTGGCATGACAACGTTGGATAAAGAAGTAAAGGTTAAAGTAATTAGGGAAGGGAAAGAGAAAACTGTTAAAGTAGTCGTCGGTTTACTTCCTGTTGAATCAGCATTAGTAGAAAATAAAAAAACTGATAAACAGTTCAATCGCTTGGGACTTGTGGTTTCTGAACTTACTTCGCCTCAACGAAAACAGCTTGAACTTCCTAATAGTGGCGTGTTAGTTAAACATGTTAAGAAAGGAGCTGCTTTTGATGTGGGGATACAACAAGGAGATGTGATTTTAAGGGTTCAGAATAATGATATCCGAAATTTGAATGATTTTGATAAAATAGTCAAGAAACTTCCTATAGGTGAGTCTATCGCAGTTTTAATTCAGCGTAGAGGTAGCCCAATTTTTTTGGCTTTAAAAATAGATAAATAATAAACTGTGGATCAAAAAAATATAAGAAACTTTTCTATTATCGCGCATATAGATCATGGTAAATCAACACTAGCTGATCGATTTATTCAAATATGTGGTGGTTTAACTGAGCGTGAAATGGAAGCTCAAGTTCTCGATTCAATGGATATAGAAAGAGAACGAGGGATTACAATTAAAGCGCAAAGTGTAACCCTTAACTATACATCAAATAATGGAAAAACTTATCAGTTAAACTTTATCGATACACCTGGTCACGTTGATTTTTCTTATGAAGTGTCTCGCTCACTTGCGGCTTGCGAAGGCGCATTATTAGTTGTTGATGCTGCGCAAGGTGTAGAAGCACAAAGTGTAGCGAATTGTTATACGGCTATAGAACAGGGATTAGAAGTAGTTCCTGTGCTTAATAAAATAGACTTACCCTCGGCAGAGCCTGAACGTGTTATTGCTGAAATTGAAGATGTAATCGGTATTTCTGCTGATGAAGCACTTAAAATTAGTGCAAAGACAGGTGTTGGTGTCGAAGGAGTATTAGATCAGTTGGTTGAACTGATTCCTCCACCTGGAGGGAATGCAAAAGGTCCTTTACAAGCACTTATTATTGATTCATGGTTTGATAATTATTTAGGTATTGTTTCATTAGTAAAAATTGTTAACGGTAGTTTGCGTAAAAAGCAAAAACTAATGGTTATGTCTACCGGAAAAACCTATTTAGCTGAAAAAATAGGTGTGTATACACCAAAACAAAAAAATAAGGATATCTTAAATACTGGAGAAGTTGGGTTTATTGTTGCAGGCATTAAGGATATATATGGTGCACCAGTCGGTGATACGATTACATTAGCAGATAACCCAGCACAAGATGTGCTTGAAGGTTTTGAAACAGTTCAGCCTCGTGTGTTTTCAGGTCTTTACCCTGTAAGCTCTGATGATTATGGAAGTATGCGTGAAGCATTAGACAAATTACGTCTTAATGATGCTGCATTATATTTTGAACCAGAAACATCACAAGCTTTAGGATTTGGCTTTCGTTGTGGTTTCTTGGGCATGTTACATATGGAAATAGTTCAGGAACGACTGGAACGAGAGTTTAATATAGACCTGATCACTACTGCGCCGACTGTTGTTTATGAGGTTGAGGTACATTCAGGTAAAATCCTATTGGTTGATAACCCGGCAAAACTTCCTGATTCAGGAACCATTTTAGAAGTTAGAGAACCCATTATTTTGGCAAATATTTTGGTTCCACAAGAATATCTAGGTGGAGTTATTGGTCTTTGTGTTGAAAAACGTGGTACTCAGAAGAATATGCAATATGTAGGTAGGCAGGTCTCATTAACCTATGAATTACCTATGAGTGAAGTGGTGCTTGATTTTTTTGATCGCTTAAAGTCAGTTAGTCGTGGATATGCTTCTTTTGAATATGAATTTGTTCGTTTTGAACCCGCTCCCTTAGTTAAGTTAGATGTTTTAATCAATGGTGATAAGGTTGATGCTTTGTCAGTGATAGTACACAAAGATCAGAGTCAAACACGAGGGAGAGATCTGGTTGAAAAAATGAAAGAATTAATACCTAGACAGATGTATGAAGTTGCTATACAAGCAGCTATAGGATCTAAAGTTATTGCACGATCAACTGTAAAAGCAATGAGAAAAAATGTAACTGCAAAATGTTATGGTGGAGATATTTCACGGAAGAAAAAACTACTGGAGAAGCAAAAAGCAGGTAAAAAAAGGATGAAGCAAGTTGGTAATATTGAGATTCCACAAGAAGCTTTTCTTGCTGTTTTACAAGTGAATAAAGAATAATCACAAACATATGGGCTATCTTTGTTAGACTTTTTCTTTATTTAGAATACGCCTTAGCTCATAATAGCCTTGAATAGATTTTAACCATATCTTTTAAACTTTTAATTTTTTAGCGATTCACATGGACTACGATTTTTCATTTTTTCTAGCATTAGCAAGTTTGGTTACTGGGATAATTTGGGGAGGCTATTTATTGTTTTTAAAGCTTTCTAATATAGACCCATTATCAAACAAAGAGCCTTTACTGGTTGAGTATGCGCATTCATTTTTTCCTATTGTCTTTATTGTTCTGATTTTAAGATCTTTTATTGCTGAACCTTTTCGTATTCCATCAGGCTCGATGATGCCAACTTTATTAATTGGTGACTTTATACTGGTGAATAAATTTACTTATGGAATTAGGTTGCCTGTCTTTAATAATAAAATTATTGAGCTTAATGAGCCTGACAGAGGAGATATTGTTGTTTTTCGTTTTCCAAAAAACCCGGAAGTTGATTATATTAAACGAGTTGTAGGGCTTCCTGGTGATAGAATTGCTTATTACCAGAAAAAAATACTTGTCAATGGAAAACCAGCAGAACAAGAATTAATAGGTGAATATCAAGCTGTTGGGAAAGGTTTAAATATGACAGGTGCGAGCCATATTTTGGAAAATCTAACGGGTGTCGAACATAGTATTTTAGTTAATTCTGATCAGCCCTCGGTAGAAGGAGTTTTTGTTGTTCCAGAAGGGCATTATTTTGTAATGGGTGATAACCGTGATAATAGTAATGATAGCCGCTACTGGGGGACTGTCCCTGAAGAAAACTTAGTAGGTAAAGCGTTTTTTATTTGGATGAGCTGGGATTGGGATCATAAAGGTCTTGGCTTCGATCGGATTGGAACAATTCTGAAATAGTCTAGACTTAAAAGTAGTGTATTAACTTTGGAGAACTAATGAACTTTTCAGAAAAAAAACAATCGGGATTAACGTTTATAACTATGATGATAATTTTAGGGCTAATTGCTTTTTTTGTACTTTTAGCTTTTAAAATTGGACCTATTTATATCAATCATTCTAAAGTAGTTAATGCTCTTGCTGCGATAGAAAAAATGGAAGATATTGAAAGTATGAGGAAGAGTGAAGTGAGAATCTCGCTTGCTAAACGATTAAATATGAATTATGTGGATAAAGTTATAATTGATGATTTTGATATCATTAAGCGGCCTAATTTTTTGAGTGTTACTCTTGAATATGAAAGAGTTGAGACAATATTAGGTAATTTAAGTGTGCTAGTTGAATTTAATGAATCGTTTGAGGTTGGCGAAGGTACGTGACCAAAGATCCAGAAGTTTTAGCTAAAAAATTAGGCTTATCTTTTGATGAGCCTAAGTGGTTAAGAATGGCTTTAACACACAGAAGTGCTGGCGCTAGTAATAATGAACGGTTAGAATATTTGGGTGATTCGATTCTTGGATTTGTTATTGCTCATAAACTATATGACATGTTTCCTGAGGCTAGTGAAGGTGATTTAAGTAGACTAAGAGCTAGTCTAGTTAATCAGACTTCATTGGCTGAATTAGCAAGAGAGCATAGCTTAGGTGATTACTTGATTTTAGGCTCTGGAGAATTAAAAAGCGGTGGGTATAGGCGAGATTCTATTTTATCAGATGCCTTAGAAGCGATTATGGGTGCTTTGTTAAAAGACCAAGGGATAGAGTTTTGCAAAGATTGGGTGTTAAATTTATTTTCCAAAAAACTTACTGATATAAATCTTAATAATTGGAATAAAGACCCAAAAACTCTTTTACAAGAATTATTACAATCAAGAAAAATAGAATTACCATCTTATGATTTGGTTAAAATGACAGGTGCAGCACATGAACAAATGTTTAGCGTTAAATGTATAACTGTTCTGTCAGATCATAGTTGCGTTGGGACAGGAGTTTCCAGAAAAAAAGCTGAACAGGCAGCAGCAGAACAGATGTTGAAAATTATTAATAAGAAGAAGAAAAAATAATGAATTGTGGGTATGTTGCTTTAATTGGTCGTCCTAATGTTGGTAAATCAACGTTAATGAATCATATGTTAGGACAGAAAATAAGTATTACATCGAGAAAACCGCAAACCACTAGACATCGTATTTTAGGGATAAATACGAAGGATGCTGGACAAATTATTTTTATGGATACGCCGGGCATGCACCAGATTGAAAAAAAGGCGTTGAATCGTTATTTAAATAAAACAGCTGATACGGCTTTGATGGGTGTGGATGTGGTTGTTTGGTTAATTGATGGACTATCATGGCATGAATACGATGAGGTTATCTTCAAAAAACTAGAGCAAGCTGGTTTACCCGTTATTTTAGCGGTCAATAAAGTAGATAAGGTTCAAGAAAAAGAAGCAATATTAGCTTTTTTTGATAAAGCAAAAAATAGATATCCATTTCAAGAAATATTACCTATTTCAGCTTTAAAAAAGACAAATTTAGATCGACTGGAGGAAGTATTATTCAAGTTATTACCAAAGAATGATTTGATCTACCCTGAAAATCAAATAACTGATCGACCGGAGCGGTTTTTAGCTGCAGAAATTATCAGAGAAAAGTTAACTAGAAGATTAGGTGATGAATTGCCCTACTCTTTAACCGTTGAAATTGAGCGCTATGAAGAGCTAAAAAAAATCACTAAAATATATGCTGTTATTTGGGTTGAAAGGAGTACTCAAAAAAATATAGTGATTGGTAAGCAGGGAGAAATGCTTAAAAAAGTTGGTTCAGATGCTAGAGTGGATATTGAAACTTTAATTGATAAGAAAGTGTATTTACAGCTTTGGGTTAAGGTTAAGAAAGGGTGGGCTAATAATGAGCGCGCTTTACAAAGCTTAGGTTTTATGGATGCTATATAAGAATATAGGGTTCTCTTTAGA
Organism: Methylococcales bacterium; assembly: GCA_023145835.1. Classification (GTDB taxonomy): domain Bacteria; phylum Pseudomonadota; class Gammaproteobacteria; order Methylococcales; family Methylomonadaceae; genus QPIN01. The sequence goes on from JAGLDH010000135.1 coordinate 42,924, forward strand.
TTTAACTTCTTGATATAACTATTTAGTCCAATACTGTATTGGTTAGCTATTAATACATGGTTTAACATGAATAACGTAGTCGTTCATTTGCAACCTGCTTTTATATTACAGCACAGAAAATATCGCGAAACGAGTTTAATTATTGATGTTTTGACTAAAGAGTTTGGACTCGTTTCTATTTTGGCACGAAGTGTTCGGAAGAGAAAATCTAAATTAGCAGGTCTGCTACTTCCCTTTACCGCTTTAAAAATTTCTTATATAGGAAAGAATGATTTAAAAATTCTTACTCATGCAGAACTGGATTCTTTAAATTTTAGTTTAAAAGGGCTCTCACTGTATTGTGGTTTTTATGTTAATGAATTAGTTTCTTTGTTGCTTCAAAAATTTGACCCATATCCAGAGATTTATGCCCTATATTTTCGCTGTTTGTTATTGCTAAACGACGTTTCAATCAATGTTGAAGAGACTTTAAGGTTTTTTGAGTTGGATCTAATAGAGTGTCTTGGGTATGGAGTTGAGTTAAGTTATGATAATCATAAGAGTGCTGTGGTGACCCCCCATGCTAAGTATCTATTTAGAGGTGAGTTAGGTATGGTTGAGCATATAAATGGATATATTACTGGAGGTACATTGCTTGCCCTAGAAGCAAGAAGTACCCTGAATATACAAGCATTGAACGAAGCTAAACAATTGATGAGGAAAGTTATTGATTTTCAATTAGAAGGTAGAAAATTAAAAAGCAGGCTTGTACTGGCAAAAATTATTAAACAATTATGAAAAAACATAGTATTTTATTAGGTGTCAATATTGATCATGTTGCAACACTAAGAGAAGCAAGAGGAACAAAATATCCAGATCCTATACTCACAGCATTAATTGCTGAACAAGCCGGTGCTGATGGGATCACTGCTCATTTAAGAGAAGATCGGAGGCATATCCAAGATAGGGATGTTTATTTATTGCAAGAAATGTTAAATACGCGACTCAATTTAGAAATGGCAGTTACAGATGAAATGGTTGCTATAGCTGTTAATGTTAAACCCGCTGCCTGTTGTTTGGTACCAGAAAAAAGAGAAGAGCTAACTACGGAAGGAGGGCTTGATGTTGCTAGTAATCCAGATAGAGTAAAAGCTGTTTGTCAGGCATTAGCTGAAGTGAACATAGAGGTTTCATTATTTATTGATCCTGACTTTAAACAAATAGATGCAGCTGTTAAAGCGGGAGCGCCTGTTGTCGAATTACATACAGGTTGCTATGCTGATGCTAAGAATAATCAGCAAAAAAATGAGTTAATTAGAGTTCAGAAAGCGGCAGAATATGCTTATAACGCAGGGTTGCAAGTGAATGCAGGTCATGGATTAAACTTCCATAACGTAGAATCTATTTGTAAGATTCCTGAAATTGTAGAGTTAAATATAGGGCACTCAATTGTTGCTCAAGCTGTATTTTTTGGATTAGACCGTACTATTAGTGATTTAAAAAAGATAATGAGAGATAGTAGAAATAGTCTTTAAGAATAGCAACGATATAGATTAAGGCTTTTTGCCTCGTTAAAAAAAGCAGGAAAAGCCAAAGTCTATAAATTGTTTGATCAGTAGAGTAAGCGTTTTTTTAATGGGTTGCGATACCGTGTTTTTGAATACGATATAGTAATGTGTCTCTTGATACGCCAAGTAATCTAGCAGATTTACTGCGGTTTCCATTAGTTCTAGATAATGCTTGGTGAATCATATCAGCCTCTAAGTCGTCTAAATGAACGCCAACCTCTGGTAAAATAAAAGTTGTATTATCTGGGACTGAAGCACAGCTACTGAATTCGTGGGGAAGATTTTCTGGCTCAATAGTTTGACCGGCCAATAGGATGCATAGGCGTTCACATAGATTACGTAATTCACGAATATTTCCTGGCCATTTGTAACCACGCAATACTTTAAATGTACGTTTGCTAAATTTTGGAGCTTTGATTGAGTGAGTTGATGAAAATTGAGATAAAAAATGCTTAACTAAAGCCTCAATGTCTTCAGTACGTTGACTCAATGTGGGGAGGTCTATTGGAACAACATTTAAGCGAAAATACAGATCCTGACGAAAATTACCATTAGCTATTTGCTTGTTGAGATCTGCATTTGTTGCAGCAATAATTCGTACATCAACAATATAGGGTTTGGTTTCTCCAACTGCTAAGCATTCTCCTGATTCTAAAAAACGAAGGAGTTTTGTTTGGATAGTAATGGGCAAAGAGTTTATTTCGTCTAAAAATAAGGTGCCACCGTTTGCAGCTTGAAATAAGCCTTGTTTATTAGCAATAGCTCCCGTAAAGGCTCCCTTTTTGTGGCCAAATAACTCGGACTCAACGAGCCCTTCGGCTAATGCTGCACAGTTTAAAGTAATAAAAGGTTTGTTTGCTCGAGTGCTATCTTTTTGAATAGCAGTAGCAAGCATTTCTTTTCCTGTTCCTGTTTCTCCTTTTATTAATATTGTTACATCCGTAGTTGCAACCATTTTTGCACTACGAATGATGGACTCAAAAGCAGGAGATTGACCAATATTAGAACTGAAATAATCCATAATTAGGGTGCTCTTTCAATTAATACGTTTAGGTGCTAAAGATGCTGCAAGCGCATTGGATTAAGCTCAGGGAATGCAGCAACTACAGCAATCAACACTAAAAGCAAGCCGATTATCTGTTTAAATCGGTGTGCTCTAGATAGTTTAGTTAATATACTTGTCATTATACCAAGTCCCATTACTGATGGCAAAGTACCTAGGCCAAAAGCAAGCATAGTTAATGAGCTACGTGATATGTCACCCGTTGTTGCAGCTAGTGCTAGCGCTGCATATACTAGACCACAGGGTAGCCACCCCCAAACTATACCAAAAAAAAATGCATGTACTCGTGTTTTTACCGGGATAAGCTTTCTTCCGTAAGGTTCTAAGTGTTTCCATAGTCGTGCTCCCACTTTTTCGATATATGCAAAACGAGGAAACCATCCAGCAATATAGAATCCTGCTCCAATCATAATCATTGCAGATAATAATTGTAAAAATCTATGTCCATGGTCTAAGCCGAGAGGGAGAGAAACAAGCGCTTCTGCAAGGCCAACAAGTAATCCAGCTAATGTATAACTAAAAATACGTCCAACATTATAATTTAGGACATAAGTAAATAAAGTTTTTTTATTGTTTCTAACATCAGGCTTTAGGCTCAGAGTTAAAGTACCAATAATTGATCCACACATACCAATACAGTGAAGGCTACTGAACAAGCCCATGGTAAAAGCGACTAAATAAGACGTGCTAAAAGTAAGATGAAATTCCATAAGTCGATTACAGTAGCATAGTGAGCTAAAGATAGAAATAAAAAGAAGCCGCTGTTCTAAAAAATGTCGATTTAATACTATTAAATCTTATAAATCCATAAGTTGGCTTAATATAATAATGATTTACTGTAAAGGAAAAATAAAATAAAAGAATTATAACTGAATTATTTAAAATAAGGGATATGACTTGTATTTAAGTAGTTATATAGCATAGTTTATTTAAAGTTGGGTTGTTGTATTTTTGCAGGTTCTTGTTGTTTAAAAAACAATTAAAAGTGGAATAGAATATGCTGATATAATTATTATCGTTGATTTATAAATGAAAAGAGAATGACTTTGAAAACAAAAATTAGTTTAGCTATTGCTAGTTCATTAGTAATACCATTAACTGCTGTAGCTGAATATGAACAACTTCCAAATATTGTTGTTGAAGGGAATGTGATGCGAGCCGGTACTTTTGGCACGGCTCCTGACTCATCAGGTTTAAAAGATACTGCATCACTTTTAAAGCGAGTTCCAGGTGCCAATGTTAACCGAAATGGCCCTCTTACAGGTATTGCGTCATACAGAGGCATGTACGGTAATCGTATTAATATTTCTATTGATGGTGCTAATATGAAAGAGGTGGGTCCCAACAGTATGGATCCACCTCTTAGTCATATTCCTGCTCCTTTAACAGGAAAATTAACTGTTCATAGAGGGATCGCACCAGTTAGTAGTGGAATAGAGTCTTTTGGTGGGTCTATGCACGCAGAATCAAAAAAAGGAAGATTTGCTGTAGGTGATGGCATAGAGACGAGTGGTGTAGCATCAATGGGATATGGTTCTGTTGAAGATGGACATTTTGGATCGCTTTTAGGTGCTGTTGCAACAGATAACCACAAGTTATATTTAAGTGGAAGTAAAGAGCAAGGTCGAGATTATAAAATCAGGAATAATCAGAAGCAAAAGAATACGCGATATGATCGAGAAGCATTTACTGGTGGCTATGCCTATCAACGAGATAATCATGAATTTGGTATAAATTACAGTAATAATAATACAGGGCATACAGGAACACCTGCATTACCAATGGATATAGTTTATGTAAGAGGTGGTTTATATGATGCAAACTATAGTTGGAATTTAGGTGATGGCTATAAGCTGAAGACCAATATTTTTTATCAAAAAATGCGTCATTTGATGAGCAATACCGTAATGCGCAATGGGGGTACACCCGAGCGTGATAACGTATCTAACCGGACTCTTGTTGAAGCTGGAGGCGTTGATTTGGCTTTTTCAATGCCATTATTCAAAGGTGATTTTTCTGTAGGAATCAATGGGGATAACTCTAATCACGATGCTTTGATTACAAGGGTTGGAACCAGCGCAACAGATGGCGGGCCAAAAGGAGGGAAGACTATCAAGGTTAACCCTTTCAACGATGTAGAAAGAGATCGATATAGTTTTTTTACTGAGTGGGCGGGTGAAATTAATGAAGATTTATTTTTAGAATTAGGTGCCAGATATACTCACACTTGGATGAATGCAGGTGAAGTTTCGGGGCCGAAGCCAATGGCTAAAGCTATTGCTGCGTTTAATAATGTAGATAGGAAACGAAATTTTAATGAAGTTGATATAACAACGGTTCTTCGTTATTCAGCATCTGATGAATTGGATATTGAGTTTGGTTTTGGTCGAAAAAATAGAGCTCCCACATATCAGGAATTGTATTTATTTACTAATTTATCAGCTGTTGGTGGTTTAGCAGATGGAAACACTTATATAAGTGATTTGGGTTTAGAACATGAAACAGCCTATCAATTTGATATAGCTTTTGATTGGCATAATGATAATGCTTATATTTCTCCTCGCTTCTTTTATCATTATGTAGATGATTATATTCAAGGTGAAAGAACACTTAAAGCACAAGCTCGGGGTAAAAACATTCTACAGTTTACTAATATTCAAGCTCAACTATTTGGAGTAGATTTAGAAGCCGGTTATTCCTTTAACGAGAACTGGCGGTTTGATGCTGGTCTGAATTATGTGCGTGGATTGAGAGTTAACTCACCAACTGATGATAATGATTTGTACCGAATTGCACCACTCAATGGCCGCGCTCAGGTAACCTATGAGCAGTCTGGATGGATGGGTGCTATTGAAGGTGTTTTTTATGCTGATCAGGGAAATGTCATCGGATTTAGAGATAACATTGGTGATGAACAAAAAACCAAAGGTTATATGTTGTTAAATCTACGTGGTAAATATGAACCATACTCAGGCATTGTGATTGGAACGGGTATTGAAAATGTATTGGATAGCAAGCACTATGATCATTTAGGGGGGTATGAAAACCATAAGCGTACAAATGGCCGTGTTGCTATGCCTGGACGTAATATTTATGCGACTTTAAGTTATAACTGGTAATCGAAAAAATAGGTAAAAAAGCGCGGATAAAACCGCGCTTTTTTTATGTCGTCACTAAAATTGAGATGCAATCTGCCCTTGGATTTTATCCGCTATTTCTTTACGATTTTCAGCATCACGAATAGGGCGACCAATAACAATATAATCGGCTCCATTTTGAAAGGCTTGTTCAACGCTAACAACTCTTTTTTGATCATCATCGACTCGATTGTCAACAGGTCTAATACCGGGTGTAATCACTAATAAGCGATGATCTAATTCTTCTCTTAGCATTGAAACCTCAAGGCCAGAAGAAACAATACCGTCACAACCAATTTGTAAAGCACGTTTTGCTCGCGAGAGAACTAATTCTTGCACATCACATTTAAAACCTAAATCATCTAGGTCACCTCGATCAAGACTGGTGAGTGCAGTCACAGCAAGTACTTTTAAATCACCTTTATTTTCAGCTGCAGCTTCCATAATGGCATCATTTCCATGGATTGTTGCTAAATCAACACCTTTGTTGCTTAACGCTTTGATAGCACGACCGACTGTTGCGGAAATATCAAAAAACTTTAAATCAACAAATACTTTTTTATCACGAGCCTTTAGCCATTCAATAAAACCAAAATAGTCACCCGACATAAACAACTCCATACCGACTTTATAAAAAACAACAGAATCGCCTAGTTCTTCAACTAAAGCTTGCGCTTCAGGAATGCTAGGTACATCTAAAGCCATAATTAATCTTTCTCGGACAGGGATAGGTTTTGTAGAAATAAAAGATATCGTCATACAGTGTTTTTTTAAGTTAATAATATATATTCGCATAGTATATTACCAGAATAATTATTAACCCAATGCTAAAATAGAGTATGAACAATAAAAGAATAAGATGACTTTAATATTGATACAAATGACCTTGATTATGGCCTGTGGATCAGGGTGGCGACTTATTAAACCTGCTGGATTAACTGCAGAGCAAACAAGACCAGTTTTAACAACAGTTGTTTATTACGTCTTTTTACCTGCATTGATTTTAGATGTTTTATGGTCAGTAGAGATAGGCGTAGGATCCTTAGAATATACTTTGATAGGTATTTTTGGCACCCTTTTAATTTTATTTATTGTCTGGTTGGTTGTTAAATTATTTAAATTTAATAATCCGCAAGCGGGGGCAATTATGCTAGCTTCTGCTTTTCCAAATGTGACTTATTTGGGGTTGCCTGTATTGGAACAAACCTTTGGTAGTTGGGCAAGGTCTGTTGCAATACAATTAGATCTATTTGCAATAGCACCTCTACTTTTTACTTTAGGAGTTATGATTGCACGACATTATGGTGAAGATGAAAAGGACAAAAGAGCTATCATATTTTTTTTAAATACGCCGCCTTTTTGGGCTGCGTTCATCGCTATTATACTCAACCTAAATCATATTTCAGCTCCCATATGGCTTGATGGTGTATTAAAACAGCTATCATCTGCTGTCGTACCCATCATGTTGTTTTCTTTAGGGTTGGCGCTTAGTTGGAATGCACTTCGATGGAAAAATGTTCCTTATATTATTCCCGTTATTATCATTAAATTAATGATAATGCCTTTAATTATTATTGAAATGGTTCGCTATATGACCATGGATGACCTCCATAAAGCAGCAACAGTTTTAGATATGGCAATGCCAAGTATGGTTTTGGGGATTGTATTTTGTGATCAATATAAACTGGACAGCTCACTTTATGCTATGGCTGTTACTGTGACGACACTATGTAGCATGCTTACTTTACCCTTTGTCTATAACTTATTATGAATCAACCCATAGCAGAAATATTTTCCCAAGGGGAAGAGGTGATTTGCGGTCAGGTGACTGATACCAATGCTGCCTGGATGTCTCAGAGATTAACTCAAATGGGGTTTGTTATTCATCGTCATACAGCTGTTGGGGATAAATTACAGGATTTGGTTGATTTACTAGATGAGATTTCTCAGCGAGCCGACCTTTGTATCTGTACCGGAGGATTAGGGCCTACAACCGATGATTTAACAGCAGAAGCAGTGGCACGAGCGTTTAATAGTCCCTTACAACTAGACCCTGTTGCTTTAGAAAAAATTGAAAAATATTTTTCTCGTCGAAACAGGGTAATGGCGGAATCTAATCGTAAACAAGCTTATTTTCCTCAAGGTGCGTTACGATTAGATAACGCTTTAGGTTCTGCTCCTGGGTTTGCAATAAAAAACAATCAATGTTGGTTTGTTTTTTTACCTGGAGTTCCTTCAGAAATGAAGCATATTTTTAATGAACTGGTACAAAAAAAATTAGAAGAATGGTTTGTTTTACAAGCAAGTAAACTTATTGCAATTAAAACTATAGGGATAGGGGAGTCTGATTTACAACAAAAGCTCGATAATTTTTTATTACCCGAAGCTGTACAATTAGGGTTTAGAGCTAAAACAGATGAAGTACAAACTAAATTACTATTTCCTGCTGATGCTACAGATGTAGAAATCAATCATTGTGTTGATCAAGTTATTAATATAATTGGAGATCCTGTCTATGCTATTGATGATTTAAATAAATCAACAACGGATCTTGTTAATGTTATAGGACATTTAATGCAAGATAAAAACTACACATTATGGGTTCAAGAAACGGCTACTCAAGGGCTAATAGCTGCCAAATGTATTGGGCAGGGTTGGTTGCATGGATCAAACTATACTCAATCAATTGATGCTGTTTTAGATCAATTAAAAATACCTGAGCAAGATGGGTTAGAAAATACAGTCCAAGCTATTGCCAACAAACTGAAAGAAAACCAACATTCAGATTTAATACTTGTTCAGCTATATAAAGGTAATAAAGAACAATTTCATCATAAAGAGCAAAGTATTATTCTATATAATGCTTTGTTAACACCTCACGGGATTTTCCAGCAAACATTAACAACAACGGGTCCCATTAAACGAAAACAAGACCAAGCAGCTATTAAAGCGTTGGATTTACTTAGAAGATATTTGCAAAACAAATGCCATTAATACGACTCAACAACGTCTCCATTGCTTATGGAACACATGCCTTACTCAAAAACTCAGATTTTCAATTAGACCCAGGGGAACGAGTTGGGTTGTTAGGACGTAATGGTGAAGGTAAATCGACATTAATGAAAATTATTGCGGGTAATGTCCATGCCGATAATGGTGAAGTGTGGCGTGAGCCTCAACTAAAACTTGCATGGCTAGAGCAAATGCCTGATTTAGATGATGAGGCCACTATTTATGATTCTGTTGCCAGTGGTTTAGGAGAATTAGGTAGATGGATTTCTGAATATCATCATTTATTGGAAACCATGGATGGAGGTGAGCAATCCTTAAAAAAATTAGGCGATTTACAGCATAAGTTAGAAGCGCATAATGGTTGGCATTTTCAGACACGTGTGGAATCTACATTATCAAAGTTAAATTTACCTGCAGATGTCAAAATAAGTAGTTTATCAGGCGGCTGGAAAAGACGAGTTGCTCTTGCTCAAGCATTGGTGATAGAGCCAGAAGTACTGTTATTAGATGAGCCAACTAATCATTTAGATTTTGAAAGTATTGCTTGGCTAGAAGAACAGGTTCTGGCATTTCAAGGAGCCGTTTTATTTGTTACGCATGATAGGGCTTTTTTACAAAAACTAGCCACTCGTATTGTCGATTTAGATAGAGGAAACTTGGTGTCTTGGCCGGGAAATTATCAAGATTATTTACGACGCAAAGCAGCCGCATTAGAAGATGAAGCAAACCAAAATGCAGAGTTTGATAAAAAACTAGCTAAAGAAGAAGTCTGGGTTAGACAAGGTATTAAAGCACGACGTACCCGTAACGAAGGACGAGTAAGAGCCCTAAAAAGGCTGCGTGATGAGCGATCACAAAGAAGAAATGTTCAAGGCACGACCAAATTAAACCTGAGCAAAGGAGATGCTTCAGGTAAAAAAGTAATTGAAGCATCAAATGTTAGCTTTGGCTATGACGATAAACTCATCATTAAAAATTTTTCAACAGTCATTCAGAGAGGAGATAAAATTGGTTTGCTCGGCCCAAATGGTGCAGGAAAATCAACTTTATTAAAATTATTACTCAAAGAAATAAAGCCAACCAATGGAGAGGTAGAGCAGGGCACTAAAATAAAACTAGCTTATTTTGATCAATTAAGAGAACAATTAGACCCTGAAATAACTGTGGCTGATACAGTGGCTGATGGGAATGATTTTATTGAAATTGCTGGAGTACCAAGGCATGTGATGTCATATTTAGCTGATTTTTTGTTTACACCAGCAAGAGCAAGATCCCCTGTAAAAAGTTTATCAGGGGGTGAAAAAAATCGTTTATTGCTTGCTCGATTATTTACCAAATCAGCTAATGTTATCATCATGGATGAGCCGACTAATGATCTAGATTTAGAAACCTTAGAGATGCTAGAAGAAAAACTAGTGGAGTATGAAGGAACTTTATTGCTTGTTAGTCATGACAGAGCATTCTTAGACAATGTAGTGACCAGTGTTTTTGTTTTTGAACATGAAGGAACTGTAAATGAATATATCGGAGGGTATGCAGAATGGTTCGCTTTAGCAGAAGAGCGTAAACAACAAGCAATAAAAAGCAAGCCAGTTGAATCGGATAACAAGGAAAAGCCTAAAGCTAAGCCTAAGAAAAAACTAAGTTTTAAAGAACAAAAAGAATTAGACCAGTTACCCGCTAGAATCGATCAATTGGAAACTAATCAAGAAAAATTAACAATACTCATCAGTGGTGCTGAGTTTTATAAACAAGAACAAAGTAAAATTGATGAAACCTTAGGGAAAATAAAAGAAATAGAGCAAGAGTTAGAACTAGCTTACACCCGGTGGGATGAATTAGAAGCATTAAAAGGTTAAATAGATTGCAAAATAAGTTTAATTACATTAGAATTTCTTGCTGTTCAACGATCGTTGAATATCAGAAATAGGAGAGCTGGCCGAGCGGTCGAAGGCGCACGCCTGGAAAGTGTG